>NZ_JABURH010000179.1:0-18600 GCF_014762765.1 Alcanivorax sp.
TTAATCTCCCGGCCGCCAGCCGTTGGTGATCGGGTAGCGCCGATCCTTGCCAAAGGCGCGACGGCTGACGCGGGGGCCCACGGCTGCCTGGCGGCGCTTGTACTCGTTGCGATCGGTAAGTTTTACCACCCGGTAGACGTTGTCACGGTCGAAGCCGTCCCGAATGACGGCCTCAGCGCTCATGTCCTGCTCCACATAACGCTCGAGAATCGCATCCAGTTCGTCGTAATCCGGCAATGAATCACTGTCGACCTGGTCCGGGGCCAGCTCGGCCGACGGTGGGCGGGTAATGACTCGCTCTGGAATAATTTCCACACCCGCCTGCTGGTTTCGCCAATTGGCCAAGCGGTACACCATGGTCTTGAACACATCCTTAAGTACCGAGAAGCCGCCGGCCATATCACCGTAGAGCGTCGCATATCCTACGGCCATTTCGCTCTTATTGCCGGTAGTCAGTACCACCGACCCGTTCTTGTTAGAAAGCGCCATGAGCAAGACGCCACGGCAACGGGCCTGCAGATTTTCCTCGGTGGTATCTTTCTCCTGGCCAGCGAATGCCTCACTGAGAATATCCATAAAACCATTGAAGGCAGGCTCAATGGGCAGAACCCGGTAGTGGACCCTCAGGGTTTTAGCCTGCTTCTCTGCGTCTTCCAGACTCATGGCGGAGGTGTAACGGAACGGCATCATCACCGCTTCTACCCGCTCCGGCCCCAGAGCATCCACAGCAACCGCCAGGGTCAGTGCCGAATCAATGCCTCCGGACAGCCCCAACAAGGCGCCCTTGAAACCGTTTTTGTTGACGTAATCCCGAGTTGCCAATACCAGCGCCCGGTAAAGACTCTCCTCCAGGCCCGGAAGTGGCAATTGCTCCCCCATGGGTTCACAGTGTCCATCACTGCACTGCAGATCCACCGGAATCAGCGCCTCGGTAAAGCTGGCGGCCTGTATACAGCGACGTCCCTGGCTGTCACAAACAAAAGAAGCGCCATCAAAAATCAGCTCATCCTGACCGCCCACCAGGTTGCAATACAGTATTGGCAAGCCAGTTTCTCGGCTGCGCGCCTCCACTTGCTCCAGGCGCTCCTGAAACTTATTGGCGCGGAAAGGGGAAGCATTCAGGTTAAGCACCAGGTCAACGCCCTGTTGCTGCAGCTGTGCTGCCGGCCCGCTATGCCAGATGTCCTCGCAAATGGTCAGCCCCAGGGTCCAGCCATCCAACTCAAAGCTGCAGGCCTCGGAACCAGGTTGAAAATAGCGTTTTTCGTCGAACACACGGTAATTGGGCAAATGCTGTTTGAAATATTCATGACGGGGGCGACTTTCACCAGGGAACACTACCCCGGCGGTATTGCGGCGCTGGCCATTACGCACGGCGGGATAGCCAATCACCACCGGCACAGCGACCTGTTGCCCGATCTTCTCCAAAGCCGCATCCACACGGCTGTTTAGGCTGGGCCGCAACAACAGATCCTCCGGTGGATAGCCGGTCAGCATCAATTCCGGAAACAGCACCAGATCCGCCCCCAGCAAACGGCGCGCCTCGTCCGCCGCATTGATCACCCGCTGGGCATTACCTTCAATGTCGCCCACCAGCACATTCTGCTGGGCCATAATAATCCGCATGGTTAACCGGCCTTTCCTCAAGTGAGCGCTGATTGTACTCTTTAGCCGGCGATCGATGAACGCATCACGCTACAAATCGAGGAGAACAAAATGGGCCTGATTCGCCTGCTGATTATTGCCGCCCTGATCTATCTGGCCTGGCGAGTGGTGAAAAACCTGCTGTCACAGGCAAGCGGCCGCGACAACTCCAGCCCCGACAGCAGCAGTCAGGACGCCCAGGCCATGCTCAAATGCGCCCAGTGTGACGTGCATGTTCCGGCCCAGGAAGCCTTCACTCATAACGGCCTTCACTTCTGTTGCCAGGAGCACCAACGCCTGTATCTGGAGCACCATGACCGCTAGCCAGGGGTGGACGCCTGCCCGCATCTACAATGTCTACCGGATTGCCATCGCCTGCAGCCTGATGCTGCTGCACTTCGGCCCGGAAAAAGCCCTGATCGGCAATCACTTACCGTTATTGTTTGAAACCACACTCTTTGTCTATCTGGGTCTGACGCTGGCATCCGCCACTCTGGATTTTCGGGCCGAGAAACGTGCCTACCCAGCCTGGGCACAGCCTGCCTCGCTGATTACCGATCTGACCATGCTGTCCCTCGTTGTCCATGCCAATGGGGGGCTGGAGGGCGGCCTGGCGGTACTGCTTCTGGTTACCGTGGCAGCCGGCAACATTCTGTTGCGCGGGCGTCTTGGCTTCCTGATTGCTGCTCTGGCCACGCTGGTCATGATGTTTGAGCAGTTTTACTTTTCCATGCAGTCCCTGTCGGACTCCCCTTTCCTGCTGACAGAATCCGGCCTGCTGGGCATCGCCTTTTTCATGGTATCGCTGATCATTCAACAGATAACCCAGCGGCTGCAGCAAAGCGAGCGGATTGCCCAGCGCCAGCGTGTAGCTATCGAGCGACTGGAAGCCCTGAACCAGCAGATTGTGCAGCGCATGCGGACCGGCGTTGTGGTATTCGACGAATCCTTCCGCATTCTGATGGCCAACCAGGCAGCCAACAGCCTGTTTGGCACGCCCATGCTCGGCAATCGGTTGCCCAAGCAATTGGTCAGCCGTTATCAACGCTGGCAAGACAACCCATTACTGCCACTGGCCACCCTGAGAACCTCGGAACAATCACCGGTACTCAACCCCAGGTTTGCCCCCCTGGAAACCGACCACGAACTGCTAACACTGCTGTTTCTGGAAGACAGCGCCCGGGTAGCCCAGGAAGCCCAGCAGATGAATCTCGCCTCACTGGGGCGCCTTTCCGCCACCCTGGCCCATGAGATCCGCAACCCGCTGAGCGCCATCAATCATGCCACCGAACTGTTGCTAGACGGCGATGCCAGCGAGGAAGACCAGCATTTGCTAGGCATCATTCGCAACCATGTGGGCCGGGTAAATGGCATCATTCATGATGTTCTGGATTTGTCACGTCGAGGTCGCGGACAAGCCGAACGCTTTGGTTTGACGCCGTTTCTCAACGAGCTTTGTGAGCAGTGGAGCTTGCGAGGCTACCCCGGCGAGCGCCTTGGCAAGACCTGTCAAGCGGACGTGGAAGTACGCTTTGATCGCAATCAGTTGACCCAGGTGGTCGACAACCTGATCCGTAATGCCTTCCAGCATGGCGGGGAAAACTGCCGGGTTACGCTGGAATGTGGCAGCCATGAACAAACCGGGCTGCCCTGGCTCAGAATCCGGGATAATGGCAGTGGCATTCCTCCCGAGACTGCACGGCACCTTTTTGAGCCCTTCTATACCACGGCCAGTGACGGCAATGGACTTGGCCTCTATCTAAGCCGGGAGCTTTGCCAGGCCAATCAGGCTGCGCTGGACCTGGAAGACACCCCGAACGGGGCCAGCTTTGTGATAACCTTTGCCCACCCGCACCGACAATTTCAATAACACGATCTGATTATGAGTGCTGACACCCCACACGTATTGGTTGTTGACGACGAAGCCGATCTACGCGAACTGCTGGTGATCACCCTTGGGCGCATGAAACTCAAGGCCACAGCGGCCGAATCACTTGGCGCAGCCAAAGCAGCCCTTGGTGAGCACACCTTCGATCTGTGCCTGACCGACATGAATCTGGGGGACGGCACCGGGCTGGAGCTGCTGCAGTTTATTTCCCGGCATTGCCCGGACATGCCTACCGCTGTCATCACGGCTTACGGCAGCATGGAAACCGCCACCGATGCCATGAAGTTCGGGGCCTATGACTTTATTGCCAAGCCGGTGGCGCTGGATCGCCTGCGTCAGTTGATTGAAGACGGGCTAGGCATCAGCGAAGTGGAAGATCATCACGAGGAAGAAGACAACCTGATCGGTGAGGCACCTAGCATGCGGGCCCTGAAGGCCCAAGTCCGCAAACTGGCACGCAGCCAGGCACCGATCTACATCAGCGGCGAATCCGGCAGCGGCAAGGAGCGCATAGCCCGCCTGATTCACAACCTGGGCCCCCGCAGGGAAAAGCCCTTTGTCGCCGTCAATTGCGGCGCCATCCCTTCAGAATTGATGGAAAGCGAATTTTTCGGCCACCGCAAAGGCGCATTTACCGGTGCCGTGGAAGACCGCAAAGGTCTGTTTCGGGAGGCCGATGGCGGCACCCTCTTTCTGGATGAAGTGGCCGACCTGCCCCTGCACATGCAGGTCAAATTATTAAGGGCTATTCAGGAAAAGAGTGTGCGCCCGGTGGGTGAAGCGCGGGAGTTCCAAGTGAACCTGCGCATTCTCTGCGCTACCCACAAGGATCTGACCAATGAAATGGCCGAAGGTCGCTTCCGGCAGGATCTATTTTATCGTCTCAACGTTATCGAAGCTCACGTTCCACCGCTTCGTGAACGACAGGAAGACATTCCTGCACTGGTTGATCATATTCTTCAGCGCCTCAGCCAAGCTTGGGACACTAGCGCCCCCAAGGTCAGTGGCCAGGCCATGAAAGCCCTGTGTGATTATCCCTTCCCCGGTAATGTGCGGGAACTGGAAAACACGCTGGAAAGGGCCATGACCCTTTGCAATGGTATGGTAATTGAGGCCGAGAGCCTGCATTTACAGTCGCCTTCTTCCCCCGCGCCGGCCAAAATAGCCGATGGCATCAATCAGGACTTACCCAAGCGGGCCGCCGACCAACCGCTGGAAGACTTTCTACAGGACATCGAGCGTCAGGAAATCCTCAAAGCACTGGATGCCACACACTGGAATCGGACTGCTGCCGCGAAAAAACTTGGCATGACATTTCGCTCCCTACGGTATCGACTCAAGAAGCTAGAGTTAGACAGGGACGACGGCAGCGAGTGATCATGGCGCCCCGTAGGGCGCAGGATCGAACTCCAGTGGCTCCCCACACATCCATTGCGCCAGTAATCGCGCACTAGCAGGCGCTGCCACCAGCCCATTCCGAAAGTGCCCCGTGTTGACCCATAGGCGTTGCTGCGAATCCACCGGAAAGATGTACGGCTCGTCCCTGATGTTACCGGGCCTAAGCCCCGCCCACACTGCCAAAGGCGTTTTTCCTGCCAGCGAGGGTCTTAGACGCAAGGCGTTTGCGCGCAGGCACTCATACCCCTCCCTGGTAGGAAGACTCGTCTCGAAAGAGGGCTCCATCGTAGAACCAAACAAACAGAGCCCATCGCCTCGGGGAATAAAATAACCGGAATCGCTGAGCCAGACCGTATCGGGGCAATCCTCACCCAGGTCCCACAACAGCATTTGCCCTTTCACAGGAGTCACCGGCAACGTCACCCCCCAGGGAACCAACAGCGGAGCCGACCAGGCCCCCGCTGCAACCACAACCGCATCGAACCGGTGCTTACTTGCCCCGGTCACCACATTCATTCCACTACCGGCTTCTTCAAGGCAGGTGACCTGCTCAGCCACTATGTTGACACCACGTTTCTCCAGCGCCTCCCTGAGCCGATCAATCAACCATGGATTGCGCACAGAGCCCAGTTCAGGCAAGAACCAACCAAGCGGGTGTCGCTCGCAAGTCACTTCGTGACGGCGACACCAGTCTGTCACTTGATCCGTTTCATCCGTCACCGCCAGCAATCCCTGCGGAACTACCTGGAAGTCCACCTCCAGCACCCTGGCCAGCGCCTGATAATCCTGCACAGCATTCCGAGTCAGGCGGGTTAGCGCATCAGAATACCGCCAGGGGAAAAGTGGCGAAAGAATTCCGCCACCAGCCCAGGAAGCTGGATTGCGAGCCGGCTCGTCGTGAAACACCGTGACCTGCCTGCCCCGACAATTCAGCTCCATGGCGGACAAAAGCCCCATTATTCCTGCGCCAACCACTGCTACATCGGCTACATGCTTTGTCATAACTGCCCTACACCGTCTTGCGAAATTTATCTATGCCACCACGACAATGTGCTGTCTATGCTGCCTGTTCAGGCATCAGAGCATGAAGAATGAAAAGAGAAGCCGGCACGACACTGATGGAGCTTATGGTCTCGCTGATCATTATGGGACTAGTGCTATCCCTCTCCCTGCCGTCACTGCAACGGCTCGTCACCAACCAGCGGCTGACCTCAGCCGCCAATGATACACTGGCATTACTGCTACAGGCCCGCAGCAGCAGCCTTGTGCAAGGTGACATCGTGATCTGCATCAAAAACAGTGACTGCAATGACCATAGCCCGGGGCCGGGACTGATGGCTTTCCACGACAGCAACAAGAATCTGAAACATGACACAGGGGAGAACATTGTCGCGGAAACCGGTGACACAAAACAAATCCAATGGCAGTGGAAAAGTTTCCGAGGCAAACCCTGGTTTCGATACAAAGCCACTGGCAAAGGGTACTACCAGAACGGGAGCTTTTACGTTTGCCTGAAAAATGCAGGCAAACGGGTGGTGGTTAACTGGGTGGGTCGGCCAAGAGTGGAAAGCAGTATACCGAAGGGGAGCTGCCCGGTTACTCAGTAACCAGGCAGTAAAAACAAACTACCGTCAGCGCTTGCTCCAGGGATCATCGGTGCCAATAGTGCAGCCACCCGTTCCGAAACAGGTATCACTATCCTGATTAATCTTGAACGACACCCCTCCCGCAACAATAGAACCGCTCTTTGGCGTCGCCAACGCTTCATAGGTCTGGTCGCTATTAGCCAAAGTAATCGTCACTGTGTACTTCTCATCACTGGCCAGAGAAGACCCCAATTTGGTCAGAGAGTTAGTGTAGGTGAAGTTCTGGGAACGCCAGCGCTCCTGAGATGCAGCCAGATCCATCAGATCCCCACGCACTTTGGCTTCAACCGTATTACGAACATGATTGGTGTATGACGGATAAGCAATCGCCGCCAGAATAGCCACTATCATCACTGTAATAAGCAACTCAATCAGGGTAAAACCTGTCTGTCTGTTTCTATTCTGCATATAGACCCCGAAGGGGGCTTTTGCCCCCAAGCGTTTATTTTGTTTATGGCGTGGTCGGGTTGGGGTTCTCCGCCTGGATAACCGCATCCGCCTCCGCATCACTGTCTACCGGATACCAGCGGGTCTTCTTCAGACCACAGCCTTTCATAAACCCACCCGAACGGACGGAAGTACCCACCAGAATCGCAATCTGGGAACCACTCTCGCAGGCTGAATCATAGCCATCATCATCTGTTTGATCTGGGTCAGTAGGAGGATCCTCCCCACCCACAACAACCGTAGCCCCACCACCCAGACCAATGAGAGCACTTTCCTCGATACGATCCGAGCCATCCACGGCACCGTCGTTGTTTGCATCCCCTGCCGGCGACGCATCGTTCACATTGATGGTGTAAAGGCGGGTACGTCCCTGCACAGGAGCACAATCGGAACGCGAGGAGAGGTCGGTAGGCACATAGGCCGTAAGATAGATGACACCATCCAGAATTGCGGCAGCATCCAGCACCTTCTCCCCGTTCGCCTTGTCCAGGTTGAGATACCAGCCTCGTTTGGAGAGATCTCCCGCCGAGGGAGAGAGGTTACTGGTCACATCCACCAGGTCGGAAGTGCCCACTGTTCCGGATGAGGTATACCCGGTTTTCTGGGCATTGAAGATGTCCGTGTCCTCCACCATGAATATGCGGTCCTGAGTCGCATTCTTTTCAAGAGGATGCGCCCGATAACCCGAGCCAACCACCACCTGCAGGAAGGGGTTGTCGGAACTGTCGTAAGCCAGTGAGGCAGTCACAGAGGCATACAAACGTCGGTGATCACTGTAGGAGGACGACTCCGCATAGCCCAGGGAGGCCAGGGTCTCAACGCGACGAACCAGGCTCCCCGCTCCGGTATTATCCATATTCAGATCTACCCGGAAGATTTGCCCGCCCAGATCAGTGGCATAGAGGGCATCAATAAAGCCATCCACATCCAGATCCACTGCAGCCACGTCGGAGGGGATGCTCCACTTCATATTGCTCACAGTATCGTGGGATGCAGCCCCGGAATTACTACTGGCATCCGAGGCGCTCCAGATGAGCTTGCCGTTGACAGCATTCACCATATAAATGGCATTGCCCATGCTGTCACCGGAAGACGACGTGCCCGCTGTATCGTGGCTTGCACTGTCGTAGCCGCCGCCAAAGATAAGTACCGGTACCGCTTTACCATTAATCTTGATCTGCGCCAGCGTCGGGCTGGACCAGGTCTGCCCCAGGTCATCAAAGCCGGATGTGCTTCCACCCTTGATTCGCCACAACAGACGGGGGTCCGGTGTCGCATCCGCATCAGTCACATCCAGAGCGTACATGTTGCGTCCACCGCGTCGCTGCCCACCGAACATATAGACGTTCAGGTTTGAACCTTCCACCCGGCGCCAGGGAGTCCAGGTCGCATCCAGTCCGTAAGTGGAACGGGGATAATCCGTGGGTAACAGCTTCTCATTCTCCATTCTCGCCCCGGTCTTGGCCAGCTCATCAGGAGGAATAAAGGAGAAGCGCTCACTGCCGTCATCCGCATCCACAGCATGAAGAATGCCATCGTTTGTGCCGACGTAAACCACGTTATCCTGAGTATTGTTTACCGTGTCCACATCATAAGTCACCAAACGCGGCTCACTGTGCAGAGGATCGCCCCAGGAGAACTTGAGGAAGGTCACCGCTTCCGGCTGGTCGGCGGCATCTGCCAGATTCATCTGGGCTGCAGTGGGCTGATTGGTATCATCCATCAGCGTTAGCGCCTGACCACTGCCGAATGAGGTTGCATCGATGCTACCTGAAGGCTCAAGGTTGCTCTCAGTACCCGCAAAGTAATACAGCTTGCGAGTGGTACTACCGTTGTCGATCTCGCCCCGGGCACCGCCCATTACCGCCAGATTGCCATCCACGGAGTCAGACCAGAAACTCTTCGACTCGTCCTTGAAGAAACCCGTCGTGTCGTCGGTGGCGACGGCACCGGTAGCATCAACAATTCTCGGGCCAGAGCTGGCAAACTCGAGACGGTAACGCTTCAGGTTACCTTTCCACTGTGTCAGGAAATCCGGCTTGAATACGGAGTAGTACAACTGATCCAGATGCTGGAAACGGTTCAACTGGTTAACTGCCACACCCGGCGCAGCCAAAGAGGCATTTTCCACCGTAATACGGTCTATGATTTCGGAAAACGCCGTCTCGACCTCGTCCACATTCGACGCTGGCACATAGAAGCCCCCCGATGCTTCGGCAATACGGGAATAACCCTCAGTCTCAGTATCTTTTAGCTGAAAACCAACAATGTGGGTCACCACCGGCACGCGATCCGCGGGATCCACAGGATTCGCCAGCCACTTGGCATACGTGGCGGAGCAGGTGTAGTCGTCTGTACCTGGGCAATCCGGATCAGAGCCCTTGACCACGCCTTCGGTCGCCTTGGAAACGTTATCCTGCGCAGTCTTTCGATCGTTGGGGCTCTTGCCGGCCATCATAATGATATGACTGCGTGAGCACTGATCTGCAGCGCTGGGGGGCAAACGATAACTGGAATACCTGGCATCGAAAATATCATCCGCATAGGTATCAGCCGGTTCGCTACCCTCGTTCGTTTTATAATAATCCGCCCCAGTGATGGGTACATGCCCATGCATGTAGGACCCCATGTCCAGCAGGCTCGTGGCTGTATCAGGCTTCCCCCCCCCCTGAGCACTGGCCAGCAATGCCACCTGCTCCTTCAGCGCATCTCGTGAGGAAGGAAGGAAACTGGAAGTGCTGGCAGCCAAGGCATCAAATTTCATGTATGCGGCACTGGCGACCCCGTCATCCATACCTCCCAGACGCACCGAGAAGGAATCCGGCGCAGAACTCTTCAGCACAAAGCCCAGATTGCTGCCAGCCGTCCACCCTGCCGTTGCCAGCACCTTGTTGACCATGTCGGTCACATCTACCTCAAAGTAACCCTGCTGGCCAGCCGTTAATGGATACTCAACGCTGGCACCCAGGGTGCCTTGGGCAGAAATGGAGCCATCACTATCAAACGGCAGGGCATCCCCATTGATCGCATCAATGACCAATTTACCATCGCCGGAGACCTCCATGGCATTGAGGTAAAGCCTGGCGTTGCTGATCACATCGCCGCTCTGAAGACCAAACTGGGGCATCCTCAACGCTGCCATATAGGAACCGGAAGAAACCGCTTCCTTGCTGCCATTCGGCTTGGTGGCTTTCTTGGAGGTGGATACGGTATCCAGATTGCCTGCATCACCCACCAGGAAGGGACGGTCACTGAACAAGGTGCCGCCGGACAGTAACTCGATCGCATCATTATCGGTTTGGGAAGGATCGCGATGCTCGCCCCCCATACAGGACAACGCATCGTCACCGGACAGGCCATCACCTACCACCATGCTTGTGGGATCCCACTCAACATGCAGGGAAGGAGCTTTCACCGGCGTCACACCATCCGGCAACAACTGCCCGTTGGCCTCGGAAGCGTAGTAGGTAAAAGTAGAATCCGAGCGCATAAAGCCAAGACCGATGGTTTCATTGCCACACCAGGCAGCCCGGCTGACCATGTCTTGCATAACCGGGGTCAATGGAATACGAATGGTATAGGTGTCAACTTTCTCGACTTTGGTGTCCCACTCGGCGCCCGTATTGTAGGTGCGGTTATCGGGGCCGGTTACCTTGGTAATAACCGACTCTTTCCAGCCGGCGGCAAACAGATTATTGCTGGCAGAAAAAGGCTGGGCCAGATCCACATCATTCTGCAGCAGGCTTACTTCGGCGCCGCTGACCGGGAAGGAGGAATGAAGTTCAATGTAGGCATTGGTAATGGAGGCATGGCGAGGCACCGCTACCGGATTGAACACAAAGCCATGGCGGGTACTGCCATCACCACCCGCTACCTTGACCTCCGGATCCCCAATAACAATGGCATCACTACTACTTGCCTGGTAAGCATCACCATCCCCGGTGATAGCGAGACTGGTCAACTGGGTGCCTGCGGTATTAAGCAGCGGGGTGACCGGGTAGGCCACATAAGACCCTCCCGGCTGACCACCCGCATAATAACGGGATAACCCCATATTAGTACTGGACGCAGTCCGGTCGATGACACGGTTAAGGGCGGCGGCAATGTTTTCAATGATATCGCCAGAGTTACCGGCACCTGCCGTATCAATCATCATCATGATGTTGTTACTGCTACCAGCAGGAATGCCCTGCAGATAAACCTCGGTGTCATCGGCATGCAAACCTGGCACGCTGAGAAAAATGGCCGCACCAAGGCCCATGTAATAACTGGTTCGTTTTAAAATATTCATTTCTTGCCTCCCCACCCGCGCACTCTAGAAATTGCCGCTCATGTATAGCCCCTTGCGGGAGAATTCCTGGACACTGTGACTTTCCACTTCCAGATCTTCCATGTCGCCCTTGGCTACCGTCACAAAGTCATACCAGACAACCGTGGTACCGCCCGCCCCCGTCGTGGTAACGGAGTTACCGGCGATATTACGGATATTGTTTTTTGCCACCGTCCGAGACGAGGATTTCAGCAGGCTGCGCGAGTCCATGTAGTCTGATGCACCGCAGGCACCGCTCTGGTAAGGGTCATCCGCAGTCACACAGCGGTGCTGTATCTCGAATTTCCCCTCGGAGAAGCGGCTAGTTAGAGCCCTGAGGATGACGTTATTCTGTCCGCCCTCATCCGCATTCAGGGCCTCTTCAAACATGGACTGCAATGCGGTTTCACCCGCCTGAAATGTCATTGTGCTCACCTGCGATCCAGTGGTAATTCGCGCATTGAACAACGACATACGCATGGCGGAGACCCCCAGAATAGAAATCACCACCAACAGAAGCAGAGCGATGAATAACGCCATGCCTTGCTGTTTCCTTCGATGTAAAAGTTGGGCTGCAGTTTTCATCTACACGGAATCCCATCTGTAATTACGAAGTTTGATTGTGCGAATAAACAACCGCCGTACCGCCTGCACATCCAGTGGCGCTGTACCGCCGCTCAACTCATTGTCCAATACGGTAAAGCCTCTGGGCGTTTCGCTCTGGACATCACTGTCGCGGGACGCCCTTACCAGTAAACCGATACGCACACTGACAACCAGATCCCCTGCAGTAACCTGGTCGGCTCTGCGATAGTTGCCGGCATAAGGCACTCCATCGTCTGCCGTGGCGCCCGCGGTCATTGCCCTATCCACACCGTACTGAACCTGGAAACTGTCCACATTGCTGACCAGAGTGACGCCATCGGTATCCACTTCACCGCCACTAAAGGCCATATCATCATTGGCATCAATCAGACCCACACAAACCAGGTCGCCATCTGCGTTAACGGAATAGCGATTCTCGATCAGGGCATCATCATTCGCCCCCGTGTACTGATCGCCTTCACAATCCATAGTGCCAAAGAAACGGAAGCGCAGTTCGTCGTTGTCCGTGGCACCGGTGCCACCTTCATAGCTACTGGCCACAATGACCCCGCCGGATTCCGTACCATCAGCACGAGTCAGACCCGCCATCCGCAGCTCTTTGGAGATCAATTCAGCGGCAAAACGGCCAGTTTCCTGTACTTCACTCATGGTTTGCTGCAGGCGAAACGAGCGCTGATTTGTGATAAACATCTGCACGGCAGCCGCAGTAATCAGAGTGCCCAGCAGCAACGCGACCATCAGTTCCACAAGGCTGAACCCTCGCTGTTTCGAGCGCATCATGTCCGCACCTCCAGCACCACACAGTCTGCTTCGCTGACAACCTGATTTGCATCCTGGCAGTTATCCAGAGCTTCGCCGCCCCAGGCCACCAACACACACTGGGCAGAGCTGCCCTTGCAGTCTTCAACGCGAACCACGCCTTGCGAGAGGAGGTCATTGGCATACCATTTAAGCTGGGCAATATCCCAGGTCGCCATGGCACTGGCAGTACAATCGCTGTTCCAGCATGTATCGGGCAACGTGGCAGCTGGGTCGCCACTCCAGTTGGACTCGGTCTGGTAAACCGAAGATGAACCAGGGTTCGCCATCATCCTTTCAACCGCATCCTGGGCAATCGCCATTGCCTGGGAGCGCATATAGGTTTCATCCGTAGAGTCCAGCGCCCGTAGCTGAAGACCGGCGTAACCAAGCACACCGATACTCAGCACCAGAAGCGCCACAAGCACTTCCAACATCCCCACGCCAGCCTGGCGAATCTGCATTGACTTCACTTTCGTCATCAGCTGCACCCGTCAAAATCTTCATTTTTCAACAAGCCGGTGCGCCCTACCTCAATCTGGCGCCCCGTCACTTCCCCTTTCGCATGACAAACCTGAAAAGTCAGTGCTGCCGGGGTCCGCCCCTGAAGATCAAACGTCACCGTCGTGGTGCCATCCGCTTCTGCCAGCGTAGCGTTCTCACAGGGATCGAAAGTTTTTGATTCTGTGGATCCCGCATACTCAAGGGTCCAACCACCAGCTCCCCACTCATTTCCTGTAGTGGTTCCATCCACGGCTTCCACACTGACAGTACGGCGCAGATTCACTGCATCCGCACGGGCAGTGTTAAGTGCCGCGACCAGATCCATGGTGCAGGAGCGAACTGCAGAGTCCGCAGTCAGCATCCGGAAAGACGGAGCTACCATCGCGATCAGGACCCCCATGATGACGATCGCGACCATCGCCTCGACAATCGTAAAGCCCCGTTGTTTTTGATTAATGCTCTTCATGGAGACATGCCAACCCAATATTGTGTGGATTAACTCTAGCAAGCCGGTGAGGGGCATCAATGAGGGAGTGATAAACGGGCCGCCAGTGGCACCAAGCGGTATAAGTTGCTGAAATTTAATGATTTTTGGTACTTTCGGGTGTGAAGCAAATCACACTATAGTCGTAGATGTTCATAGCCTACGCCGACTAAAGAACCAATCATGGACTTACACTATCGTTGGCGCATGAAGGAGAGCAGGCGTTACGAGCGCAGCGCCTTGGGCATTGAGAAACGGATATTCTCTTCTCGACCGGGAATTTCCTCAGCCTCAGAGCCGCCCAGAGATTTGAGGGTGGTGATGACCTGCTGGACCAGCTCTTCGGGAGCGCTGGCGCCGGCAGTGACGCCGACAGCGGCCTTGCCCTTGAGCCAGGCAGGATCGATCTGGGAGGGGTCGTCGAGCAGGTAGGCTTCGGCGCCGCAGCGCTCGGCCAGTTCCCGCAGACGGTTGGAGTTGGAGCTGTTCACAGAACCCACTACCAGCACCAGGCCGCACTCCAGAGCCAGCTGGCGCACGGCATCCTGGCGATTGGTGGTGGCGTAGCAGATATCCTCACGTTTGGGGCCAAGGATGTTTGGAAAGCGAGCGCGCAAAGCATCGATCACTTTGGCGGTATCGTCCACACTGAGGGTGGTCTGGGTTACAAAGGCCAGAGTGTCAGGGTCACGAACCTGAATCTTCGCCACGTCCGCCTCATCTTCCACCAGATAAATATCACCGCCATGGGCCTTGTCGTACTGGCCCATGGTGCCTTCCACTTCCGGGTGACCGGCATGACCGATGAGAATGCTCTCGCGGCCTTCGCGAGCGTAGCGGATCACTTCCATATGGACCTTGGTGACCAGCGGGCAAGTGGCATCGAACACTTTCAACTGGCGACGTTCCGCCTCCTGCTGCACCGCCTTGGAAACACCGTGGGCACTGAAGATGACAATGGCATCATCCGGCACTTCGTGGAGTTCCTCCACAAACACCGCCCCTCGCTGACGCAGATCGTCCACCACATAACGGTTATGGACCACCTCGTGGCGCACATAGATCGGCGGACCGAACACTTCCAGCGCCCGGTTGACGATATCGATGGCGCGATCCACCCCTGCACAGAAGCCACGGGGGTTGGCGAGTCGGATTTGCATAGGAGATCCTGCTTAACTGGTACAGGCATTGTAACTGGTACAGGGCCGCTTCTGCGACCGTCGCAGCGACACAGAAGCGCAGCCTGCGTTGCATCAGTTCAGGGTAACGGGTTGCTCCGGAGCGTAACGCTCCACGGCGATAATCTCTACCTCGAAGGTCAGGTCGCGGCCGGCTAGAGGATGATTAAAGTCCACATAGACCCACTCTTCCTCTACCTTGCTGATCACCCCGGGCAACTCTCCACCGGCGGCATCGGCAAAGCTGAGCACCATGCCCTGCTCCAGGGTGTCGTACTGGGCAAACGTATCCCGGGTGAAGTGCTGCACATTCTCGTCATTGTAGTCACCGAAGGCCTTTTTCGCCTCCAGGAACACACTGCGACGGTCGCCGGCCTTGAGGCCGCGCAAGGCATTTTCAAAGCCTGGCAGCAGGGACTCATCGCCCCAGACAAAGGCTGCCGGCTCACCACCGAAGGTGGAATCCAGCTCGGTGCCGTCCATCAGACGCACCGCAAAATGCAAGGTGATACGGGTTTCCGGGCCCGCGCGGAGAATGTCAGTCATGCTTTTTGCGTGCTCCCAGGAACATGTCCAGCAAGATCAGGCCGGCACCAATGGTGATAGCGCTGTCGGCGATATTGAAGGCCGGGAAGTGGCTGTTACCCCAATAGAAATCCAGAAAATCCACCACATGCCCCAGCACCAGCCGGTCGTAGAAATTGCCCAGGGCCCCGCCCAGAATCAGCGCCAGCGCTACGCCCTGCAGTTTCTCGGCAGCGGTAAGCCGGGCCAGCCAGATCAGAATCAGTACCGAGGCACCCAACGCAATGGCAGTAAAGAACCAGCGCTGCCACCCCCCTGCATCCGCCAGAAAGCTGAATGCCGCACCGGGGTTATAGGCCAGGGTCAGATTAAAGAACGGCATCACTTCCAGCCGCTCATAGAGATCGAACCGGGCCACCACCATATGCTTGGTGATCTGGTCCAGCGCAATCACCACACCGGTGAGCCACAACCAGCACAACTGGCCCGGCAACAACCGTTTGCTGCTTTCAGAGGATGAGGAATCCAGCGCCTTAGGCATAACGTCGCACCTCACCCTCGCCGTCCACGTTCGTCACGCAACGGCCACACAACTCCGGATGCTCCGAATGGGAGCCAACATCCGGCTGGTGGTGCCAGCAACGGGCGCACTTGCCATACTCACTGGCCAGCACCTGCACCTTCAACCCGCTCACCGCCGTGTCTTCCAGTTCGGCAGGCGCCTCGCCCAGAGACTTGAGGGTGGCCGTAGAGGTGATGGTGACAAAGCGCAATTCATCACCAAGACGATTCAGCAGGGTCTGCTGCACCTCATCCACATAGAGCACTACCTCGGCACTGAGCCCGCCCTTGATCAGCTTGTCCCGGCGGGCATTTTCGATGGCCTTGTTGACCGCCTGTTTCACATCCTGCACTTGCTGCCAGAAGGCGCGGTCCATCTCCGTATCGGTAAGCGCGAAAAGCCCCGTGTACCATTCCGCCAGGAACACGGAATCGAGACGCTCGCCGGGCAGGTTCTCGTAGATCTCCTCGGCGGTGAAGCTGAGCACCGGCGCCATCCAGCGCACCAGCGCCTGGGCGATGTGATAGAGCGCGGTCTGACATGAACGACGCGCCACGGAATCTGCCTGGGTGGTGTACTGGCGATCCTTGATGATATCCAGATAGAAGCCACCCAGATCCAGCGCGCAGAAGTTGTGCAACTTCTGGTAGACCTGATGGAAATGGTAACCGTCGTACAGCCCCTGAATGTCTTCCTGCAGTTGCAGGGCGCGATCGACAATATAGCGATCCAACGCCAGCATCTGCTCCGGCTGCAGGGCATCGGTCGCCGGGTCGAAACCACTGAGATTGGAAAGCAGGAAACGGCTGGTGTTACGGATACGGCGATAGCTGTCGCCCATCTGCTTGAGAATGTCCTTGGACACGGACATCTCGCCACGGTAATCCGTGGCTGCCACCCACAGGCGCAGGATATCGGCGCCCAGGTCATTCCACACTTCCTGGGGAGCGATCACGTTGCCGATGGACTTGGACATCTTGCGGCCCTGCTCGTCCACGGTGAAACCGTGGGTCAGCACCGTCTTGTAGGGCGCGGCATCGCGAATTGCCAGGCTAGTCAGCAAGGAGGACTGGAACCAGCCACGGTGCTGGTCGGAGCCTTCCAGATACAAATCTGCCGGGCTTCCCAGCTGCTCGCGCTGATCCAGCACGCAATAATGGGTAACACCGGAATCGAACCACACGTCCAGGGTATCGGTGACCTTGCTGTACTGGTCGGCCTGATCGCCGAGCAACTCGGCGGGCGTCAGATCGAACCAGGCATCGATGCCTTCTTTTTCCACCCGCTGGGCCACCTGCTCGATCAGCGCCGGGGTGTCCGGGTGCAACTCACCGGTTTCCTTGTTCACGAACAGGGCGATAGGCACACCCCAGGTACGCTGGCGCGAGATACACCAGTCCGGGCGATCGGTGAGCATACCTTCGATGCGGGCCTTGCCCCAATCGGGCAGCCATTGCACCTGATCCACTTCCTGACGGGCGCGGGGCAGCAGCCCGGCCTTGTCCATGGACACAAACCACTGGGCGGTGGCGCGGAAGATCAGGGGCGTCTTGTGACGCCAGCAGTGCGGGTAGCTGTGCTCAATCTTCGCCAGCTTCACCAGGGCACCGCTTTCCTGCAATGCCTCGATCACCGGCTCGTTGGCCTTGCTCACATGCACACCGCCCACCACCGGCAGGTCGTCACGGAACAGGCCGCTGTCAAGCACCGGGCTGATCGGGTCCAGATCGTATTGCTGGCCCACCACAAAGTCATCGGCACCGTGGCCGGGTGCCGTGTGCACCAGGCCGGTACCGGCATCGGTGGTCACGTGCTCACCGAGAATCACGGGCACCTGGGCACCCAGGAACGGATGCTGCAGGGACAATGTCTCCAGCTTTTCGCCTTTCACGGCCGCAGAGCGAGACACGCTTTCCATGCCCCAGCGCTCGACCAGATCGTCCGCCAGCCCCTCGGCCACCAGCAACTCGCGATGCCGGCCATCCAGCTCGCCGCTGAGCAGCACATAGTCCAACTGCGGATGCACCGCCACCGCCCGGTTGGCGGGGATGGTCCAGGGGGTGGTCGTCCAGATCACCAGTGCCGGCGCAGTAGCCTCAATACCGGAACGGGCCGCAAAGTCCGCCACATCCACCACACTGAACGCCACATCAATGGCCGGGGATACCTTGTCGTAGTATTCCACTTCCGCTTCCGCCAGGGCAGAAGCGCAGTCCAGACACCAGTGCACCGGCTTGAAACCCTGTTGCAGGTGACCGTTGTCGACGATCTTGCCCAGGGAGCGGATGATGTTCGCCTCGAAGGCGTAATCCATGGTCAGATAGGGATTGTCCCAGTCACCGAGCACGCCCAGACGCTGAAAATCGGATTTCTGTCCGGCCACCTGTTTGCTGGCATAGTCGCGGCACTTCTGGCGGAAGGTGCGGGCATCCACCTTGTGGCCGGCCTTGCCGACCTTCTTTTCCACCATCAGCTCGATGGGCAGACCATGGCAGTCCCAGCCCGGCACATAGGGGGCATCAAAGCCGGCCAGGGTACGGGACTTGACGATCATGTCCTTGAGGATCTTGTTCACCGCATGGCCGATATGAATGTCGCCGTTGGCGTACGG
>NZ_JABURH010000179.1:19039-25000 GCF_014762765.1 Alcanivorax sp.
GTGCCATTCACCGTGGGCCGATCGCCCATGTTGGCGGCCCCGGCCTGGTCTGTGAGCCCGGCGCCAGTCACCGTGACGGCAAACACCCCGGCCAGCGGGGAGTGCAGACGCTTGAGTGCCAGATTCACCGTGGGCAGATCCAGGGTGCGGCCGATCTTGTCACCGTGGCGCACCCGGCCACTGATGGCAAAGGGCCGCCCCAGCAAGGTTTCCGCCAGGGCAAAATCTCCGGCGTTGAGCGCCGCACGAACCCGGGTGCTGGACACCCGCTCACCATGGATTTCGCAGGTGGCAGTGTCAGTCACAGCAAAACCGAACTGCTCGCCGGCCTGCTGCAGGTAAGCGAAATCCCCGTCACGGCCACAGCCGAAACGGAAATCATCCCCCACCACCAGGTATTCCACCCCCAGTCCGTCCACCAGCAGTGATTTCACAAAGGCCTCGGCGGTCAGGGAGCGGAATCGCTCGTCGAACCGCACACACAGCACCTGATCCACCCCGGCGTCACGCAGGGCAATCAGTTTGTCGCGCAGGGACATGAGCCGGGCCGGCGCCTGCTGCGGCGCAAAAAATTCCTGAGGTTGCGGCTCGAACAGCATCACCGTGGCCTTCAGCCCACGGCGGCGGGCTTCTGCAATCACCTGATCCAGAATCCGCTGATGCCCCTGATGCACCCCATCGAAATTGCCGATGGTGGCCACGCAGCCGCGATGCCTGTCGCGCAGATTGTGAATGCCGCGAATCAGTCGCATCTCATCCTCGTCTCAAAAGACGCCCGATTATACAGGCTCGTCGATGGTTTTGTATGCGCCCGTGGCAGCGACCGGCGGGAAAGTTAACCATTACTGACATGGCGCTCACCCAGAGGAAAAGCAACCCCGCAAGATGTCAGCGGCGCAAATGTCGCGGCCGCAGCCCCAGAATCAGCAGGCTTACCCCGTAGATCGCCAACCCGGAAATCACAATCAGGCTGAGCCAACCGACCCGGTTCCACATGCCGGCCTCGGTCCAGGCCAGGGTTTGCAAAGACAGCCAGTAAGTGGCCGCTGCCATGGCCACACCGGCAGCTACCATCCGCCCCCAGTGAAACAACCACCCCTTGAGCGGCTGATAGACCCCCGCCCGGCGCAGCCCCAGATACAACAACCCGGCATTGAGCCAGGCGGACAGGGCCATGGCCGTGGCCAGCCCCACATGACGCCATTCCCACACCAGCAAGGCGCCGAACGCCATATTCGCCAGCATGGCAATCACACCGATCTTCACCGGAGTGCGGGTATCCTGGCGGGCATAGAAGCCCGGCGCCAGTACCTTGATCAGCATGGCCGCCAACAGGCCGGCGCTGTAGGCACGCAGGGATTCTGCGGTTTTCGCCACATCCAACGCAGTGAACTCGCCGTACTGGAAAAGCGTGGACAGCAGCGGCTCGGCCAGCACTGCCAACGCCAGTGCTGCCGGCAGACCAATCAGCAACACCATGCGGATGGCCCAGTCCAGGGTTCGGGAAAACGCCTCGCTGGAGGCATCCACATGCTTGCTGGACAGGCTGGGCAGGATCACCGTGCCGATCGCCACCGCAAAAATCCCCAGCGGCAGCTCGATCAGCCGGTCGGTGTAGTAGAGCCAGGTCACCGACCCCGTCTCCAGTAGCGACGCCAACACCGTATTGACCAGGGAGTTGAGCTGATAGACCGACGCCCCGAACAGGGCCGGCACCATCAATGTCATGATCTTGCGCACCCCCGGGTCGGACCAGCCCATGCGCGGCACCGGCATCAGATTCAGCCTGGCAAGAAACGGTAGCTGAAACAGCAGCTGAGCGACCCCGGCGATCAGCACCCCCCAGGCCAGCGCCACTGCCATGCGATCCTCGGCAAATTGCGGGGCCAGGAACAGGGCACAGCCGATCAGGCTCAGGTTCAACAGCACCGGGGTAAAAGCCGGCACCGCAAAGCGGTTCCAGGAATTGAGGATGCCGCCAGCAAAGGCGGTCAGGGAAATAAAGAATAGATAAGGGAAGGTCAGCCGCAGCATTTCCACGGTCAGTGCCCGCTTCACCGGGTCATCGCCAAAACCGGGAGCAAACAACCACACCACCCCCGCCGCCGCCAGCACCCCCACCAGGGTGATCAACGCCACCACGGTTCCCAGGGTCCCGGCCACCCGATCCACCAACAGCTTGGTGGCCGCCATGCTGCCTTTGCTGCGATACTCGCTCAGCACCGGCACGAACGCCTGGTTGAAGGCCCCTTCGGCAAACAGACGGCGGAAAAAATTAGGAATCTTCAGGGCCACGAAAAAGGCATCGGCCCCGGCGGAGGCCCCCAGCATACGGGCAATCACCACGTCCCGAACCAGCCCCAGCACCCGCGACAGCATGGTCATGGTTGCCACCACGGCAGTGGAGGCCATTAAACCGGCTTTTTTCGGGGTCTTTTCTGTGGGTTCGGTCATAGTGCCTCCAGCAAACCGGGCAAGAGTAAACAAAGGCCGCCCAAACCGCCAGAATGATGATTTCCGCCCCCGCAGCCCATTGACATCAGGCCTCCGGATCGGCATAGTTGCGCGTCTTTAGACCGTGGCCCGCGTGTTTTTTGATCACAACAGGCAGGGTCGGCCCATAGCGGCCAGTGTCACAACCCGATTTGACCTTCGAATTTAAGTATAGGAGCAGGACCTTGGCTAACTCACCGCAAGCACGCAAGCGTGCGCGTCAGGCGGAAAACCGCCGTCAGCACAACGCAGCGATGCGCTCCATGGTGCGCACATACCTGAAAAAGGTGAACGCGGCTATTGCGTCCGGCGACCAAGGCAGCGCTCAGGAAGCTTATAACCAGGCGGTGTCTGTGCTGGACAAAGCCACCCGCAAGGGCAAGTTTCACCCGAACAAGGCAGCTCGCCACAAGAGCCGCCTGAACGCCAAGATCAAGGCCATGGCTGCCTGAGTCTGATGCGTTCGCGTTAAAAAAACCGGCCATTGGCCGGTTTTTTTATGCCCAAAAATCAGTGGCAAGCTGTGAGGAGCGAGCCTCGAAAGCCCACACCGGCTTTTCCTTTCGCTTCTCGACACTCGCTCCTTGCCTCCCAATTCAGCCGACGTGGAACACCACCATATTATCCCGGTGGATCAGCTCTTCCTCGTTCATGTAGCCCAACACATCGGCAATCTCGGCACTTTTTTTGCCACAGATTCGACGCGCGTCGGCGGCGTCATAGTTGGCCAGCCCACAGCCAATGCGCTCGCCCTGCTCACTTTCACAGGCCACCATTTCCCCCCGGGAGAACTGGCCGAACACATCCACCACTCCCACCGGCAGCAGGCTGGAGCCGCCATCACGAATACGGCGCACCGCTCCGGCATCCAGCACCACCCGTCCGCGCATCTGCAAATGCCCGGCAAGCCACTGCTTGCGGGCATTCATGGGCGAGGTATCCGGTAGCAGCGTGGTCCCCGGACCCTGCCCCAGGGCCAGCTCCGCAAGGACCTGCGGACTGCGACCGGAGGCGATGGTGGTGGAGGCCCCGGAACGGGCCGCCAGCTTGGCGGCTCGCACCTTGGTGGCCATGCCGCCGCGCCCCAACAGCCCGCCACCGCCAGCAACACGGGCAATATCCGGATCCGAAGCCCGCGCCTCGTGGATCAATTTGGCATCAGGATTACTGCGGGGGTCGGCGTCGAAGAGGCCGTCCTGGTCAGTGAGAATCACCAGCCGGTCCGCCTCGATCAGATTGGCCACCAGCGCCGCCAGGGTATCGTTGTCGCCAAAACGGATTTCATCGGTGACCACGGTGTCGTTTTCATTCACCACCGGCACCACCGAAAAACCCAGCAGGGTCAGCAGCGTGGAGCGGGCATTGAGGTAGCGCTTGCGGTCGGACAGGTCATCGTGGGTGAGCAGCACCTGGGCGGTGTGCAGATTGTGCTTCTGGAAACGCGACTCCCAGGCCTGCACCAGCCCCATCTGACCCACTGCAGCGGCGGCCTGCAGCTCGTGCACAGAATCAGGACGGGAGGTCCAGCCCAGCCGGGTCATCCCTTCTGCCACCGCACCGGACGACACGATGACCACCTCAATACCCTGCTCGCGCAACGCCACCATGCGATCCACCCAGGACTGCATCAAGGCACAGTCGAGACCCTTGCCGTCATTGGTCAGCAGGGCACTGCCTATCTTGATTACCCAACGCTGGCGGTCCGCCACGCTCACTCCTTCCATCAGTTACAAGTTGAAAGCTTCAAGATGCAAAAAGATCCCGCCATTTGCCCTGCCTCTTTTCAGCACAGAAGCTCGGCATACCTGCAGGCCCTCCTTGTAACTTGCCACTTGAAACCTGAGCCTGCTTACGGTTCGTAGATCACTTCCACATCGTGATCATCATCATCGTCGTCACCATCATTCTGGCGAGCCCGGCGCGCGTCAGCCTTCAGCTCCTGCACCTTTTCACGGGCCTCTTCTTCCAGGCGGGCGCGAAGATCCTGCTGGGCAGCAGCATAATCCGGGTCTTCCTGCTCCAGCCGGCGGCGATCCTCAATGGCGTTCATCAATGCGTAGACCAAATCCTCGCAGCCAACACCCGCAGCAGCAGAAATCTTGAACACCGGACCCTGCCAGCCCAGCTCCTCGACGATAGCATCCGCCTGCGTCTGCGCTTCATCATCCGCCAGCAGGTCAATCTTGTTGAACACCAGCCAGCGCTCTTGCTCGGCCAGAGCGGGAGAGAAACGGTCCAGTTCGTCGGCGATGGCATCGATATGGTCCGCCGGGCTGCTGCCATCCATGGGCGCCAGATCCACCACATGCAGCAACAGACGAGTACGCGCCAGGTGCTTGAGGAAACGAATCCCCAGACCCGCCCCTTCTGCGGCACCCTCGATCAGGCCAGGAATGTCAGCCACCACGAAACTGCGATGACGATCTGCTTTCACCACGCCAAGATTGGGCACCAGGGTGGTAAACGGATAATCCGCCACCTTGGGCTTGGCAGCGGAAATCGCCCGAATCAGGGTACTCTTGCCCGCATTGGGCATGCCCAGCAGGCCCACATCCGCCAGCACCTTCAGCTCCAGACGCAGACGACGGGATTCACCGGGCTTGCCCTTGGTGATCTTGCGCGGCGCCTGGTTGGTGCTGCTCTTGAAGTGAATATTGCCAAGCCCACCGCGACCGCCCAGGGCAATCATCACCGGCTTTTCCGGATCGGTCAGATCCGCCAGCACCTCATCGGTATCCACATCGACAATGGTGGTACCCACCGGCACCAACAACACCACATCATCGGCGGATTTACCGGTCATCTGGCGCCCCTTGCCGGGCTCGCCATTGCGGGCTTTGAAAATGCGCTCGTAGCGGTAATCCACCAGGGTATTCAGATTGGTATCCGCCTGCACCATCACACTGCCACCGGCTCCGCCGTCGCCGCCATCCGGGCCACCGAATTCCACGTATTTCTCGCGGCGGAAACTCAGACAGCCATCACCGCCCTTACCGGCGTGAACTTCAATGGTGGCTTCATCGACAAATTGCATTGGGAGGACACTCTTTACTGGATGGATGCCATTGTAGAGCAGCACGCAGGCCGCTCACCACAACGTCTCAGATCTGTTTCCTGTGGCGTGATGCATATCGCTTGCAAGCAGCCTGACACAAAAAAGCCCCGCGGGCAGGAGCCTCGCGGGGCTTTTTCTGACCCTTTCGGATCAGGCCACGGGCTCGATCACCACAAACTTGCGGCTCAGCGGACCCTTGGTTTCAAACTTAACGCGACCGGTTTCCTTGGCAAAGATGGTGTGGTCTTTGCCCATGCCGGTGTTCACACCTGCGTGGAACTTGGTGCCGCGCTGGCGAACAATGATTTCACCTGCGCTGACAACCTGACCGCCAAAGCGCTTCACGCCAAGGCGTTTACTTTCCGAATCGCGACCGTTACGAGTACTACCACCGGCTTTTTTATGTGCCATGT
>NZ_JABURH010000120.1 GCF_014762765.1 Alcanivorax sp.
GCTTGGCGCGGAAGTCGATCTTGCCGGCCAGGCACTGCTTGACCAGGTCGATGGCAGCGTCGTTGACCTTGTCGTGGGCAACCACGGCATCGGCAACACCCACTTTCAGGGCCTTGTCAGCCTTGTGCTGGCCGCCGGCGGCGATCCACTCAACGGCGTTATCCACGCCGATCACACGGGGCAGACGCACGGTGCCGCCGAAGCCCGGGAACAGGCCCAGCTTCACTTCCGGCAGTCCCACCTGGGCTTTTTCGCTCAGTACGCGGAAGTCTGCGGCCAGGCACATTTCCAGGCCGCCACCCAGGGCGATGCCGTTAACGGCAACCACTTTGGGGATATCCAGATCTTCAAAGGCGTTGAAGACCTGGTTGGATTTCAGGCACCAGCCGGCAATTTCGTCTTCCGGCAGTTTGAACATGTCAGTGAATTCGGTGATGTCGGCGCCAACGATGAAAACCGACTTGCCGGAGGTCACGACTAGGCCTTTGATGTCGCTGTTGCCTTTAATGGCATCGACGGCCTTGCCGAGGTCTTCCACGGTTTCCTTATTGAACTTGTTAACGGACTCGCCCTGAAGGTCAAACTTCAGTTCGGCGATGCCGTCGTCAAGCAGTTGTACGCTTACGGCGTTGCCTTGATAGATCATAGCTTCTGCTCTCCAGTCCCAAAGTACGCGGCGAATCAGGCCGCTTTGGTATTGCCCGGCCCCCGAAAATGGGGGAGGCGGCGTCCTTCATATAAGCATTCATGTGAGTGTTTGCTTACATAAACAACGAAACTTGTAGGCCCGCAAGTATAGGGAAGGTGAATGACTTTTTTAGCCCCAATTTGTGACTAATTGGTCGTGGGCCTGCGGTGTCGGCGCTGGTTGGTGAAAATTTCATCACTTGCTCCTTGTGATGGTGCTGTTCCGGGTGCGGCGTGGCAGACTGCTGGGCTGGTGCCACCCCGGCTCGCCGGGGCATTCATGATGCAAGCATCATTTCCCACAAAAACCATCGCTTGCTCCATGCCTTGCCGGAGCCCCTGGTTTTGTGGGAAGTCATGCTTGCATGACGAATACCCAACCAGGCCAGAACCTCTGACTCACCGAGCCCCATTAATGCCCGTAGACAAACTGACCCTGCCCAACATCACCCGCCGACCGCAACACACGCCGGACTGGCCGGATGTGCCGCCCTTGCTGGCGCGGATTCTGGCCGGGCGGGGCGTGGACGACCCGGCGCAGCTGGAGTTGGCGCTCAAGCGTTTGCCCCATCCGTCTGCCTTCACAGGACTGCGTGGGGCCGTGGAGCTGCTCTTACAAGGGCGATCCGATCACTGGCGTATCTGTATTGTCGGCGACTACGACGCGGATGGTGCCACCGCCACCACCCTGATGGTGCGAGGCCTTGAGCTGCTGGGCTTCCCGCGCCCGGATTTCCTGGTGCCGGACCGCTTCGAATATGGGTATGGACTGTCGCCGGCCATTGTCGAGCTGGCCCAGCAGCAGTACCGGCCGGACCTGATCATCACCGTGGATAACGGTATCGCCAGCGTGGACGGTGTCGCCGCCGCCCGGGCCCAGGGCATCAAGGTGCTGATCACCGATCATCACCTGCCCGGCGATACCCTGCCGGAGGCCGATGCACTGGTGAACCCGCGTCTGCCGGGCTGCGAGGACTTTCCCGCCGCCAACCTGGCCGGGGTGGGCGTGGCCTTCTATTTATTGATGGACCTGCAGCGGGCCCTGCGTGATCAGGGTTTCACCCCCACGCAGCCGATCACCGATTTGCTGGATCTGGTGGCCCTGGGGACCGTGGCGGATGTGGTGTCCCTGGACGACGCCAACCGGGTGCTGGTGGAGCAGGGCCTGCGGCGTATCCGCGCCGGCAAGGGGTGCCCTGGCATTCGTGCCCTGTTGCAGGTGGCCGGTCGCGACCCCAACCGGGCGCTGGCGGCGGATATGGGCTTTGCGGTGGGCCCGCGCCTCAACGCCGCCGGGCGGCTTTCCGACATGACCCATGGCATCGCCTGCCTGCTGGCGGAAACCGACGCCGAAGCCCTGGATATGGCCCAGGAGCTGGACACCATCAATCGTGAACGCCGCTCCATCGAGCATGGCATGCGCGATGCGGCCATGGTCGAGGTGTCGCGGCTGAACCCGGAGAATCTGCCGGCGGGGCTGTGCCTGTATGGCAAGGAGTGGCACGAAGGGGTAGTGGGGATCCTTGCCTCGCGGGTGAAGGAAATTATTCATCGCCCGGTGATTGCCTTTGCCCCGGCCCAGCAGCCCGGCACCCTGAAAGGTTCTGGCCGCTCCATCCCTGGCCTGCATCTGCGTGATGCCCTGGATGCGGTGGCCACCGCCAACCCCGGGTTGCTGAGCAAGTTCGGTGGCCACGCCATGGCGGCGGGCCTGTCCCTGGAGCTGGACAAACTGGACCAGTTCAAGGTGGCCTTCGAGAAGGCTGTCAGTGAGCTGCTGTCCCCCAGGGCCCTGGAAAAAGTGGTGGAGACCGACGGCGAGCTGGATGACCACGAGCTGTCCCTCAGCAACGCGGAACTGCTCAGCCACCGCTTCCCCTGGGGGCAGGGCTTCCCGGCGCCGTGCTTCGATGGAGAATTCGAGGTGCTCAAGCACCGTATTGTCGGCGAGCGCCACCTGAAGCTGACCCTGGGCCTGCCCGGTGTCAACGGCATCATCGATGCCATCCACTTCAATGTGCCGGTGGAGGCCTTGCCCAGCCGTATCGCCCGGGTGCGCGGCGTCTACCGTCTGGAAGTCAACGAATTCCGCGGCCAGCGCAACCCGCAGCTGCTGTTCGAGCATCTGATTCCGCTGTAATCCCGTCTCCAGCGAGACAACGCCCCTGTAGGAGCGCCTCTCGAGGCGCGAACCGGCTCCCGATTACCCAGGCAACAACAGGGGGGCCTTGGTGATCTCTGTACTCTCTGAAGTGTGATCGCTGATAACCGGGCTGGGGTTCGCGCCTCGAGAGGCGTTATTCGCTTCGCTCACCCTTCGGGCCGCACGGAACTACGTGCGTTACTCCGCTACGCTCCGTTCCTACAGGGTGTGGTAGAGAGGGGGGAGGTAGTCTCCCCGCAAAATTGTCGACAATGCTGTCGGCGCTGCCGGTTTTTGCTAGCATTGCGCTTCGCGCTCACCATCGGGCGCCTTTTTTACCAGGGTACGGCCCAAAAGGCCGTGCCGGCATTGACTGCGCGGGGTGGCTATCGTCCACCGCTGTGTTGTGTCCTTAACGGAGGGGACGAAGATGAAGACCATACACAAACACCGCCTGAAGGTGGTGAACGAGGTGCAGGAGCTGCGCCTGCCCGAAGAAGGCAAGGTCCTGCGGGTGGATTACATCCCCCAGGAAGCCATTATTTTCATGTGGGTGGAAGTGGACGCGGATACCGTGATCGACACCCCCAAAGAAGTGCGTACCTTCAAGGTGTTCAACACCGGCTCCGGCATTCCCAATAATGCCCGCTACATCGGCACCACCATCAACCAGATGAAACCGGATGCCTACCACGTCTACGAGCTGAGAGACTGACTAACATCCTTGCAGGAGCGTCGCTGGCGGCGCGATTCCACGTGTGTAATCTCGCCGCCAGCGACGCCCCCACGGTGAAGGGGGGAGGGCCACGCCCCTCGTCAGCCAATGCGCAAACCGTTAGACTGCGCTGTTTTCCGGATATCAATTCTGCCAAGCACAAATTCTAGAGAGACGTAATGGAAGTCAATCCGCTGCGAACCCACCTTTCCGACCTGTCTGAGCGTGTCGAAGCGCTTAGGGGGTATCTTTGACTACGATCAGAAGAGCGAACGTCTGACCGAAGTCGAGCGAGAACTCGAAAGTCCGGATGTCTGGAGCGATCCGGATTACGCCCGGGGCCTGGGCAAGGAACGGGCCCAGCTTGAGCTGGTCGTCAACACCATCAACGATGCCTCCCAGGGGGTGGAAGACACCTCCGGCCTGCTGGAGCTGGTGGTGGAAGAGGGCGACGAAGACAGCCTGCCGGAAGTGGAAAGCGAGCTGGACCGGCTGGAAAAGATGGTGGCGGATCTGGAGTTCCGTCGCATGTTCTCCGGCCAGATGGATGCCTGCAACGCCTACCTGGATATCCAGGCCGGCTCCGGTGGTACCGAGGCGCAGGACTGGGGCGAGATGCTGCTGCGCATGTATCTGCGCTGGGGCGAAGCCCACGGTTTCAAGACCGAGCTGGTGGAAGCCTCCGCCGGTGATGTGGCCGGTATCAAGTCGGCCACCATCCGTTTTGAAGGCGAGTACGCCTATGGCTGGCTGCGCACCGAAACCGGCGTGCACCGGCTGGTGCGCAAGAGCCCGTTCGATTCCGGCGGCCGTCGCCATACCTCCTTCAGTTCGGTGTTCGTGTCCCCGGAAGTGGACGACGATATCGACGTGAATATCGACGTGGGCAGCATGCGGGTTGACACCTACCGCGCCTCCGGTGCCGGTGGTCAGCACGTTAACCGGACCGATTCCGCGGTGCGCCTGACCTATGAATACACCGACGAGGGTGGCGAGAAGCACACCCTGGTGACCCAGTGTCAGAGCGGGCGCAGTCAGCACCAGAACAAGGACCAGGCCCTGAAGATGATGCAGGCCAAGGTCTACGAAGTGGAAATGCAGCGCCGCAACGCGGAAAAGCAGGCCCAGGAAAGCAACAAATCTGATATCGGTTGGGGCAGTCAGATCCGCTCTTACGTGCTGGATGACGGTCGTATCAAGGATCTGCGTACCGGTGTGGAAAGCCACAATACCCAGCAGGTACTGGACGGCTCCCTGGATCAGTTTATTGAAGCGTCCCTGAAAGCAGGATTGTGATTGAGGGAGTCTGACGTCGGAGGTCTGACGTCGGACGCTAACCTCCCCAAAGCGTTGGGCGTCTGGCATTGGACGCCTGGCCCCAAGAATTGTTTTACCGCGTCAGACGTCCGACGTCAGACGTCCGACCCTTGTAAGGTAAGTACATGGCTGACGAACAGAACACCACAACTGAGCAGCAGGAATCCGAAAACCGCCTGATCGCCGAGCGCCGAGCCAAGTTGGCCGACCTGCGTGAGGCAGGCAATGCCTTCCCCAACCACTTCCGTCGCGATTTTCTGGCCGCTGATTTGCAGGCCCAGTACGGCGAATTCAGCAAGGAAGAGCTGGCTGAGAAGAACATTCAGGTCGCTGTTGCCGGCCGCATGATGCTCGATCGCAAGGCTTTCAAGGTGCTGCAGGACATGTCCGGGCGCATCCAGATTTATGCCTCCAAGGATGTGCAGAAAGACACCAAACACTGGGATCTGGGCGATATCGTTGGCGTGAAAGGCACCCTGTGCAAATCCGGTAAGGGCGACCTGTATGTGATGATGGATGAGTACCTGTTGCTCACCAAGTCTCTGCGTCCACTGCCGGAAAAGCACAAGGGCCTGACTGATACCGAAGCCCGCTACCGCCAGCGTTATGTGGATCTGATCGTTAACGAAGAGACCCGCAAGGCCTTCCAGATCCGCTCCAAAATGGTGGCAGGCATCCGCAACTTCCTGGTAGAAAAGGGCTTCGTGGAAGCGGAAACCCCCATGCTGCAGGTGATCCCCGGTGGCGCCACCGCGCGACCCTTCATCACTCACCACAACAGCCTGGACATGGACATGTACCTGCGCATCGCGCCGGAACTGTACCTGAAGCGTCTGGTGGTGGGCGGTTTCGAGAAGGTGTTCGAGATCAACCGCAATTTCCGCAACGAGGGTCTTTCCACCCGACATAACCCGGAATTCACCATGCTGGAGTTCTACCAGGCGTTTGGTGATTACCATGACCTGATGAACCTGACTGAGGAAATGCTGCGCAAGCTGGCCCAGGATGTGCTGGGTACCACCGAGGTGAGTTATCAGGGCGATGTGTACGATTTTGGTAAACCCTTTACCCGGATAACGGTTTTCGATTCCATTTTGCATTTTAATCCGGACATCGACCCGGCGAAGCTGGCGGATCTGGACGGGGCCTGCGCCATTGCCGAGTCACTGGGGATTCCACTGAAAGATAGCTATGGGCTCGGCAAGGTGCAGATCGAGATCTTCGAGAAGACGGTAGAGCACCGTCTGAAAGATCCGACCTTTATCACCGAGTACCCCACGGAAGTGTCGCCGCTGGCCCGCCGTATGGACGATAATCCGTTTGTGACCGAGCGTTTCGAGTTCTTTGTGGGTGGCCGCGAAATCGCCAACGGTTTTTCGGAGTTGAACGATGCGGAAGACCAGGCCGAACGTTTCCGTCAGCAGGTCGCAGAAAAGGATGCCGGCGATGATGAAGCCATGTTCTATGACGAGGATTACGTCACCGCGTTGGAACACGGCCTGCCGCCGACAGCCGGTGAGGGCATTGGCATCGACCGGCTGGTAATGTTGTTTACGGATTCACCGTCCATTCGGGACGTGATCCTGTTCCCGCATATGCGTCCCCAGGGACGCTGAGGCTGATTTGGGGCATGGTTTGTGCCCCGGCCTGGCGGGTAAGAAGGTGGGAGAGCGACACAACACATCCCCTGAGGGGGGAGTACCGGGCTGAATCAACAAAGGCTGACTGTGTCCATGAGTAGTGCAATTCAATACCAAGGAAGAAAAGCGCGCCGCGCCGGCAGTGAACAGCGTCGTCAGGCGATCCTCGAGGCCGCTCTGAATATCATTGTCAAAGACGGTATTCGTGCTGTGCGTCACCGGGCGGTGGCCCGTGAGGCGGATGTGCCCCTGTCGGCAACCACTTACTACTTTAAAGATATCTCCGACCTGATTGCCGATACCTTCACCCTGTTCGCCGAACGGGCGCTCAAGGATGTGATCGAGCCATTCAAGGAACGGGCTTTCGCCTTGTTGTCGCAATTTTCCCGCGAGAGCCTGACGAATCCGGAAGAACGCCAGCGCCTTATTGACCTGATGGGCCAGATGACGGCGGCCTTTATTGTCGATGAGCTTACCAACCGGCGTGGTCACCTGGTGGCGGAGCAGGCGTTTCTGCAGGAAGCCATTCTGGACAGTCGTCTGCGTGAATTGGCGGATCTGTACCTGCACCAGCAGCTGGAAAGTCTGATGATCGCCACGGAACTGTTCGGCAGCGAGAATCCGCGCCTGGATGCGGAGCTGATTCTGATGGCCATCATGTCTATCGAACAGCGCCTGTTGGTGCATCCGGAAAAGATTTCCCAGGAGTTCGTGGAAGCGCGTATGTGCAACCTTCTGGAAAAGCTGCTTCCCAATGGCTGATAGCAACACCCAGAATGTGCAGTTGGAGCCGGGCTGGAAACAGCACCTGGCCGGAGAGTTCGAGCAGGACTACATGGCCCGGCTGCGGGCTTTCCTGGCGGGCGAGAAGCGGGCCGGTAAAACCGTGTTCCCGCCCGGCCCGGATATCTTCAATGCCTTCAACCTGACGCCCTTCGACAAGGTGAAGGTGGTGATCCTGGGCCAGGACCCATACCACGGCCCGGATCAGGCCCACGGCCTGTGTTTTTCCGTGCAGCGTGGCGTCAAGACACCGCCGTCGCTGGTCAATATCTACAAGGAAATCCATCGGGATCTGGGTATAGAGATACCATCCCATGGCAACCTGACCCACTGGGCGGAGCAGGGCGTATTGCTGCTCAATGCGGTGCTTACCGTGGAAGCGGGCCAGGCCGCCTCACACCAGAAGCAGGGTTGGGAGCAATTCACCGACCAGGCTATTGAGCATCTGAATCGCGAGCGTGAGGGGCTGGTTTTCCTGCTCTGGGGCAGTCATGCCCAGAAGAAGGGCAGGCTGATCGACCGCAACAAACATTGCGTCCTCACCGCCCCGCACCCGTCGCCCCTATCCGCCCACCGGGGTTTTCTCGGCTGCGGCCACTTCTCCCGCGCCAACCAGTACCTGCTGCAACAGGGCAAGACGGCCATCGACTGGACCGTCCCGGAATAGGCAGCTGCAAGCCTCAAGCTACAAGCTACAACGCGAATCAGGCTTTGGCACCACACGATAGGCGATGGCGCCGCGCCGGTGCGTAAGGTTTTTGTGGGAAGCGATGTTCACATCGCGAATTCCTCGCACTGACTTCGCGATGCGAGCATCGCTTCCCACAATTCACTCAGCGCGGGGCGAGGCCCTTTCTGCAGGCATGGCCTTTCCCCGTGTTGCAGCTTGTAGCTTGAAGCTTGGAGCTAGCCCCTAGCCGCTGTACCATCCTTGCCGAATTACGCCCAAGGAGTTGTCGTGTCTGACTGCGTGTTGTTTTCCGAAATCGAAACCCGCTGCGGCCGTTTGATCGCCCGCGCCACCCTGAATGCCCCCAAAGCCCTCAATGCCCTGAGCCTGGAAATGATCCAGACCCTGAGCAAGCAGATGGATGAGTGGGAACAGCGTGATGATGTGGTAGCAATCTGGCTGGACGGGGCCGGTGGCAAGGCCTTCTGCGCCGGCGGTGACATCGTGCAGATGCACAAGTCCATGGTGAAACATGCCGGGCAGGGCAGAAACCCTTTCACGGAGCAGTACTTCGCCGAGGAATACGCCCTGGATTACCGCATCCACACCAGCCGGATTCCGGTGGTCGTGTTTGGTGATGGCATTGTCATGGGTGGGGGCATGGGGCTGCTGCAGGGCGCGGATTTCCGTCTGGTGACCCCGCGTTCGCGCATGGCCATGCCGGAAATCACCATCGGCCTGTTCCCGGATGTGGGTGGCAGTTGGTTCCTGAATCGTTTGCCGGGCCGGGCAGGGTTGTTCCTGGGCCTTACCGGTGTGCATATCAATGGCCGCGAAGCGGTAGAAATCGGCATGGCCGACCGCATGGTGGATGGTGACGCAGACAACCTGCTGGCGGCACTGGCGGAGCAGGACTTCGCCGATGACATCACTGACAACCGGGCAGTGCTCTATCGCCTGTTCAAGCAACAGGCCGCAGACATGAGTGAGCTTAATCACCCGCTGATTGACCACCTGCCGCAAATCAATCGCCTCTGTGACGGCGAGAGCCTGCCGGTAGTGGTGGAGCAGTTGCTCACAGCAAAGGACCGGGATGGCTGGCTGGACAAGGCGCTTGGCAATCTGGAGCGGGGCTGCCCGCAGACCGCCCATCTGGTCTGGGAGCAACTGGCTCGTTCCACCTATTCCTCCCTGGCTGACATCTTCCGTATGGAATGGTGTCTGGCGGTACAGTGCTCCCTGCACGGCGATTTCCGCGAAGGGGTGCGCGCTTTGCTCATCGACAAGGACGGTAACCCCGGTTTCCGTCACCGCAGCGTCAAGGATGTACCGAGGGAGTACATCGATGGGTTCTTCGAGTGTCCGGCGCCGAGGCACCCGTTAGAGGCAATTGATAGTTGATAATGGATAATTGATAACGGCGCGAGCCGGGCTTCATGGTTCGTAAAGCAAAGAGGCCGCGCCCAAACATTGGGCGCGGCCTCTTGCGTTTCCGCTATTGCTATAACCTGAATCGCGTCGTTATCAATTATCCATTATCAACTATCAATTAAATTCACTCTTTCCAGGGCAACGAATAAGGCAACGCCCCCAGCTCACTCTCCAGCGGCTGCTCTTCCCGGAACAGCACCCCGTCGGTATCTCGTCGCAGTATCACCAGGGCGGCTCTGCCCTGTGGGGTGCGAGCGGCGCTGACCACTTCGCCGGCGGCCTTGCCGTTACTGTCGCGCAGGGTTTCGCCCGGTGTCAGGTCCACATCGGCACTGTAGTTGATTCGCTGCATGCGCTGCTTGAGCTTGCCCTTGAAGTGCATGCGGGCGACCACTTCCTGGCCGGTGTAGCAGCCTTTCTTGAAGTTCACCCCGGCGGTGACGTCGTAATTGAGCACCTGGGGCAGGAACAGGTCTTCTGCGCCCGGGTAGACCATGCCTTCGCCGGCGTCTATGTCGGCCTGCAGCCAGCCGTTGGCGCCGGTGGTAGTGCGGCCTGTGGCGAGGCTTTGCCAGGCCTGCTCGGCGTTGCTCTGCTTCACGATCACGAGGGCATGATCCGTAAAGGGGTAGCGCAGCCAAAGGCCCTGATCGGTCTCGGCACTGTCGCCGTGATTCGGCGCTTGGGCAGGCAAATCACCGGCCAGCCCCAGTACCACGAGATCCTGATCCACGTTGAATTCCACCTTGGCGCGCAGGCGGTATTTCATCAGTGCCTTGATTACCGCCTCACTCAGATCGGCGGGGCAGAGCAGCAGGTAGTCGTCGCCGTCACGGGTAATGCGTACGCTGACCAGACCGCGTCCTTTCAGAGTCAGGTGCATGCCGGTGCGGTGGCCTTGCTTATCCACCTCGCGCAGATCGCAGGACACCTGACCCTGCAGATAATGGCCAGCCTCCTCACCATGGGCGCGGATCACGGTCAGGTGGTCACAATGGCTCAGATAGGGCGCCTTGGCACTGTCGGCCAGGGTTTGGGTGGCGATAAAATCGGACCAGCTCATGGGGCTCCTGTGGAACGGAATGACACAAAGAGTCGAGAAATAATGGGGCATGATAGATAATGCGGCCACGGTCTGAAAGTCGCGTTTCCATACTTGTGCCGCGGCCCGGAGTTTTCGATCAGGATAATGCAGTAATGAGTGATGATGACCTGAAACGCAAGTACCGCTGGCAGTGCCGTCGTGGTGCCTCGGAAGTGGAAGTAGTGCTGTACGGCTACCTGGATGACCACTTCGATAGCGACTCGGCGGAACATCAGGCCTGGTTCGCCAAGCTACTCGAGTGCGAAGATGCCGACATGTTCGAGTGGTTTACCTATCGCAGTGAGCCGCAAGACCCGGCGCTGCGCGAGTATGTACGCCATGTCCTCGCCCTGGTCTCCGCGAAAAAAACTTGAGCTGAACCCCTCCCGCTATCCTGCCAGGCTGCGGTTACTGGCGGTGTTGGTGGTGGCGCCGGCGATACTGCTGGCGCAGGTGCCCTGGTGGGCGCTGGTGCTGTTGTTGGCTGCGCTGCCGCTGCTGGTGCGCGGCTGGCAGCCGGCGCAGCTGTCCCAGATGGAGCTTCACGAACAACGTCTCACCCTCATCGGCCGCCACTGGCAAGAACTGGAATGCCCCCGCCGGGTCCTGCGCGCTGGCCCCTGGATGGCCATCCAGACCCCAAAGGGCTGGCTGCACCTGTTCGACGACCAGGCACCCCGGGAGCAGTTGCAGCCGTTTTATCAGTGGTTGTGGACGAATAAGAGCAATTGATAGTTGATAATGGATAATTGATAACTGCGGGTTCACGCGTAGTTATTATCGTAAAGCAAAGAGGCCGCGCCCAACCTTTGGACGCGGCCTCTTGCGTTTCAATCACTACGAGCCAGGCTCGCGCAGTTATCAATTCTCAATTATCCATTGTCAATTCAAGTCTGGTGTCAGCACCGTATCCACCACCTCATCATTCATCCCTGGATAATCGCGCATAAAATGCAGCCCCCGGCTTTCCTTGCGTTGCATGGCGGAGAGGATGATGAGTTCGGCGATGACCACCAGGTTGCGCAGTTCCAGCAGGTCGTTGCTGATGTGATAGTTGCTGTAGTACTCGGCAATTTCCCTTTTCAGCATGTCCACCCGGTGCTGGGCACGCTGCAGGCGTTTTTCGGTGCGCACGATGCCCACGTAATCCCACATGAAGCGGCGTAGTTCGTCCCAGTTGTGGCTGATCACCACGTCTTCATCAGAATCGGTGACCTGGGATTCGTCCCATTCCTTGTGTTCGCGGGGTTCCGGTACGTCGGCCAGGGTGGCGCCGATGTGTTCGGCGGAGGCCTTGCCGTAGACCAGGCACTCCAGCAGGGAGTTGCTGGCCATGCGGTTGGCCCCGTGCAGGCCGGTGAAGCTGGTTTCGCCGATGGCGTAGAGGCCGGGCACGTCGGTCTGGCCGTTTTCGTTGATCATCACGCCGCCGCAGGTGTAATGGGCGGCGGGCACCACCGGCATGGGGTCACGGGTGATGTCCAGGCCCAGTTGCAGGCACTTGGCGTAGACGGTGGGGAAGTGCTCGATGATGAAATCCGCCGGCTTGTGGCTGATGTCCAGGTACAGGCAGTCGGCGCCCAGGCGTTTCATTTCATGGTCGATGGCGCGGGCCACCACGTCCCGGGGGGCCAGTTCGCCCCGTTCGTCAAAGCGATGCATGAAGCGTTCGCCGTTGGGCAGTAGCAGGTGGCCGCCTTCGCCACGAATCGCCTCGGTGACCAGAAAACTTTTGGCTTTGGGATGGTACAGACAGGTGGGGTGGAACTGCATGAATTCCATGTTGGCCACCCGGCAGCCGGCCCGCCAGGCCATGGCGATGCCGTCGCCGGTGGCTACGTCCGGGTTGGAGGTATACAGGTAGACCTTGGAGGCGCCGCCGGTGGCCAGCACCACAGCGCGGGCCAGGATTACATCGGTTTCGCCGGTCTCGATATTGTGCACATACGCCCCGCAGCAGCGTTTTTCGCCGTTGTGCTCCTGCAGGATCAGGTCAACCGCCACCCGGTATTCGAAACGGGTCACGTTGTCTTTTTGACGCACCTGGCCGATCAGGGTGCCGGAGATGGCCTTGCCGGTGGCGTCGGCCGCATGAATGATACGGCGATGGCTGTGGCCGCCTTCGCGGGTCAGGTGATAGGGCAGGGAGCCCTCATTGTTGCCGGCCAGGCGGGTGAAATCTACCCCCAGATCAATCAGCCAACGGATCGCATCGGGGCCATTTTCCACGGTGTAACGCACAGCATCATCATGGCACAGGCCGCCCCCGGCCACGTGCGTATCGGCTACATGGCTTTCCAGGGAATCCTCCTGATCCAGCACCGCGGCGACACCGCCCTGGGCGTAATAGGTGCTGGCGCTGGTCAGCTCGCCTTTGGAAAGCAGGGCGATCCGGCAATCATCAGGCAGGCGCAGGGCGGTAGTTAATCCCGCAGCTCCGGAACCAATGATGAGTACATCGTGTCGGAAGGTGGCCATGAACAATCCTTGGACCTGTGTGGATAGGCCCCACACGGGTTATTAGTGCCAGAACAAATGTTCAAGCAATGTGAAAAGGGTGGTAAAGCGGCCCTATAGTATAGCCGCGACCCTCACACCTGCTACAATGGCCTGCTTTAATTGGCTGAAATTTCAGTCATTGCCATGTATCCGCGTTTCGCGAAAGATCCGGGGGATCGGTGTCAGACGAAGAGTTGGTCAAGAAAGCCAAAACCGGCGATCAGCGTGCCTTTGAAGTGCTGGTACGCAAATATCAGCAGCGTATTTTCGCCCTGATCAGCCGTTATGTGCGTGACTCGGATGAAGTGCAGGACGTGGCCCAGGAAGCCTTTCTCAAAGCCTGGCGTGCCTTGCCCCGTTTCCGGGGTGACAGTGCCTTTTACACCTGGCTTTATCGTATTGCCGTGAATACCGCCAAGAACCATCTGGTGGCCGCCGGTCGGCGGCCACCGGGCTCTGACCTGGATGCGGCCGAGGCCGAGCAGTATGCCGGGGCAGAAATGCTGCACGAGATTGGAACCCCGGAGTCTCTCGTGTTGTCACAGGAGTTGGAAGCAGTAATTCATCAGGCCATTGATGAGCTGCCCCATGAACTGAAAACGGCCGTTACCCTGCGGGAATTCGAGGGCCTCAGTTATGAGGACATTGCGGCGGTAATGGAATGCCCGGTGGGAACTGTTCGTTCCCGCATCTTCCGGGCCAGGGAAGCAATTGATAATGCTGTGCGCCCACTGCTGGGCTCCCAGCGTGGCGAGAAAGGGTGAGTGTATGAGCAGGGACATGGAAACACTGTCCGCCTTCCTTGACGGAGAGACCAGCGAGCTGGAAACCCGTCGGGTAATGCGTGATATCGACAATGCAGACCTGAATGCGTTGTCCCGCTGGCAGCTGGCCCGGGATGTGATGCACAACCAGCCATCCATGAGCGTGCCGGCGGGTTTCAACGCCAGCCTGTCTGCGGCCCTGGCTGCCGAACAGGCGCCGTCGCGTCGCCCGGCCTGGCTGGGTAGTGTGAGCCGGCTTGCGGTGGCGGCTTCCGTGGCTGCGGCTACGGTAGTGGGCTGGCAGAGCTGGGAGGCGACGCAGTCTTCCGGTGCAGCGCCGGTCATGGCGTCAGCTCAGGATAGTCGTATGAGCCGCCCGTTTGCGGAGGCGTCGCTGGTATCCCGGTCCTTCACTGGCAGTAATGCAGTGGTGACACCGGCCGCTCAGGTCCAGCCTCGAGGCAACGACATGCTGCTGCGGCACAGTGAATTTGCTGCCCGGAACAGTGGCCAGGGGATGATGCCTTTTGCTCGCCTGGTCAGCATGGACGCCCGCAGTGGAGCCCGCTAACGGATGATGCTGCGCGCACTCGCCCTTTCCCTGTCTCTTTGTACGCCCCTGGTTGCGCTGGCGGAGGATTCGTCGGCGCACAACCAGCTCCAGGCCATGGCTGAGGCCAACCGTTCCCTGAATTACACTGGCCGCTTTCTTTACCAGTTCGGTGCTGAAATCAGCACCATGGAAGTCAGTCATGCAGTTATTGAGGGTCGTCAGTACCAGCGTCTGACCCATCTGGACGGCCGCCTGGTGGAAGTGATCCGCCGTGGTGACGAGGTGCTCTGTCGGCACCCGGATCGCAGTCTCACTCGCCTTAGTAGCCAGCAAGCCGGTCCCCTGGCATTGGGGGATCGTCTGGCCAGTGATCTGCCGGAACAGTACAACATCCTGGTGGATGGTGATGGCCGGGTAGCCGGGCGTCATGCCACTCGTATGCGGGTGGCGCCACTGGATACCCATCGTTATGGTTATCGTTTGTGGCTGGATCAGGAATCCCGGCTGCTACTCAAATCCGAAATCGTGGATGGTAGTGGTGTAGCCCTGGAGCGGGTGGAATTTGTCACTCTCACCTTGTCACCGCAGTTGGGTCTCGATCATTTCGCGGTGCCGGAAGCTCGCCATGAAAAAGCGCTGGCGCCGGTAGCCGAGTCTCATCCTTCCTTGAAGCTGACCGTCAGTCCGGAGTGGCTGCCGGCGGGTTTCCGTGCCATGAAGCAGGATTGGCGGCAGGCGACAACGGACCGTGCGCCGGTGGCGGCCCGTGGTTTCAGTGATGGCCTGGCCGCCTTTACGGTATTCGTGGAAGCCATCGGTGAGAACAGCGTGGAAGAGGGTGTCAGCCGGGTCGGGCCCACGGTGGCGGTAAGCCGTCGCCTCGCCGCCCCCAGTGGTGTCTATCTGGTGACCCTGGTCGGTGAAGTGCCGCAGAGCACCGCCCTGCGGGTGATCGACGGCATCAGCGTCAGGGAAAGTCAGCCGTAATGCTTCTTGAGCAGGGCACAGTAGTAGCGGTGGAAGCCGGCGCTATCTGGGTAGAAACCGTGCGTGCCTCCACTTGCGGTGCCTGCAAGGCCAAGGCCGGTTGCGGCCATCATCTTGTCAATCAACAGCAGAGTGGGCAACGCGCCCATCTGCGTGTCCCTGTTTCTTCCCGTGAGATTCATCAGGTCGGTGATACTGTCCAACTGGCACTGCCGGAAGGCGCCCTCATGCGTGGCGCCCTGTGGGTCTATGGTCTGCCCCTGGCATTGCTGGTCGCCGGGTCGGTGCTGGGGACTTTGCTGCCGGTCACGGCGTTTGATGCGTCTGCCCTGTTTGGCATGGGCGGCCTGGTGCTGGGTTTTGTGATCAACCGTGTACTGAGCCGAAGTGCCAGTCATAATCGGGCCTATCAGCCGTATCTGGTGGCATCCGGGGACGACGGTTGCCAGGCGGTGGTAGTTCAGCCTGCAAAATAAAAGGAGAGCCCAATGAGCGGATTTCAGCGAGTGGCGACACTGTGTCTGGTGATTTTCACCGGCCTGCTGGTGGCCTGTGCCGAGCCGGATGGCAAAGCCTCCCGGGAGCGGGCCGAACCGCTGGTGACCGGGCTGCCGGATTTCACCCGCCTGGTGGAGAAAGAAGGCCCGGCAGTGGTGAATATCAGCACCATCACCCGTCAGAGCGAAGAATCTGTTCGTGATCAGCTTGATCAATTGCCGGAATTTTTCCGTCGTTTTTTTGAGCAGTTCGGTGGTGAAGACGGCGTGCCCTCCATGCCGCAGGAACGAGAAGCCCGTTCTCTGGGGTCCGGTTTCATCATTTCCGCCGACGGCTATGTACTGACCAACAACCACGTGGTGGCTGAGGCGGACGAAATCATCGTGCGCCTGCAGGACCGCCGCGAGCTGAAGGCAGAGCTGGTTGGCGCCGACGAGCAGAGCGATCTGGCTTTGTTGAAGCTGGATGGCGAAGACCTGCCGGTGGCTAACATCGGCTCCTCCGAGGATCTCAAGGTCGGCGAGTGGGTGCTGGCCATCGGGGCACCTTTCGGTTTCGACAGCAGCGTCACCGCCGGGATTGTCAGTGCCAAGGGCCGCAGCCTGCCCAACGACAGCTATGTGCCCTTCATCCAGACAGATGTGGCCATCAACCCGGGTAACAGTGGTGGGCCGCTGTTCAACCTGAGTGGGGAAGTGGTGGGCATCAATTCCCAGATCTTCAGTCGCTCCGGTGGCTACATGGGGGTGAGTTTTGCCATTCCCATTGATATGGCCATGGATGTGGTGAGCCAGATCAAGGAACACGGCAAGGTCAGCCGTGGCTGGTTGGGTGTGCTGATTCAGGAAGTGGATCGGGACCTGGCGGAATCCTTCGGGCTTGATCAGCCTAAAGGGGCGCTGGTCTCCCAGGTGCTGGAAGGCTCTCCTGCCGAGGCGGCCGGTGTTCAGGCTGGTGACATCATTGTCTCGTTCAACGGCGAAGCCATCTATCGTTCCTCCGAGCTGCCTCGCTGGGTCGGCCGGGTGACACCGGAAACGGATGTCTCCATGGTGGTGATTCGCGATGGTGAGGAAAAGGAACTGGACGTGACCATTGGCCTGCTACCGGATGACCCGGAGATGGCCCTGCGCGGCGCTGCCGGCCAGGCCGCACCGGATGGCGCCAATGCCCTGGGGCTCAAAGTGCGTGCCGCCAGTGCCGCCGAGCTGAGCCGTCTGGATCTGAAAGCCGGGGTGATCGTCACCGAAGTGGGCGATGGTCCGGCCGCGAAGGCAGGCATTGCCAGCGGGGATATTCTGGTAACACTGAACAATAAACCGGTGAATGATCCGGAATCCTTCAGTGAGGTGGTGGCTGGCCTGCCCGAGAGCGGTACCGTGGCCGCCCTGATCAACCGGGACGGCAACCCCCGGTTCCTGCCCATCAAGCTGCCCTGAGGGTTCACAGCCTCCCGGCTTGCATGGCGAATTGGGCCTTTGTCCGGTTGCCATGCAAGCCGTTCCCATGCCTTGCCGGGCACAGGATGGCCAACTCCCGTGCAACCCCCTCCCGTTCAGGCTAGAATCGCGCCCCACTGCGTGCCGTTTTCCCGGCAACACTCTTTTGTGCAACAGGCCCTATGACTGACATCAAGAATATTCGCAACTTCTCCATCATCGCCCACATCGACCATGGCAAATCCACCCTGGCGGACCGCTTTATCCAGGTCTGCGGTGGCCTGACCCAGCGCGAGCTGAAGGAGCAGGTGCTGGACTCCATGGAGCTGGAACGAGAACGGGGCATTACCATCAAGGCCCAGAGCGTGACGCTCTACTACAAGGCCCGGGATGGGGAAACCTACCAGCTGAATTTCATTGATACTCCGGGGCACGTGGATTTCTCCTACGAGGTGTCGCGCTCCCTCTCCGCCTGTGAAGGGGCCCTGCTGGTGGTGGATGCGGCCCAGGGCGTGGAAGCCCAGTCCGTGGCCAACTGCTATACGGCCATCGAACAGGATCTGGAAGTGCTGCCGGTCTTGAACAAGATCGATCTGCCCCAGGCCGAGCCGGAGATGGTGATCAACGAGATCGAAGAGATCATCGGCCTCGATGCCCATGATGCCTGCCGGGTGTCCGCCAAGACCGGGGTCGGTGTGGATGATCTGCTGGAGCAGCTGGTGGAGCGTATTCCTGCCCCGGAAGGGGAGCGCGATGGCGATATGCAGGCACTGATCATCGACTCCTGGTTCGATAACTACCTGGGCGTGATTTCCCTGGTGCGTATGAAGCATGGCCGCCTGAAGAAGGGCGACAAGATTCTGGTGAAATCCACCGGCCAGACCCACGTGGTGGACCAGCTGGGCATCTTCACCCCGAAACGCACCGAGACCAAGCACCTGGAAGCCGGGGAAGTGGGCTGGGTGAGTGGCAGCATCAAGGACATTCATGGGGCGCCGGTGGGCGATACCCTGACCCTGGCCAAGACCCCGGATGTGCCGGCGCTGCCGGGCTTCAAGAAAGTGAAACCGCAGGTGTATGCGGGCATGTTCCCGGTCAGTGCCGATGATTACGAAGACTTCCGTGATGCGCTCGCCAAGCTGACCCTCAACGATGCCTCGCTGTTCTACGAGCCGGAAACCTCGGACGCCCTGGGCTTCGGCTTCCGGGTGGGTTTCCTGGGCATGCTGCACATGGAGATCATCCAGGAGCGCCTGGAGCGTGAATACGACCTGGACCTGATCACTACCGCGCCCACCGTGGTCTATGAAATCGTCTTGTCCGATGAAAGCGTGCTTTACGTGGACAACCCCTCGAAGCTGCCGGAAGGCAACAAGATCGAGGAATTCCGCGAGCCCATCGCCCGCGTCAACATCCTGGTGCCCCAGGAGTTTGTGGGTAATGTGATCACCCTGTGCGTGGAGCGCCGTGGCTCGCAGATCAATATGCAGTACCTGGGCAAGCAAGTGGCTCTGACCTACGACATCCCCATGGCCGAAGTGGTGCTGGATTTCTTCGACCGGATCAAATCCGTGAGCCGGGGCTTTGCCTCCATGGATTATGCCTTCGAGCGCTTCGAAGCCACCAAGCTGGTGCGGGTAGATGTACTGATCAATGGTGACAAGGTGGATGCCCTGGCCATGATCTGTCATCTGGACCAGTCCGCCTACCGGGGCCGGGCCCTGTGCGAGAAGATGAAGGAACTGGTGCCGCGGCAGATGTTCGATGTGGCCATTCAGGCGGCCATTGGCAGCAAGATCATTGCCCGTCAGACCGTCAAGGCATTGCGCAAGAACGTGACCGCCAAGTGCTACGGCGGCGACGTATCGCGCAAGAAAAAGTTGCTGCAGAAACAGAAAGAAGGCAAGAAACGCATGAAGCAGGTGGGCAATGTGGAAATCCCCCAGGAAGCGTTCCTTGCGGTACTGAAGGTGGATGATTAGCGATGGATATTGATATCGGCTTCTGGTTGACCCTGGCCCTGGCGGTCACCGTTGCGGTGTGGTTGATCGACAAGGTCTTCAAACTCAAGCAGAAGGGCGGACGTGTGGAAGGGGCGGTGGAAACTTCCAACTCCCTGATTTCCGTTTTCTTCGTGGTACTGGTGATCCGCTCCTTCATCATTGAGCCGTTTACCATTCCGTCCGGTTCCATGCTGCCGACCCTGCAGGTTAACGACTTCATTCTGGTGAACAAATTCGCCTATGGCCTGCGTTTGCCGGTGACCAACACCAAGATCATTGAGACCGGTGAGCCCCAACGGGGCGATGTCATGGTGTTCAAGTTTCCGGAGAACCGCAGCCAGAACTTCATCAAGCGGGTGGTTGGCCTCCCCGGTGACACCGTGCAGGTAAAAGACAACGTGGTTACCGTGAATGGCGAGGAGATCAAGCGCGAGCTGGCGCGGGAGTGGGAAGGCTCCGGTGCCTGGCGGCGCGAGTATGTGGAGCAACTCGGTGAAAGTCGTCACCTGATCTGGCAGGAGGGCAAGATCAACCCCTTCACCGGCCGTAAAGTGCCCCAGAGCCGTACCCAGGGTGAGTGGCAGGTGCCTGAAGGTGCCTACTTTGTGATGGGTGACAACCGGGATAACAGTAACGACAGCCGATTCTGGGGTATAGTCCCGGAAGAGCTGGTAGTGGGGGAGGCATTCCTGATCTGGATGCACTGGAAGCCGATCTTCTCAATACCCAGTTTTTCTCGTAATGGCGCCATAGACAAGGTGGAGGCGAACTAACAATGATGACAAGGCCCTCACAGCAACGTGGGATCTCTCTGATCGGTTGGGCGGTGATGCTGCTGGTTGTGGTTGTGCTAGGCACGGCTGCACTGCGGATGGTGCCAGCCTACATGGAATACAACACAATCTCTTCGTCGATCAAGTCGTTGCTGCAGGACAGCAAGACCGCATTGTTGTCGCCCCGTGAGGTGCGCGAGGCACTGAACAAACGTTTCACCATCAACCAGGTCAACGTGATAAGCGCGAACGATCTTGGAATCACCAAGGATGGCGGGGTTCTCAAAGTCACTACGGATTACGAGGTCCGCGAACCCATGTTCTACAACGTCAGCATCGTCATGACCTTTCAGGATGAGTTCAGCAAAGACGTTCGCCAGTGAATAACGATCTCGACCGATTGATGGCCCGCCTGGGCTATCGCTTCAATGATATCGAGCTGTTGGCGCTGGCACTGACCCATCGCAGTGTCAGCCGCCATCGCAATTACGAACGCCTGGAATTTCTTGGTGACGCCCAGCTCGGACAGATTATTTCCGTGGCACTGTTCGAGCGCTTCCCGGACGCGGCGGAAGGGCAACTCACCCGCATGCGGGCGTCCTTGGTGCGCGGCCAGACCCTGGCACTGGTAGCACGGGAACTGGGCCTGGGGGATTACCTGGTGCTGGGTGGTGGTGAACTGAAAAGCGGCGGTTTTCGTCGCGATTCCATTCTGGCCGATTCTCTGGAAGCCATTATCGGTGCCATCCTGCTGGATGGTGGCGAGTCGCCTTGCCGGGAAGTGGTGCTGAACTGGTTTGATGAACGGCTGAAGATCATCACCCCGCAAAGTGCCCAGAAAGACGCCAAAACCCGTCTGCAGGAATGGCTGCAGGCCCGCAAATTCGAATTGCCCACCTATCAGGTCACCCAGGTGGAAGGCCTTGCTCCCAAGCAGACCTTCGAAGTGACCTGTGAGCTGGAGCAGATGCAACAAACCTTCAAGGCCCAGGGAGCCAGTCGCCGCAAGGCCGAACAACAGGTCGCGGCCACTGTTCTGAGCTGGCTGGAGCAGCAGTATGACTGACGAAAAACCGACCCGGTGTGGCATGGTCTCCATCGTTGGCCGTCCCAATGTGGGCAAGTCCACCCTGATGAATCACCTGATCGGGCAGAAGGTCAGCATTACCTCCCGGAAACCGCAAACCACCCGGCACCGTATCCACGGCATTCATACCCGTGACAACTATCAGATCATCTTTGCTGATACACCCGGCATCCATACCGGTCAGGAGCGGGCGCTCAATCGGGCCATGAATGAGGCGGCGGTATCAACCCTCAGTGGTGTGGACGTGGTCTGCATGATGGTGGATGGCCTCAAGTGGACCCCGGCGGATGAGCATGTGCTGTCACTGTTGCCACAGCACCCGGAAATGCCAGTGTTGCTGATCATCAACAAGGTAGACAGCCTGGAAGACAAGGCCCAGTTACTGCCGCACATCGAAGCGCTCAGCGAGCGTTATCCTTTCGATGCGGTGGTACCGGTATCTGCACTCAAGGAACAGAACCTGGAAGAGCTGGAAAAGGCCTTGGTCGAGCGCTTGCCGGAAGGAGAATTCTGGTACGACGAAGATCAGCTCACCGACCGCAGCCTGCGCTTCATGGCAGCAGAAATCATTCGCGAGAAGGTGGTTCGTCAATTAGGCCAGGAGCTTCCCCACCAGGTCAGTGTTGAAGTGGAAATGTGGGAAGACGGTCCACGCATCACCGAAATCTCCGCCGCCATCCTGGTGGAGCGCCGTGGCCAGAAAAAGATTCTCATCGGTGACGGTGGTGATCGCATCAAGCAGATCGGCACCCAGGCCCGGGAAGACATAGAACGCCTCATTGAGCGCAAGGTGATGTTGAACCTTTGGGTGAAGATCAAGGCAGGCTGGTCCGACGATGCCCGGGCGCTGCGTTCGCTTGGCTATGACGAAAGGAATTAAGGAGCAAGCCTCAAGCTACAAGCTGCAACACGAAGTTGGCACTGTGCTAACCGACAGCGTCCACAGCTTCGTGCTGCAAGGCTTATTCTTCGCAGGGTGTGCTTCTTCTGGGCGCCCTGCGGGGGTTACTCCACTGCGCTTCGTCACCGTAAAAAAGTATATTTTCTCCTTGTGGGAAGCGATGCTTGCATCGCGAATCCCCAGCGTGAATCGCGGCTATGGACTGCACTGTGTAGCACAGACCTTTGTCGCGTTGCAGCTTGAAGCTTGTAGCTTGGAGCCGTTCTAGTGAACCCCACCCTGCAACCCGCCTGGCTGCTACACCGCCGGCCCTTCCGCAACACCAGCCTGATCGTGGAGCTGTTCCTGCCCACGCTGGGCCGTGTGGGGGCGGTGGTGCGGGGTGGCCGCAAGGAGCCGTTGCTGGCCCCGTTCACCCCTCTGTGGATCGAACTGAAAAGCGCCGGCGAGCTTTACAGCTTTCGCGGCTGTGAGCCCCGCGGCCCGCGTCTTCCTTTGCAGGGAAAAGCCCTGTATTGCGGCTTTTACCTCAACGAACTGCTCACCCGGTTACTGCATCGGGACGATCCCCATCCTGAACTCTGGCCACTCTACGAACAAACCCTCAATGCGATCATGGAAGGGCAGTTTCTGGATGTGGCCTTGCGCCAGTTCGAGCTGGGTTTGCTGGAGGAAATGGGCTACGGCATTGCCCTGGGGTACGATATTCACGGTGAGGCATTACGCCCTGACCGATACTACCTGCTGGACCCGCAGCAGGGCCTGCTGCCCGCCGACGAGGGGTATTACGGCAACGATCTGCTGGCCATCGTCAATGGCGACTGGCAACCGGCAGCCCGCAAAACCGCTCTCCACCTGTGCCGGGCATTACTGGCCCCGCACCTGGGAGACAAACCCCTGAAAAGCCGTGAGCTGTTTCGGGAGAAGTGAATGATGAGTTGCAAGCTACAACGCGAACTAGGCTGATGCTATTTGGTGGTGTCTTTGCCGCGGTTTGCGCTGAGCTGTTCCTCCTGCATTTCTCATTTTGTAGGAGCCATGCTTGTATGGCGAACAGCCTTGTAGCGCGCAGTATGTGCAGTTTCGATTGGCACGAATCTGCCCCGCGTTGTAGCTTGAAGCTTGTAACTTGCAGCTGATTTTTGAGGAACCCATGTCCAGAGTGCTCCTAGGCGTTAACATCGATCACATTGCCACCCTGCGCCAAGCTCGTGGCACCCGTTATCCCGAGCCGGTTCAGGCGGCGCTGGTGGCGGAGCAGGCGGGGGCGGATGGAATTACCGTGCATTTGCGTGAGGACCGTCGCCACATCAACGACCGTGATGTGGAATTACTGGCGCAGACCCTGCAGACCCGCATGAACCTGGAAATGGCCGCTACCGAGGAAATGGTCGCTATCGCCTGCCGCATCCAGCCAGCCCATTGCTGCCTGGTGCCGGAAAAGCGCGAGGAACTGACCACCGAAGGCGGGCTGGACGTGGTCGGTAACCAGGCGTGGATCGCCCAGTGTTGTCAGCGTTTGGCGCAGGCGGGTATCGATGTGTCCCTGTTTATTGATGCGGACCCGGCCCAGATCCGTGCTGCCCGGGAATGCGGTGCGCCCACCATCGAGATTCATACCGGTCACTACGCCGATGCAGCGGACCCAGCCAGCGAACAACAGGAACTGGCGAAAATCCGCGATGGCGTTGCCTATGCGCTGGAGCAGGGGTTGGTGGTCAACGCGGGTCATGGTCTGCATTACCACAACACCCTGCCCATCGCCGCCATCCCCGGTATCAACGAACTGAACATCGGCCACAGCATCATCGCCCGCGCGGTGATTTCCGGCCTGGATGAAGCGGTACGCAGCATGCGGGAGCTGATCGATGGGGTGGCGGTAGCTAGCAGCTAGCTACCGGCTACGCTCGTTGAATAGGAAAGGGTGGAAAGTTCTTCGGACCTTGGCATTTCTACGAAGCCGCTGTAGGAACGGAGCGCAGCGGAGTAACGCACGTAGTTCCGTGCGGCCCGAAGGGTGAGCGAAGCGAATAACCATGCTTGCCTCCATGGGGGATCTGCAACATGGCGAACCGCGCTGCGAGCGACGCTCCTGAAAACGAGGGCAACGCACTTCGAGCCTGCACGGCCGAGCCCGCGCCGCAGCTAGAAGCTGGAAGCTTCCTCCCCCTGATCCTGCCACAGCTGCTCCAGCGCACAGATCTCATCACACAACGCCGAGACCATTGGCGCCAGAGCTTCCCGGTTGGTGCCGGTTTTCAGCGCTTCTTCCAGGGTTTTGGCGGCGTTTTCCAGGCGTGGGGTCCCGCAGTAGCGAGTGGCGCCGTGAAGTTTGTGGACACGTTCCAGCAGGGTGTCCTGATCCGCACTGTCGTAGGCAGAAGAGATGGCGGGGCGGTCCTCCGTCAGGCTTTCCAACAGCATTTTAAGCATTTCATCCGCCAGCGGTTGTCGGCCACCGGCGCGGCGACGGGCCAGGTCCGGGTCGAAGACTTTGTCGTTGGCCGGCGCGCTCTCTTCGCCAAATTCGGGAGGCTTCTGCGGTGGCTTTTCCATTACCCATTGTTCCAGGGTATGGCGAAGCTGCCCTTCGGTAAT
>NZ_JABURH010000099.1:0-19279 GCF_014762765.1 Alcanivorax sp.
ACCGGGTCCCAGAACCACCAGCCGCCCCAGCCCAGTTCGTAATAGGCCCACCAGGAGCCCAAGGCGATGCCCACGGTGAGAAAGCTCCAGGCCACAGTGGTCCAGGGCCGGGCCCAGCGTGCCCAGGCCGGATCCATATTGCCGGCCAGCAGCCCGGCCACAGCAAAGGCAAAGGCCACGGAGAACCCCACATAGCCCATATAAAGCATGGGAGGGTGAATGATCAGCCCCGGGTCCTGCAGTAACGGGTTAAGGTCTGCCCCGTCCAGGGGGAACCAGGGCAGAACGCGATCAAAGGGATTGGAGGTGAGCAGCATGAACAACAGGAAGCCCACCGATATCATGCCCATGACGGACAATACCCGAGCCACCATGTGCAGAGGCACGCTGCGACTGAGCACCCCCACCACGGCCGCCCAGCCGCCCAGCATCCACCCCCACAACAACAGCGAGCCCTCATGGCCGCCCCAGATTGCGGAAAGCCGATAGGCCAGCGGCAATGCGGAGTTGCTGTGATTGGCCACATAGGCCACGGAAAAATCGTTAATGTAGAAGCTATAGCCCAGACAGACCATGGAAAGGGTCAGTGCCAGCCACTGCACCCAGGCCAGCGGGCGGGCATACCATTGCAGGGCAAGAATGTTACGATGCACCCCGATTAACGGGAATACTGATAAACACAGGGCTGCAGCCAGTGCCAACCACAGGGATAGATGCCCGATTTCTGCCGCCACGAGAGCTCCTCAATCCGCTTTTTACTGTCCGATGCCTGTCAAACCGCCGTTACGCGCGGTCCGGCGCGCATAGCATCGGTACATGGTCCGGCAATTGCAAGTCCGTGGCGTGGGGGGGAGTGGCTGAACCACATATAATGAATTTCAGCCGTTCCCGAGCCGCAATTGATTGTCACAGATCATAGACAAGGGTCTTTATTGTCCGTTCATCGGTCATTTTCGGTAAAGCCATCCTTTCGACATATTTTGAGACGCTTGCTATTCGTATGCTTTCACTTGGCTTTGCTAGTATGCGTTCGATCATGACACCGTAGGATCGTCATAACGGTGAAGATAAAACGTCATAAATCATCCATATACTCGGAATGTGCCATCAGGCCTTCACGGAGTAAGACTTTGAGCACTACAACAGAACAGAAATCCTCCTACGATCGCGAGGACCTGCTCGCCTGCGCCCACGGCGAGCTTTTTGGGCCCGGCAATGCCCGCCTGCCCCTGCCAAACATGCTGATGATGGATCGTATCACCCATATCAGTGATCAGGGGGGCAAGTACGGTAAAGGCGAAATTATCGCTGAGCTGGATATTCGCCCGGACCTGTGGTTTTTCGAATGCCACTTTGAGAGTGACCCGGTAATGCCCGGCTGCTTGGGCCTGGATGCCACCTGGCAGTTGCTGGGCTTTTTGCTGGGTTGGCTGGGCCACCCGGGCCGCGGCCGTGCCCTGGGCGTGGGGAGTGTGAAATTCTCCGGGCAGATTCTGCCCACCGCCAAGAAGGTAACCTATAGACTGGATGTGAAACGGGTCATTTCCCGCAAGCTGATTCTGGGCATTGCCGATGCCACCGTCAGTGTGGACGGCAAGGAAATCTACCTTGCTGAAGACCTGCGCGTGGGCCTGTTCACTTCCACCGACGGATTTTAGGAGTCAACCATGCGCCGCGTAGTCATCACAGGAATGGGCATTGTCTCCTGCCTGGGCAACGATGCTGACAGCGTCACCCGGTCCCTGCGCGAAGGCCGTTCCGGCATTCGCTTCAAGGAAGACTATAAAGAGTTGGGCATGCGCAGCCATGTCGCCGGCACGCCGGACATCTCGCTGGACGACTTCATTGACCGCAAACCCCGCCGTTTCATGGGGGATGCTGCTGCCTATGCCTATATCGCCATGCAACAGGCGATCAGCGATGCCGGCCTGGAAGAGCACCAGGTCAGCCATGAGCGTACCGGTCTGATCGCCGGCTCCGGTGGTCACTCTTCCTTCAATCAGGTGGAAGCCGCTGACATCGCCCGCAATCGCGGCGTAAAACGGGTTGGCCCCTATATGGTGCCACGGGTAATGGCCTCTACCGTTTCTGCTTGCCTGGCCACCCCGTTCAAGATCAAGGGCATCAACTACTCCATTGCTTCCGCCTGCGCCACCAGCGCCCACTGTATTGGTAACGCGGTGGAACAGATTCAACTGGGCAAACAGGACGTGGTGTTTGCCGGAGGGGGCGAAGAAGAGCACTGGACCCTGAGCTGTTTATTCGACGGCATGGGCGCCCTGTCCAGCAAGTACAATGACACGCCGGAAACTGCTTCCCGGGCCTACGATGCCAGCCGTGACGGCTTTGTTATCGCGGGAGGTGGCGGCATGGTGGTCGTCGAAGAGCTGGAGCATGCCAAAGCCCGTGGCGCTAAAATTTATGCAGAAGTGATCGGCTATGGTGCCACCAGTGATGGCCATGACATGGTCGCCCCCAACGGCGAAGGCGCCGCGCGCTGCATGCGCCAGGCACTGGCCACCATGGACGGCAAGGTGGATTACATCAATGCCCACGGCACCAGCACCCCGGTGGGGGATGTGGCCGAGCTAAAAGCCATTCGTGAAGTGTTTGGCGACGAGTGCCCGGACATCGGCTCCACCAAAAGCCTGTCCGGCCACAGCCTTGGCGCGGCCGGGGTTCACGAAGCTATCTACAGCCTGCTGATGATGCAGCATGACTTCACTGCCCTGAGCGCCAATATCGAGACACTGGATGAAAAAGCCGAAGGGCTGCCCATTCTGGTGCAAGGTAAGGATAGCGGCCCGGCCACCGTGCTCAGTAACAGCTTCGGTTTTGGTGGCACCAATGCCAGCCTGGTACTGCGCAAGTGGGAAGAGTGAGAAAGGCAGTGAATAGTTAACAATTAATAGTTAACAGCGAAAAAGAGCTCGGCATTGCCGGGCTCTTTTTGTTTGGGGTATTTGTTTTTGCAAGGCCGCCCTGCATCGCTTCGAGTCCACGAAACCTTCCTTTATTCGTAGGGTGCACTGAGCCTAAGCGAACTGCACCAATCAGGCGTTTGATGGTGCAGTTCGCCTAGGCTCAGTGCACCCTACATTTTGGAAATCGGCCGGTGTTTGCAACCCAAAAAAAAGCCTCCGCGAAGGAGGCTTGAAAATACCGTCATAGCTATTCCTGCCGAGGCAGGTCCCGAGCCTGATGACGATAGGCACACAATGTTCCGCAATCAGAACCAGCGACTATTCATGTTGATAAAAGTGTTGTCAGCATCGATCAACCGTTGCGCGTCCAGTTCCACGCGGGGCAACTCCCAGCGGAAAAAGTACTGCGCTGCCTGCAATTTACCCTGAGCAAAATCCGCGTCTTCAGGAGCGTCCAGTGCCGCTGCCGCATTGGCCTGGCGCAACCACATCCAGGCGGCCACGGTGTGCCCCATCAGCTGCAGGTAGGCATTGGCGTTGGACAACGCCATGCGCGGCCCCTGCTCTGCCATCAACTTGCCTGCGGCTGCTGTGGCGGCTTCGACGCGCGGCAGCATGGCTTTCAGGGCCTGGGCAAACGGCTGACAGCGATCATCGGTGGTGCATTCCACATCCGCCAGGATGCGCTGAGACAGCAGTTGCAGCCCCTTGCCGTTGGCCATCCACACCTTGCGGCCCAACAGGTCCATGCCTTGCACACCGGTGGTACCTTCGTGAATGGGATTGAGTCTGTTGTCACGCCACACCTGTTCCACCGGGTATTCACGGGTGTAACCAGCGCCGCCAAAAACCTGAATGGCCATGTCGTTGGCTTTGACACCGAACTCCGAAGGCCAGCTTTTCAGTACCGGCGTGAGCAGGTCCAGAAGCAGATGAGCATCCTTCGCCGCCGCCTCATCACCGGTCTCGATGTCATCCACCAGACGATAGCCATACAGGCTCATGGCGATGGCCGCTTCCGCGTAGGCCTTCTGGGTCAACAGCAGACGCTTCACATCCGCGTGTTCGATGATGGGCACCTGCGGCTTGCTGAAATCCGCCTCGTCCGGATGGCGCCCCTGCAAACGATCGCGAGCGTAATCCAGCGCGTAGCGATAACCCCGGTAACCGAGCACAGCTGCACCAAAGCCCACGCCCACTCGCGCTTCATTCATCATCTGGAACATGTAACGCAGGCCCTGGTGGGCTTCGCCCACCAGATAGCCGTGGCAATCATCATTGTCGCCAAAAGTCAGTGCGGTGCTGGTGGTGCCACGGTAGCCGAGCTTATGGATCAGGCCGGCTAGAATTACGTCGTTGCGCTCGCCGGGATTGCCGTCGGCATCGAGACGATATTTGGGCACCACGAACAGGGAAATGCCCTTCACCCCTTCCGGACCACCGGGAATCTTGGCCAGCACCAGGTGAACAATATTGTCCGCCAACTCGTTATCACCGCCGGAGATGTAGATCTTGTTGCCCTTAAGGCGATAGCTGCCGTCCTCCTGGGGCACCGCACGGGTGCGGATATCGGCCAGGGACGAACCGGCATGGGGTTCGGTCAGCGCCATGGTGCCGGTAAAGCGCCCCGCCATCATCGGTTCCAGAAACTGTGATTTCAGGGTATCGCTGGCAAAATTGCGGACCACATTGGCCGCCGCTGCCGTCAGGAACGCATAGCCGGTAGAGCTGGGATTCACGCAGGTGAACATGCCCTTGCAGGCAGCCGCAGCGATCTCCGGCAACTGCATGCCGCCTTCTTCAAAGCTGGCCCGCGAAGACAGGAAACCCGCATTGATATAAGCATCAAATGCGTCTTTCACTTCCGGGCGCATCACTACCTTACCGTCCACAAAGGCAGGCTCTTCCTTATCGGCCAGGCTGTTGTGGTTGGCGAATTTTTCCCGGGCCAGTTTCTCCGCGGTATCCAGTGCTGCCTCGATCGTCTCACGGCTGTGTTCTTCGAAACGGGGACGCTGAAACAGGGTATCGGTGTCCAGCACTTCGAAAAGCTGAAAACTGAGATCACGACGATCGAGAATCACATCACTCACGGTTTGGCTCCGGTCAATTCAGGTGGAACAGCTTGCCATCCCCCCTTCCGGTCTGGCATTGTCGCCTATGACTTATTCATGGTGGAATACGACACGATGTATCGAGTAGCCGTATTAGCCTTCGATGGCGTTTTTGCTTCTGCCCTCACCGGGGTGGTGGATTTGCTCAACCTGACCGGAGTGACCTGGAACCGAATCCACGACCAGCCGCTGAACCGGCAATTCGAGGTAAAGGTAGTCTCCCGGGATGGCAATCCGGTGCGCTGCACCAACGGTATCCGCATGGCGGTGGACTGCTCTCTGGAACAGATCGATCAGGCGGATCTGGTGATCGTGCCAACCATCGGCGGCAAGCTGGAAACGGTACTGGCCCAGGAGCAGGAGGTGTTGCCCTGGCTACGTTTTCTTTATCAGGGTGGTGCGGACCTGGCCAGTAACTGCACCGGTGCCTTCCTGCTTGCCGAAGCCGGCCTGCTGGACGGCAAGACCGCTACCACCCACTGGGGTTTCAGCCAGCAGTTCCGCCATCACTATCCCCGGGTCAAACTCAACGAACGCGAACTGATCACCCGCGATGGCAATATTTTTTGCGCCGGGGGAGGTACTGCCTGGCGGGACCTGACCATCCTGTTGGTGGAACGTTATTGTGGCGCCGACCTTGCCCGGGAGTTGGCGCGAGCCTTTGTTATTGATGTGCGCAATGACCTGCAAAGTATCTACGCTGGCCTGCCTGCCCACAGCTATCACCAGGATGATCAGGTACAGACCATCCAGGCCTGGATCCATGAGCACTACAAGGAAAGCACCAGCCTGGGCCAGCTGGCGGAAATGGTACATCTGAGCCCACGCCAGCTGCAGCGACGCTTTACCACCACCCTGGGCGAACCACCGCTGCAATACCTGCAGCGGGTGCGCATCGAAGCCGCCCGCAAGATGCTGGAGCGTGGCACCAGCAACCTGGCCAAACTGTCCGAGCAGGTGGGCTACCAGGACGTGAGCAGTTTCTCCCGTCTGTTCAAACGCCATACCGGCCTGTCGCCCAGCCATTACCGGCAACGCTTTGCCCGTACTGGAGCCCTTACGGACTGAAAGGATGCTCTTGGCGACAAACGTGAAGAATCTTGACGACTTCTTGACGACCCGGGCCTGATGATGGCCATAACTACAAAAGGAGAGAACCCGTGGAAAACCTGTCCATCTTACTCGTGGAAGACCATCGCCAACTGGCCCAGACTGTGGTGGAATTTCTGGAACAGGAAGGCGCCACGGTGGACTACGCCGGCAACACCAGCCTGGCCCGGGAACTGGTCCAGGAGCATCACTACGACCTGATGCTTCTGGATGTGATGCTGCCTGGGGAAGACGGCTACAGCTTTTGCCAATACCTGCGTAAGGATCTGTCCCTGGACCTGCCGGTGATCTTCATGACCGCCCGCGATCAGCTGGAAGACAAGCTGGAAGGTTTCGACCGTGGTGGCGACGATTACATCGTCAAGCCCTTTGCCCTGCCGGAACTGGCGGCCCGGGTCTCCGCCCTGATTCGACGCCAACGCAAGGAAGTCACCGCCAATACCTTGCAAGTGGCAGATCTGGAACTGGACCCGGCACGTCAGGAAGTGCGCCGCAACGGTCAGTTATTGAAACTGTCTCCCACCGCCTTCCGGATCCTGCGCATCCTGATGCGTGAATCCCCCCGGGTAGTGAGCCGCGAACAACTGGAACATGAGCTTTGGGGTGATCTGGTGCCGGATTCCGATGCCCTGCGCAGCCACCTGTATAATCTGCGCAAGGCCGTGGACAAGCCTTTTGATAATGCCCTGCTCAATACCCTGCCCGGTGTGGGCTTCAGCATTCAGGAAGATCGCCCCACAGCAGGATAGTTGGTCTCTGGAAAACGCCCTGTGTCTGACAGGGCTTGCACTCTGTGCCTCAGGGGCCTGACAATGTGCAAAAATAACAATATGCCTAGCCCCTATGTCCGCCGACGTGATCACTCTGCCAGCCTATACCAACTGCCAATCGCTCCTTGATGCGCATCTGGCCGAACTGCAAAAACGGTTCGGCATGACCGCATGGATGATTGCTCGCCTGAGCGGGGAAGACCTGGTGCTGTTGCGCGTAAGAGATGGTCATTATGGTTTGCAACGAGGGGATCGACTGCGCCATCAAAACAGTTACTGCGCTCGTATGGTTGAGTTGGAAAATCCATGCATTGTCTCCGATGTGAACGCTCATCCGGATTTCCCATTGGGCCCGGTCGATGACTCCCTGGATGTTGCTGCCTATATCGGCTTCCCCTTGGTGGACAGTGATAATCGCCTGTTCGGCACCCTTTGCGCATTCGATCCTCAGGTCCAGCCTGCCAGCCTGAAAGAAGCCCTGCCTGCCCTTACCCACGACGCCGCCCTGATCAGCTTTCTGCTCAACAACGCGGTGCGGGAAGCCAGGGAAAAACGGCTGACCACCTTTGTGGAGCACCCGGACCGTTGCGACGACACCGGATTGCCGGGCAAGGAAGGCTGGGAAGATATTTGCCGGCAGGAAGCCAGCAACTGTCGGGATTTCGGTCTGGAAGCGTCGGTGTTGTTTTTACAGGCACCGCATGATGGAGACAGCCTCACCATTGCCGACTCCCTGGCCGCGCTACTACGGGAACAGGACAGTATTGCTCACCTGGGCAACAACCGCTTCGGCATTCTGCTTACCGACACCAACGAGGAAAAATCCAGCCGTGTGGCGGATCGAATCCGTGACGCGCTGAATGCCAAACAACTGCTGGTACGTATTGACCGGGAAAAACTGATCAGCGGCTAAGGAGCCTCTGAATAACGCCTTTAGTCAGGAAAACCGGATCGCCACTTCCGTACCACGCCCCGGTGCGCTGGTCACCATCAGATGCCAGTGATAGCGCTCACAAAGGCGTTGCACAATAGCCAGCCCCAGGCCATGGCCAGCCTCCTGACTTTGCCCGCGCTCGAAAGGCTTGAGAATCCGCGCCAACTCATCCGCATCCATCCCTGCTCCATAATCCACCACGTGCACGGTCTTTTCCGCCACCAGGATGGTGACGTCGCCGGAGCCGCTGTAGTTGATGGCATTGCGCACCAGGTTGGTGAGCACAATGGTCAACGCCACTTCCGGGCTATGGACTGTTAACAAGGCAGTCTGGCGCACCTGCAGGCGAATCTGCTTACGGTCGGCCAGCGGGCTGAGGCGCTCCATCAGATTCACTGCCAGATCGTTGACGATCACGTCCTCGCTTTCCGGCTGGCGCTGTTCCGTGCGGGCGAGCATCAGCAACGTTTCCAGTGTCGCCTCCATGTCTTCCACGGTATCTTCCATGCGTCGAATCAACGGGCGATCCCCGATCTGACTAACCAACAATTCCAGGTTGGCACGGAACACTGCCAGCGGCGTGCGCAGCTCATGACTGGCATCACGGGTAAACTGTCGCTCGCGCTCTACAAAGCTCACCAGCCTGTCCGCATAGGCATCCAGGGCGGCCACCAGCACCGCCACTTCGCTGTCGGTATCCGCATCAATGCCACTGAGGTCCGGCCGCGCAACGCTGGGATCTTCCACCGGGGTGTGCCGTAAACGATCGGCAAGCTGCACCAGTGGCGACAACAGGTCGCGGGATTTTTTCCAGCCCAGAAAGGAGGTGATATAGATCACCAGCAGCACACCCGTCAGCGGCAGAATACCGAACAGGAATGCCAGCACGGATACCCGCTTTTCATCGAAAATCAGATAGAGACGTGCATCCCCTTGCCGTTCGATATAAACAATCGGGCGCTCACCGGCCAGGTCCGCCCGCTGGTAACCATCCGGCAAGGACTGCAGCACCTGCGGGATATCATCTTTCACATCCTCACTGGTCAGCAGCCCCAGTAGATGGCGGGTATTGGGACGGGGTTGCGTTGGATTCTCATCCAGCAGGCTCCAGTAGTGCTCGGCTTCCTTGATCAAGGCCTGCTTAACCAGTACCTGCTCGATAATGTTGGCTGTGGCCCACACCCCCAGCACCGTAGCCAGACTGATCAGCAACAGCTGCAACAGATAGACACGGGTAATACGATGCTGGACGCCGGTTTTCTTCATGCAGGATGCTCAACAATGTCAGCCGGCGGTATTCGCCGGACGGGAAAACAGATAATGGGCCACAAACCACTCTTCCCCGCCACGATAATCAAACAACTCCGCACAGGCCATGAAAAACATGCGCCAACGCTGCAACCAGACCTTTCCTTGCCCCTTGCCATATACCTCATCCAGCAACGGGATCAGACGGGACTGCTTCTGGTCCGCCAGATCCAGCCATGCTTCCAGAGTCCGCGCATAGTGGGTACCGTTCACTGCCCAACGCTGCTCTTCCTCCAGCTTGCCTGCACAATGAGGTAGCCAGTCGTAGGAGGGCATCATGCCACCCGTGAAGAAATATCGGGCCATCCAGTCGCTACTGCCTTCATCTTCAAACAGATAGGTCAGGTTACGATGGCAAAACACATGAATAAACAGCTTGCCACCCGGCTTGAGCCAATCGTGGATACGCGCCATCAGGGCAGTGTGGTTACGCATGTGCTCGAACATTTCCACTGACACTACCCGATCAAACGGTTGATCGGGGTGAAACAATGACGCATCGGCAGTGATCACACGTACATTGGTCAGTCCTTTTTCCCTGGCCCGCCCCATGATGAAGGCTTTCTGGGATGCCGAGTTGGAAATGGCGGTAATGCGACTACCCGGATAGTGCTCTGCCATCCACAGAGTCAGAGACCCCCAGCCGCAACCCATTTCCAGGATCTCCTGGCCGTTGTCCAGCTCCGCCCGCTCACAGGTCATTGCCAGCATGGAGCGCTCGGCCTCTGCCAGGTCGTTAATACCCTTTGGCCAGTAAGCGCTGGAATATTTCAGATAGGGACCGAGGACCTGCTCATAAAAACGGGAATCCACCTCGTAATGCTGCTCGTTGGCTTCATCCTGGCCCACCGCTACCGGGCCCTGCTTCAACGTGCTTTCCAGGTCATCACGACTCTGCTTCTGTCGCTCCTGCTCAAGCCGTTTTCCCAACAAACGCCGGATACCGAAACGTACCAGGGCATCCGGCAACAGGCCGGACTCCGCCATCTGAATCATCATGCTTTGGGTCTCCAGGGAAAGAACGCACTGGTGGTGCGTTGATAGTCTCGATAATCGTCGCCACGGGATTTCAATGCCTGTTTTTCCGTATAGGGAATGCCCGTGACGAACCAGAGGAACACAAACATGGCCAGCGGTAGGCACCACAGCCAGCCCGCCTGACTGGCACCAATGGCAATCAGCGGGTAGCTGCACCAGTGCAGCCATTCGAAGAAATAATTGGGATGACGGGAATAGCGCCACAACCCCTCACGGCAAGTGCGACCGGCGCTGTCGGGCTTCTGTTTGAAGCGCGACAGCTGCCTGTCGGCCAGGCTCTCTCCGGCAATTGACAGTACGCCAAGACAGGCGCCAACAACGACCGTAATGCCGTAACTGTGTTGCTGGTTGCCAATCACCCAGAATGTGAGTGCAAAGCCCCATGCCAGCAGAGCCTGGCCCCAATAGAAGACAAGAAAGACCGGTTGTGTCTTTTCCTGCAGGGCTTCACGCATGGCCGCGTAGCGGCCGTCCTCATGGGGCTCATTGGCCACCCGCCGAAAAATATGGCTACCCAGACGTACGGACCAGAGCAACAGCAATGCACCGGCCACCCAGCGAGGCAGGGCGGCGCCCCCCCCCATCACCAGGAAAATCAGCCCCACTACACCAACCGACCATGACCAGAATACATCCACCCAGCCTGCGTTGCGGGTCTGCAGCTGTTGCAGCCACAACACCGACGCCACGATCAAGAGAGCGATAAGTAGCAGATAGTGTATCTCAGGCATGATGATGTTCCCTTTCCCCGGTAAGTTGCGCTCCATAGGCAAGTAGCGGCACTGCCACCGCCCAGACCACACCGTAGGTCATCGCGATGGGCAACCAGTCAAGAGGCGCACTTGCTGCACCCAGTCTGATGCCCATGGTTACCGAAAAGATACCACCCACAGCGCCGAAGGCAGCCCCCAACCAGGGCCTGCCACACAACCAGCGCAGGCTGTAGTGAAAGCTCACGGCAAACCCCAACCACAATGCCCAGATCCAGCCCGGAGCCAACCAGGGGTGGTCCCAACCGGTGTAAGCCAGCAATCCGCTGCCAAGCCAGATCGGTTCGAGCAACAGGCAGAGCACCAGGCCCCACAACAACATGGTGGTGTTTTTGATCCAGCGAGGGTCAAACCACCACTGCCCGGCCAGCATCACTCCCAGAACAGCCCAGGATGGCCAGGACAAGTCACGGGCACCGCCAAGCACTGCCGCAGCCCACAACAGCTGGAAGCCGGCAAAATTGATAATCAAAGGGGCGGGTAATCGTTTCATTAGCCAACAGTGCACCGCCAGTCGTCAATGGCCTGTGAAATTCCTTCACAGCCGAATCACCTGATCGGGCTCAAAGTTACCTCATGAAATCATTACTACTGACAGGTGTATTGTTTGTGCCGATGTTGCTGGCGGGCTGCAGCTCGACGCCGCTTGGCCCCTATGGCTACACCGACAACTATCTCGAGCGCCTCGATAATGCTGCCGGGAGCGCCGTGCTGCCCGATGACGCTACCCTGTCACGCTTTATCGATTTCTACAGTCCTCTGGATCAGGAACGCATCGCCAGCAGCATGGATCAGATCTATGCCAAGGACCTGTACTTCAACGACACCCTGGTCACTCTTCGCGACAGGAATGCCCTGCAGAAGCATCTGCTGGCCACTGCCGAGCGGTTGAGCCACATGTCGCTGCAACCGGTGAACGTTATCCGCGACGACAACCAGATCTATCTGGTCTGGGTCATGGAGGCACGTTTCTCATTGCTGGGCAGAGAGCGCCTGTCGCGCACCATCGGCATCAGTCAGCTGCGTTTCAACCTCAACGGCCAGGTTTTCTTCCACCAGGATTTCTGGGACAGCAGTCAGGGCCTGGACCAGCATTTGCCACTATTAGGACCGATGACACGATGGCTACGCGATCATTGACCCGACCCGCTCTGCTTGCACTGGCTTGCCTGCTGGGCACCTCTGCCCAGGCGAACGACTGGCAGCTATGTCACCGCAGTGATGTAAAGGCGCTGCGCTTTATCACTGTGGGAGAAGCCCGCCTGCTTCGCCGGGACTGCAATGTAGATGATCTGTTGGCAGCGCCCATGCGGCTGGAGTTCAGTTATAACCGAGAAGTCCCCGGCGACGCCTTCGCCAAGGCAGCCCTGAATTTTCTGGAAAAAAACCTCAACGATCGTGATTTTGAGCAGCTTAAGCCCCGTTTTGAGCGTTTCAACAGTCACTACCGGGATATCGGCGATGGTGATACCTATGCCATGATCTATCAGGATGAACAGCTGTTGCTGATGCTCAATGACAAGCCGCTCACCGAAGAAAAGGGGGACCGGTTCGCCAAGGCCTACCTGCGAATCTGGTTCGGAGAAAAGCCCTACTCCAACAACCTCAAGCAGGCCCTGCTGGGCAACCCCTGACTACGCCGCCGCTATTGCGCCTGGGCCAGGCAATCGGGATACTGATTACATAAAAATCAATATCTTGTTTGGGGATCTCACAGCATGTCCAAGCTGTTCCATGTGGTGGCCTCTGCTGCACGACAGACCAGCCGGCACGATCGTGCCATCGCCTTGAAAGGTACCTTACTGATTACATTCAGTGCCGTGCTTCTTTCCCTGGTACTCACCAGCATCGCCATCCTCGTGGCTGGAGAAAGGGACTGGCTTTCCGCCCTGGTATTGGCCGCGTTACTACCGCTACTTTTGTTGCCTCCTCCTCTCTATCTGGTTAGCAGCCGGCTGATGTCAATGGACCGGTTGAACCATCAGCTGCAGCAGCTCGCCCGGGAAGATCACCTCACCGGCCTGTTCAACCGCCCTCATCTTCTCAGCATGCTGGAAAGAGAGTTGGCGCTGAGCCAACGCCACAACTACACCGTTTCCATTCTGCTGTTGGAGATTAACGACTTCACCCAGTTGCTGGATGAGTATGGACGCCATACCGGTGAAAAAGCGCTACGTCTTTTTGCCGACTGCATTCGTGAAAAAATTCGCGAAAGCGACCTGTTCGGACGTTTCGATGGTGCCCAGTTTCTGCTGGTACTTCCGCACACCAACTACGATGATGCCGCCCGAATGGGCGAAGGTTTGCGTGCTCTCACCGCCGGAATCAGGCTGACAAGCCAGCAACCCGGAGAAACGCAACCGGAGAACGTCAGAATCAGCGCAAAAATCGGAGTTGCCAGCACTGAAAACAGTGGCCGCAGTATCAACCCCCTCCTTAATGAAGCGGACTATGCGCTTTACCAGAATCGTAATGAAGGACGTGACCGTACGGACTTACCGAGAAACAATATTTAAATCGTACTGAAAAAATAAAAAGTAATGCTTTTACACTAGATGATTACAAAAAAAAGACCTCCCGCTACCAAACAATTTCCATATTTGTAAATTTTTTTATTAATCTGTCATGTGAGGATTTACATGGGAGACAGGCTGCCCAACACTGACCTCGTGTTTGTACTGCCTATTTGGACAAAACAAGGAAGGAGCTTATGAACGCTAAACATTTTTTGGCGGCTAGTATTGCTTGCGCATCCGTCACTGCGGCCACTACGGTCACTGCTGACGAAATCCCCGAACGTTATTTTTACTTCGGTGGCCACATCAGTGAAAACTGGATCGACATCGGTGATCACTACGACCAGAACACTTCTGAGAATGAAGTCACCCTTCCCGGTGCCCAGCTGGGTTACCGCTTCAACCGCGACTGGTCCGTACAAGGCTGGTGGGAGCGCAACAACTCCAACACCGACCTGCTCGGCGATGCTGACATCAACATTGCCCACGGTAGCCTGCGTAAACACTTTGCCGGCAACTCCGCGTTCGAACCCTATGTGGGTATTGGTGCCGGTGAGTTCCGCACCGAGCCGAACAGCGACAGCTCCAACGACTTCAAGGAAACCATCGGTACCCTGGAAACCGGTTTCCAGACCATGCTGCACCCGCACTTCCTGCTGGACGTGGGCGCTCGTCCCTACTACAGCTTCCGTACCGAGCGCTGGGACGCAGAAGTCTATGCTGGCCTGAACTTCCTGATCGGTGCATCCGAGAAGGAAGAAGAGCCGGCGCCGGTGGTTGAAAACGTGGTAACCGACAGCGACGGTGATGGCGTGCCTGATGATCGTGATCAGTGTGCCAACACTCCTGCAGGCGCCCAGGTTGATGCAACTGGCTGCGAACTGGACGACGACGGTGACGGCGTAGTCAACAGTGCCGACGAATGCCCGGATACCCCGGCAGGCGCCCTGGTAGACGATAAGGGCTGTCAGAAGTACCTGGAAAAAGACGTTAAGGAAACTCTGTACGTTGAGTTCGGTCTGGACAAGGCTGAAGTGCGTCAGACTTCCTACCCCGAGCTGGAGCGTCTGGCTGAAGAGATGCGCAAGTATCCCTCTGCCAACCTGGTACTGGAAGGTCACACCGACAGCACTGGTGCAGCGAGCTACAACAAGTCGCTCTCCAAGAAGCGTGCTGATGCAGTGAAGAAAGTACTGGTGGAAGAGTTCAACATCAGCACTGACCGCATCACCACTGAAGGCTACGGCGAAGAGAAGCCGATCGCCGACAATGGCACCAGTGAAGGCCGCGCGGAGAACCGTCGCGTAGAAGCCATCATGAAGGCCACTACCCAGGAAGCTCAGTACCAATAAGAGCCTTTCCTGAACAAAAAAGGGCCGGCATTTGCCGGCCCTTTTTTTATGCTCTTCGTCGTAGGGTGCACTGAGCCTAAGGCGAAGTGCACCCTACCCACCATCTCAACCCTTGCGGCGAGCCGCGAAAAACGCCTTCAGCATGGCCGCACTCTCCGCCTCCATCAGCCCGCCTTCCACCAGCAGCTTGTGGTTATAAAAATCCACCTGCGGTAACTGCAACTGGCTCTCACAGACACCGGCACGGGGCTCTTTGGCCGCGTACACCAACCGCGCCACACGGGCATGCACCAAGGCACCAAAACACATGGTGCAGGGCTCCAGGGTCACGTACAGCGTGCTTCCCGGTAAGCGGTAATTCTGTTCGGCATCTGCAGCGTTCCGTAGCGCCACCACCTCGGCATGGGCGGTGGGGTCATGGCTGGTAATGGGTTGATTGAAGCCCTCACCCAGCACCTGATCATCACGAACCAGCACCGCCCCCACTGGCACTTCACCCGCCTCGGCCCCCTGCCGGGCCAGTTCCAGCGCCCGCTGCATCCAGATTTCGTCGTTCATGGCTCTTTCCTGATCAATGCGGGGCCATGGTATGTCGCAGTCGGCCCTAGCACCAGCACCCCATTTCGTTACAATCATGCCATCAATCGCACTGAGAGCTGTTATGACATCCATCGGAACGCCTTTTACCGACACCGCCACCCGCGTCATGCTGCTGGGCAGCGGCGAACTGGGCCGGGAAGTCGCCATCGAACTGATCCGTTATGGCTGCGAAGTAATTGCCGTGGACCGCTACGACCACGCCCCTGCGATGCAGGTGGCCCAGCGCAGCCATGTCATCAACATGCTCGACGGAGTCGCCCTGCGCGAGTTGGTAGAACGGGAGAAACCGGCGCTGATCGTGCCGGAGATCGAAGCCATCGCCACCGACGAACTGGTCCAGCTGGAAAGCGAAGGCTTTACCGTCGTGCCCACTGCCCGGGCAGCAAAGCTGACAATGAATCGCGAAGGTATTCGCCGGCTGGCGGCAGAGGAATTATCCCTGCCCACCTCCCCATACCGTTTTGCGGAAACCCTGGAGCAGTATCAACAGGCCGTCGCCGAGATCGGCCTGCCCTGTGTGGTCAAACCGGTAATGAGCTCCTCCGGCAAGGGCCAGAGCACGGTCAAAACAGAAACAGATATCCAGACCGCCTGGGACTACGCCCAATCCGGTGGCCGTGCCGGCCAGGGCCGGGTGATTGTGGAAGGCTTCGTGGATTTCGATTACGAAATTACCCTGCTCACCGTGCGTCATCAGGATGGCACCACCTACTGCTCGCCCATTGGTCACCGTCAGGAAAATGGCGATTACCAGGAATCCTGGCAACCGCAACCCATGAGCGACAAGGCACTGGACGCCTCACAGGAGGTAGCCGGCGCCATCACTGAAGCACTGGGCGGCATGGGGATTTTCGGTGTGGAACTGTTCATCAAGGGGGATCAGGTCTACTTCAGCGAAGTGTCACCGCGGCCCCATGACACCGGACTGGTCACCCTGCTTTCCCAGAACCTGTCCGAATTCGCCCTGCATGCCCGTGCCATCCTCGGCCTGCCGATTCCTGGCATTGAACAGCTCGGCCCCAGCGCCTCATCGGTACTGCTGGTGCAAGGCGAATCCACTGAGATGCGTTACAGTGGGCTTGACAAGGCCCTGGCCCAACCGGAAACGGAAGTGCGCCTGTTCGGCAAGCCGGAAGTGAAAGGCAGCCGCCGCCTGGGGGTCGCTCTGGCGCGAGGCGAATCCATCCAGCAAGCTCGCGACAAGGCCAATGCCGCCAGCGCAGCGCTGAAAGTCGATCTTTAAACGAGGATAATAAAAATGCAAAACCCAGACACGCACAGTAAGGTAATTGGCTATCTGCTGTGGATTTTCGGTTTCATGGGCGCCCACCGCTTTTACTATGGCCGCCAGATCACCGGCACCATCTGGTTTTTCACGCTGGGGCTGTTTTTCATCGGCTGGATCATTGATCTGTTCCTGATTCCAGGCATGGACGATGCGGCGGACGAACGCTACGAACCCGGCAGTATCGATTACAACATCGGCTGGATTCTGCTTACCTTCCTGGGGATTTTCGGTATTCACCGCTTTTACATGGGCAAGGTGATCACCGGCATTATCTACCTGCTCACCGCAGGCCTGTTCGGGCTCGGTATCCTCTACGACTTCTGGACTCTCAACGGCCAGATCGCCGAGAAAAACCGCCTGGCCTGACCCCGGCAGACGCCACGCCCATCACGGGCGTGGCCTCAACGCATCACAAACCCGGCAAACAGCACCGCGAAACCACCCACCTCGGCCACGATCAGCGACACCATGAACACGGACATGGCCAACTCCGGCACACTACCGCCGCCCAGCCGGTGGGGCCGTTGCAACTGGTTACGGGTGTCCTGCAGAAAACCGTGGAGAATATAACTGCCAATGGCCAGGCCAAAAAACAGCAGGCTCGCCAGCACCGCCAGCGTATTGATCCAGTCGTCCCAGACACTGAGCAGCGCAAAGCGCTCCAGCACCAGACAGGCAAACGCATACATCAGGCTGGCCCGGTGCGCCACATCCACGTAGTAATGCGCCCTGCCCTTTTCACTGTTGGCTACCTGCCAATACTTCCACACCCCGGTCAGCAGACCGGTCAGAAAGAAAATACCGCAGCCCCACAGGGCCCACTGGTCCGCTGTCATTTCACGCTCCCTTCAGATTTCAAAAAACTGCGCCAGGGTTGCCTGCATTTGCGGCTGGGCATGGCAATAACGTCGCCGCCCTTCCCTTTCCACCCGGATAAGTCCTGCTTCGGCCAGCTCACGTACATGGTGGGATACCGTGGGTGCACCGATATTGAGGCGCTGCATGAAATCCCCAAAGGCACAACCCGCCGGCACTTTCGCCAGATCCGCATGACCATGGGCGCGACAGTGCTCCAGAATCGCTTGATAGATACGCAAGCGGTTAGGGTTGGACAGGGCACGAAAGGCCGCTGCCAACTGATCCGCTGAACTCTCCGATATGTCTTTCCGTGCCAAAACCGGCACCTCCCCACAAAATAGTTTGACGGGTATAAAACTAACTTATAGTTTGACCATCATCAAACTATATAGCTGCTGACCTGCACAGGTCGCTGGAGGACAATCGTGAGCCACGCGGACACTCTCGGGCAAACACTGGCCCTGCCCTGCGGAACAACGCTGAAGAATCGCTTCGCCAAATCTGCCATGAGCGAAGCGCTGGGCACCATCGATAATCATGTCACCCCGGCCCTGGAGCGACTCTATGGCCGCTGGGCCCAGGGCGGCACCGGGCTGCTGATTACCGGCAACATCATGATTGACCGCAACCACACCGGTGAACCCCGTAACGTGGTTCTGGAAGACGAACGAGACATGGCCCTGCTGAAACGCTGGGCCGATGCCGGCAAGAGCCAGGGCAATGATATCTGGGTACAGCTCAATCATCCGGGCAAACAAATCCCGCGCATGCTCGCCAGCGGTGACACCCTGGCTCCCTCTGCTGTTCCTTTCGGTAAGGAACTCAAAAGCGCCTTCAAGACACCGCGGGCGCTCACCGAAGACGAAATCTTCGACATCATCCGTCGTTTCGCTACCAGCTCGGCATTGGCGAAGAAAGCCGGCTTTACCGGCGTACAGATCCATGGCGCCCACGGCTATCTGGTCAGCCAGTTCCTGTCCGGCCACCACAACCGCCGCACTGACAAATGGGGCGGATCCCTGGAAAACCGCATGCGTTTCCCGCTGGAGATTTACCGTGCCATCCGTGCTGCCGTTGGCCCGGATTACCCGGTCAGCATCAAACTCAACTCCGCGGATTTCCAGCGTGGCGGTTTCACCGAAGAAGAATCCATGACCGTAGCGGAAACCCTGGCCAATGAAGGTCTGGATCTGCTGGAGATTTCCGGCGGCAACTACGAAAACCCGGCCATGGCCGGCGCCAGGGGCGTTCGCGAAAGCACGGTTAAACGAGAAGCTTATTTCCTCGATTACGCCCAGGCCATTCGCCAGCGGGTCTCCACACCGCTGATGGTGACTGGCGGCTTCCGCTCGGCCCAGGCCATGGCGCACGCCGTGGAAAGCGGCGCCACCGACCTGGTCGGTATTGCTCGCCCCCTGGCGGTGGAACCGGACCTGGCCAATCGCATACTCGCCGGGCAGGAAGGCGTCATCAGCCGGGTTACACCGCGCAAGACAGGCATCAAGATGATCGACGAAATGGCCATGATGGAAGTCTCCTGGTTTTCCCGTCAGCTGCACCGAATGGGTAAAGGGCAGGATCCGAAACCGGATGAGAGCGTGTTGCTGTCGTTGTTCAAGGTGGTCACGGAGATGGGTATCGGCAGTTTCAAGACCCGGCGGCTGCGGGCAAATAGCTGAAAAGCAGTTAATAATTAA
>NZ_JABURH010000099.1:19339-23919 GCF_014762765.1 Alcanivorax sp.
AATAATTAATAGCGAAAAACAAAAAAAGCCCTTGCCAGGTTTTCCCGGCAAGGGCTTTTTTTGTAGGAGCGGCGCTCTCTGTGCGCCGCCCCTACATCCCATCCTTACAGCGCAGCGGCGACTTCCGCGCCCTGGCGGATTGCACGTTTGGCGTCGAGCTCTGCAGCCAGGTCAGCGCCGCCGATCAGGTGGAAGTTTTTCGCTTCTTCCTGATACAGCTCGCGCAGGGATTCCTGGCCGGCACAGATCACCACGTGGTCCACATCCAGCACCCGGCTTTCCTCACCGATCTTGATATGCAGGCCAGCGTCATCGATTTTCTCGTAGCTACAGCCTTTCAACATGTCCACGTTGCGGGATTTCAGGGTGGCGCGATGTACCCAGCCGGAAGTCTTGCCCAGGTCCTTGCCCAGCGGCGTCGGCTTGCGTTGCAGCAAGGTGATCTGCCGGGCGGGTTTCTCCACCTCCGGCTCCACCAGGCCACCTCGGGCATCGCTATCCATGTCCACGCCCCACTCCTTCATCCATTCCGGTAAAGGCTGCTCGCCATCGCGGGGATGCTCGGCCAGGAACTCGGACACATCAAAACCGATACCACCGGCACCGATTACCGCCACTTTTTCACCCACCTGGGCCTTGCCACGCAGCACATCCACATAGGACAACACCTTGGGATGATCAATGCCGGGGATACCCGGCGTACGCGGCAGCACACCGGTGGCGATAACGATTTCGTCAAAGCCCTGTGCCTGCAGGTCCGCCACTTCCACCCGGGTGTTGAGCTTCAGGGTGACGCCGGTGTTTTCGATACGCTTGCCGAAATAGCGAATGGTGTTGTGGAACTCTTCCTTGCCCGGGATCACCTTGGCCATATTGAACTGGCCACCGATTTCGCCGGCCTGATCAAACAGGGTGACATCATGACCCCGCTCTGCCGCCACCGTGGCACAGGACAATCCCGCCGGGCCAGCGCCGACAACCGCCACCTTCTTCGGCTTGGCAGTACGCAGGTACAACAGTTCGGTTTCGTGGCAGGCACGGGGATTGACCAGACAGGACGCCCGCTTGAGCTGGAAGGTGTGATCCAGACAGGCCTGGTTACAGGCGATGCAGGTATTGATCTCGTCAGCCTTGCCCTGCTCGGTCTTTCTCACGAAGTCCGGGTCCGCCAGCAACTGACGGGCCATGGACACCGCATCTGCCTGACCGCTCTTGAGAATCTCTTCCGCCACGTCCGGATCATTGATGCGGTTTGAAGCCACCACCGGAATGGATACCACCTCTTTCACCTGACGGGTGGCTTCGGCGAAGGCGGCCCGGGGCACAGAAGTCACGATGGTAGGTACCCGGGCCTCGTGCCAGCCGATACCGGAGTTCAGCAGGCTGGCACCGGCTGCTTCCAGCTCCTTGGCCAGATCAAGCACTTCTTCACGGGTGGAGCCTTCCGGCACCAGATCAATCACCGACATGCGGAACATGATGATGAAATCATCACCACAACGCTTGCGGGTTTCGCGCACGATTTCCACCGGGAAGCGACGACGGTTTTCTGCATTGCCGCCGTATTTGTCCTTGCGCTTGTTGGTGCGCGGCGCGGTGAACTGGTTAATCAGATAGCCTTCGGAACCCATGATCTCCACACCGTCATAGCCAGCTTTCTTGGCCAGGTAAGCCGTGTGGGCAAAATCCTTCACCGTCTGCTCCACCTCTTTGGTAGACATTGCCTTGGGCTTGAACGGGTTGATCGGGCTCTTGATCGCCGAGGCAGAACGGGAGAACGGGTGGTAGCTGTAGCGGCCGGCGTGGAGCACCTGCAAGGCAATCTTGCCCCCTTCCCGGTGCACCGCATCGGTCACCTTGCGGTGGTTCATCACGTCAAAACGATTGTTGAACAGCCCGGAGAACGGGTAGAACCACCCTTTCTTGTTCGGGTTGAAGCCACCGGTAACAATCAAGCCAACACCACCACGGGCACGCTCGGCAAAGTAAGCCGCGAGCTTGGGAAATTGCCAGAAACGGTCTTCCAGACCGGTGTGCATGGACCCCATGATCACCCGGTTCTTGAGCTGGGTATGGCCCAGATCCAGGGGGGAAAGCAGGTTGGAATAGCGGTCGGCTGTCATGGTGTGTGCTCCGTATCGTCACCAAAGATGGCTACGCGTTAATTATCTGGACGGCGTCAAGTTAATGGCTTATTTTGACACTGTCAAGATTATTGCTGAAACTACCCAGGCAAGTTACAAGTTGAAAGTGTCAACGCGGCATCTGTGTGGCAATAACCAGCACCACCCTGCCCGCGCCCAAACCAGCTTGTTCGCGTAACCGGCTGCTAGTCTGCTGCCAGCTTTGCAGCGCGTTGTAACTTGCCACTTTCAACTTGCAACTGGATTTACCATGTCACGACCCGCGCGCTATCACCACGGCGACCTGCATTCCACCTTGCTCCGGGAAGCCAACCGGCTGCTTGACGAGGACGGTATTGACGGCCTGTCCCTGCGCAAGCTGGCGGAACGGGCCGGGGTTTCTCGTACCGCACCCTACCATCACTTCCGTGACAAGAATGCCTTGCTCTGTGCCCTGGCGACTCAGGCATTCAACCAGCTGGACGAGATGATCGGCCGTCAGTTGCAGGGGGAAGGCTCGAAAGAGCGGATTCAACACTTTGTCCGCGAGTACCTTCGCTTTGCCACCGAACACCCGGAACAGTATGAGCTGATGTTCGGCCGCACCATCTGGAAAAGCGGGCAACCCACCGAGGAACTGAAGGCGGTGGCCTATCGCAGCTTCCGCAATTACGCCGAGCGGCTGGGCAGCCAGCTCCAGGGCCGGCTTCCCGCCAATACCGATCCATTGCGCGTGGCCCAGGCCAGCTGGGCCACCGTACACGGCCTGTGCCGCCTGTTGATCGACGGCATTTATGTGAACCGGGAAGATATAGAGGCGGTCAGCGAGCAATCCGTGGCGCTCATCATGGCCGCCCTTTCACGACCTTAATCCAACCAGCGAAACGCCCGCTTCAAGGCGGCCGTTCCATCATGTTGAATCCAGTTACCATGGGCCAGCAGGATACGCTCCGGTTGCCAGCCCAGCATGGCCTCAAAACATGCCCTTGCCTGCTTCTTGCGCCCGCGGAAAGTAAACCGGTAATCCAGCGGAGCCTGACCATGGGGAGCGACGACACCAGTAAGACGCAACAGACCCCGATAGGCCCAATGTACCTTGGCCGGATCAAAGTTTTCGATCAGATCGGTCACGATAAGAGTACGGCTGGGGCGGTGGAAGAACACCATTTCCTCCATTACCGAACTGCCACGAAAACGCAGCTGGTCTATTTCTTCATACCAGGCCTCTGAGGGGTCATCCCCCAGATCATCAGAAAACCACACATCAATTCCCTGCCCCTGCGCCCGCTCCCTGACTCCGGGTGAAGCCCAGGTACGCGCATTGGGATAATGCTCCGCCCAGCCCGGGATATGGGCATAATGAATCATGTTGGGTGACACCAGATGAGAGACTTCGCCCAATGCGTCTAACTGGGCCGCCAGTTCTGGCGTGTATGCAATGGGGGAATGCACCCACAATTGGCCGTCATTCAACCGCACCACAGTCATACGAGTGGTAAAGGGAATATGCACCCCATACATGGCCATGGCAGTAATACCGCCATCCGCAATCCAGACGTTTTCCGCAACAGATTTAAGATGATTTACCGGTTCATAAAAGGATAACCATTGCATTAATCAATCCACCGTTCCATGTGCATGAGCAGTACAAGAGTACGCCTGAAACTGTCCGGGTGTCATATCAAGGCCGGGGCGCTATTCGTGTTCTCCAGGCATAAAAAAACCGGCCCGAAGGCCGGTTTTTTTGAGTCATGCCAGCGATTACTTCTCGAGAATCGCTACCACGCCCTGACCGCCAGCGGCACACACGGAGATCAGTGCGCGGCCGGAGCCTTTTTCGTTCAGCAGCTTGGCAGCATTGGCGATGATACGGCCACCGGTGGCAGCGAACGGGTGACCGGCTGCCAGGGAGGAGCCTTTCACGTTCAGCTTGCTACGGTCGATGCTGCCCAGGGCTTTCTTGCGACCCAGACGCTCTTTGCAGAAAGTCTCGTCTTCCCAGGCTTTCAGGGTAGACAGTACCTGGGACGCGAAGGCTTCGTGGATTTCGTAGAAATCGAAGTCCTGCAGGGTCAGGTCCAGCTTGTCCAGCATGCTCGGTACGGCGTAGGCCGGTGCCATCAGCAGGCCTTCTTTCTTGCCGATGAAGTCCACGGCAGCGGCTTCACCGATGGTCAGGTAGGCCAGTACCGGCAGGCCACGCTCTTTGGCCCACTCTTCGGTGGCCAGCAGTACCGTGGAGGCACCGTCGGTCAGCGGGGTGGAGTTGGCCGGGGTCATGGTGCCGTCCGGGCCGCCGAAGCAAGGCTTCAGGGTGGCAAGTTTTTCCAGGGTGGAATCGCCGCGCATGTTGTTGTCGCGCTCCAGACCCTTGAACGGGGTGATCAGGTCATCCTGCCAGCCATCTTCATAGGACTTGGCCAGGTTCTGGTGGGATTTCCACGCCAGCTCGTCCTG
>NZ_JABURH010000058.1 GCF_014762765.1 Alcanivorax sp.
AGCTGCAAGCTGCAAGCTGCAAGCTGCAAGCTGCAAGCAAGAGGCTCTCACCCTGAGCCACACATACAACGGTTAAACTGCACTTTGTTTTCCTTGTAGCTTGCGGCTTGAAGCTTGTAACTGACTTCCCCACGCAATCCCCACAAATCCCCCTTATCCCCTTGCCATGCTGGCCCCCATCACAAGGAGGCCACCATGAAACTGACGCTTTTCTTCTCGCTACTGTTACTGACTCTCAGCGCCCAGGCGGACTGGCAACACTGGCAGGATGAAGCCGCCACCGGCGCCTTGCTGCTGGCCGATGACCAGGGAGACATCACCGCCGCCACTCTGCTGGATACTGATGCCCAGATCACTGTCAGCGGCCCGCTGGCACGGGTCACGCTGACGCAACGTTTTCACAACCCCAGCCAGCAGTTCCGTGAAGGCCGCTACCTGTTCCCGCTGCCGGAAAACGCCGCCGTGGACGGCATGGTGCTGACTATTGGCGACAGGCGCATCGTCGGTCGCATCGACAGGAAGGCCGAAGCGGAAAAGACCTACCGTCAGGCCCGGGCCAGCGGCAAGAAAGCCAGCCTGGTCAGCCAGCAACGTCCCAACCTGTTTAGCACCGCCGTGGCCAATATCGCCCCCGGCGAAACCGTGCAGGTGGAACTGCATTACCAGCAGACCCTGGACGTGGACGGACGCCGCTTCCAGTTGCGCCTGCCACTGACACTGACGCCTCGCTTCACCCCAGCCACGGAAATGCCCCATCCGCTGGATTCCCTGCTGCGCAATACGGTGGCGAACCCCGGCGGCACCGCCGAGGCCGGCACCGCGTCCATCCATATTGATCTGGACGCCGGCAACCGCCTGGCAACCCTGGGCAGCCCCAGCCACGCCATCCACTCACAACGCCACGGACGACGCTACACCATCACCCCGAAAGCCGGACCCGTGCCCATGGACCGGGACCTGCTGCTCAACTGGGAACTGGAAGACACCGGCGAACCTCTGGCCACCAGTTTTTATGAGCAAATCGACGGCGAGCACTATGCCCTGCTGATGGTGGTCCCGCCGGACACCGGCCAGGCGACCACCCTGCCCCGGGAAACCCTGTTTATCATCGACAGCTCCGGCTCCATGGGCGGCGCCCCCATGCGCCAGGCCAAGGCCAGCCTGCAACTGGCCCTGCAACGCCTGAAGCCCGGCGACCGCTTCAACATCACCGACTTCGACAGCCAGCACACCCTGCTGTTTGAACAACCCGCCACCGTCAACGACAGCAGCCGCCAACAGGCGCAAGATTTCGTGGACAGCCTGCAGGCCAGCGGCGGCACCCACATGCTACCCGCCCTCAGCGCCACCCTGGGCCAACCCACCAGTGACGGCTACCTGCGCCAGGTGATCTTTATCACCGACGGCGCCGTGGGCAACGAGAACGGCATCTTCCAGGCCCTGCACCAACAGCTCGGCGAAGCGCGCCTGTTCACCGTGGGCATCGGCTCCGCTCCCAACAGCCACTTCATGACCCGCGCCGCCCAGTTCGGCCGCGGCAGCTTTACCTACATCAACGACCAGAACCAGGTACAGCAGGGCATGGACACCCTGTTCCGCCGGTTGGAGTCACCGCTGATGCGCAACCTGCAGGTAGCGCTCCCGGACAGCATCGTCGCCGAACACTGGCCGCAAAAACTGCCGGACCTGTACGCCGGCGAGCCACTGCTGGTGGCCATGAAGCTCTCCGGCCCCGCGGACCAGATCACCGTCAGCGGCTACAGCGACAAACACTGGCAACAGCCGGTCACCCTGCCCGCCACCAGCAACCACCCGGGCACCGCCAGCCTGTGGGCCCGCCGCAAGATCGCCGACCTGATGGACCGCATCACCCTGGGTGCCCCGGAAACGGATATCGCCCCGCAGATCACAGCGGTAGCGCTGCGCCATCAACTGGTAAGCCGCTACACCAGCTTTATCGCCGTGGAAGAGACCGTCTCCCGCCCGGCTTATGAACCCCTGCTGCAAGACACCGTCCGCAACCAGGCACCTCATGGCACCGCCTGGCCCAGCACCGCAACACCGGCACCCCTGTTATGGCGGCTGGCAGGCTTGATGATGATCGTCTGTCTCCTGCTCTGGCTTCGTCAGCGGAGGCTGAACCATGGCACGGCTTGAACGAGGATTGCTGGCAGCCAGCCTGGCGGCTCTGCTGGGGCTGCTAGGCTGGGCCGGGTGGCTGGACGGCAAAGCCTGGCTGGCACAACACCTGATCGCCCATGCCTGGCAAACCACCTTGAGCCAGGGCGCACCCCAGCGCCCCTGGCCCTGGGCAGACACCTGGCCGGTAGCACGCCTTACCACCCCCGCCGGCAAAACCCTTTACGTACTGGAAAGCACCAGTGGCGAAGCCCTGGCCTTCGGCCCCGGCCGACTGGCCGGCGGCATCGGCAGCGACCAGGCCCTGACGCTGGCCGGCCACCGGGATACTCACTTTGCCTTTCTGGAGACCCTGGAAAACGGCGATTCGCTCACAGTGCAACGGGCCGACGGCGCCAGGCAACGCTTCCAGGTCAGCAGCCAGGAAGTCGTCGACAGTCAGGCGCACCCATTACAGATCCCCCGCAACGACCGGCAGCTGATCCTGATTACTTGCTACCCCTTCAACGCTCTCACCCCCGGCGGCCCCCTGCGCTACGTCGTCATCGCTCAGACATGACCGTGGGAGCGATCATTCGATCGCGAATGTCGCTCACGGTGACGAAAGTGAAGGGATGCAAGGCTCGGGAAGATGGGGATGATTGAACCCAGGAAGAAACACCAGACTGAGGGCATCCCCCCCCCGTTGGCGCTTTGCTGGCAAAGCGCCAACATCGCACTACCGTTGATACAGTCAGGATTATCCTGACACTTGCAGATCAGGCCGGCAGGCTTTCAGCCCTTATAGTCACTACAACGACCAAGCTTCTCGCTGGCGAGAAAGACACAGAACGCCTCAACGTCATCGTTGGCATAGGTATTGGAAATCAGCTCACCGGGAATCAGCCCCTCATCCCAGCGGGTCGCGATCATTCTGTGGGTCTTGTCTTCCTCATCGACTGGGTAAATATTCACCTCGGCGGTTGTCTGGTGAATATAAAGATCCCGAAGCTCTCTGGAGCAGCGAAACTGCCCAGCCTCCGCATCAGTGTTACAAGCATAGCCCGCTTCGGAGAAAAATGTATCCGCAGTAGCAAACAAATGATCTGTTCTAAGTCGCTCATCTGACAGAGAAGAAATTATCCTGGGAGCATCACCCGTCACATTTGTGCACCCGGTGACCACAACCAGAAAAATTGTAAGTAACGCAGACTTCATCATTTCGGGCAATTTTCTCTTTTTCACGTTGCAGCCTTAGTTAATATGCTTTCTTTCGCGGTTCAAAATTGATACTAGAAGGTTTATCCCGCCGCCCCAAGAACAAGAACCAACCGAGCAGAGCGAAAGAAAAAAGTGCATTTCCTAGCACCACCACTACCGACCGATTGGAAAAACTTGGACTAAATAGAGATGCATGCAAAGTATTCAACATTGTCCGGCCCTCCGGGGAAGCCCAATTTGAAGCTCTGGACTCATGAAAAAAGACAAAAGCACCCAGAAGAACACCAATAACAGCGCAACCAAGATAAGCAGATTTCAAGAATGAACGATAACGCCTTGAGGTAATCATAAACGCAAGAAAGGCACTTACAATTAGCATCAGCGCAGGACTCACCAACATCTGAAGAAACTCGATTCCAGGCTGATACCTATCGTGCAGTGACGCAGTGGCAGATTGAAAATAGAGAGCAACTGCATAAATAGCCAAAAATACAATCACGCCCATCCATTTCGCCTGACGAAATCCCATTGGAACCATTTCCAAGTTAACGCCTAGATCACGCGCTTGTCGCTGTGCATCTTCTTGTTATGAGCGCCCGACCTACTAATCTGAAAAATACCAATTGCAACAACAAACATCCCCAGTTGAGAAAGATGTGCAGACAACTTATACCAGAATGGTAAGCACTCGTAGTATGAATGACCTGTAGCCCAACAATCCCCTATATCGCTCGGCATATTTGGAGCAACATATCCGTACTGCCCCACAAGAATGAACCCTGTTAAGAGCAGAAAACCAATCATCACCCGTCCGGATATTATTACCCAAACGGTGCTGGCAAAGATGGCTGCATGGCCGGCATAAACCAGATAAATTTCGAACTGCTCCATCACCACTCCATCAGCTCATAACAGCGTATTAAGACGAACGAATCGACTTAACTCAATTCGACATAATTATTTTTGGCTTATCACATTGGCCACGAATAATTTGATATTGGTTAGTGACTTACCACCATATTGAGAGCATATCCCAACTGAAAAATCGCGAACGTTCGACATAATGCCAGTACTAGCGTGCTTTTTGGCAAATTACAAATCCACTTTATATCAACCAGTTAGCATTTTCTGTAAGCCATATCCTACAAGCCAGAATGACCCATCTGTTGAGCATGGGGGAGTTGGGAGCACGCCCTGTGGATTGAGGTTCGCCATGCGAGCATAGCTCCTACAAGGGATAAGGCCGCGGGCATAAAAAAACGCGGCCGTAGCCGCGTTTTTTTGGTGCTGAAATCTTGAGGATTTATCGCCCGATAATTTCCCGGGAGATGATTTCTTTCATGATTTCGCTGGTGCCGCCATAGATGCGCTGGATGCGGGCATCCACGTAGTCGCGGGAGATGGGGTATTCCTGCATGTAGCCGTAACCACCAAACAGCTGCAGACATTTGTCGGCGACCACACCTTGCAGCTCGGTGGTGGTGAGCTTGGCAATGGAGGCATTGGTGGCGGTGAGTTCGCCACGGTCATACTGGTCGATGCACTGCTCGCCGTAGGCGCGGTTAACCACCACCTGGGCGTGCAGGTCTGCCAGCACGAAGCGAGTGTTCTGCAAGCTGGAGATCGGCTTGCCGAAAGCCTGGCGCTCTTTGGTGTATTCGATGGTGCGCTCGATCATGCCTTCGCAGGCAGCGATGGCACCCAGGGCCAGGATCAGGCGTTCGCGGGGCAGTTCGTTCATCAGGTTGGCGAAGCCTTTGCCTTCACCGCCGAGGATCTGGTCGGCGCCCACTTTCACGTTTTCGAAGAACAGCTCGGAGGTGTCCGCAGCGTGGTGGCCCATTTTTTCCAGATTACGACCACGAGCGAAGCCCGGCAGGGAGCAGTCCACGGTGAACAGGGTCATGCCTTTGGAGCCGGCATTGGGGTCAGTCTTGGTGGCGAGTACGATGACGTCGCAGTGCTGGCCATTAGTGATGAAGGTTTTCTGGCCGCTGATGCTGTAGCCATCGCCGTCCTTGTCGGCACGGGTTTTCATGCCCTGCAGGTCGGAACCGGCGCCGGGCTCGGTCATGCCGATGGCACCTACGGCTTCACCGCTGACCATTTTCGGCAGCCAGGTCTGTTTCTGCTCTTCCGTGCCCAGGTGCAGGATGTAGGGGGCAACGATATCGGAGTGCACGGAGATGTTGGAGGCCAGGGCACCGTAACCGGCGCGGGAGGCTTCTTCCACGATCACCGCTGACAAGCGGAAGTTGGCGCCAAAGCCGCCGTACTCTTCCGGCACGTCCACGCACAGCAGGCCATTCTCGCCCAGCTTGTTCCACAGCTCACGGGGGAACATTTCGGCTTTTTCCCACTGGTCGTAGTGCGGGGCCACTTCGTTTTCGAGGAATTTTTTGACGTTGTCGCGGAACAGTTCGATTTCGTTTTGATCAAGCATTTCAGACAGTCCTGTTGGTCAACGGCACCGCCCCCGGACAGGGGGCCAGCGAATCTATGGCCAACATTCTAGCGGCACGGTGTGAAGGCAACATCATCCGCGAGTGACTGTCCGGTCCGCTGTATACCGCTTCCCCGGGCGTTAACATTGCGTCGCGCCCTGCCGAGGACGCTCCTGCAACGGACTTCCCCGCTGCAGGAGCGATGGGTTAGGTCAGATCGGCTCGATGCTGATCTCGGCCTTGAGGGAATTGGCCACGAAACAGTTGCGGTGTGCACTGGCGTGGAGCTTGTCCATCGCAGCGGCATCCGGTTCCTGGCCATCATCGAACACCACCCGCGGGCGCAGCACGATACGGGTGATAGCCATGTGCCCATCGCCGGCCTTTTCCACAGTGCCGGCAGGCTGGTCGATGTAACTGAGCACCTTGAGACCCTGCTTGGCCGCGATCGACAGGAAGGTGAGCATATGACAGCTGGAGGTGGCGGCAATGACCGCCTCGTCCGGGTTCACCCGGTTACCGCAGCCGAAATATTCCGGTGAGGCCGAGGCCTGCACCACTTCGCCACCGGCGAAGGTCCATTCGTGTTCCCGGTTGAAGTGTTCGTAATCGAACGACGCGCCCGGCTTGAGATGCCAGGCAACCGTTGCACCGTATTCACTCATGATTTCGCTCCCTCTGTTGCATCACGGTTTTCTGTTCTCCTGCTTTAACCATGATCCCAGCCAATCGCTAATGCAACATTGTCGCGGATCAAATCTCCGGCTTCGGCGATAACAGGCAACGCTCCACCTGATCCAGCACCCGATTGCTGTACAGCAGGGCGCAGTGACCCAGATACGGGACGTTGATATTGGCTTCAGCACCATCCAGCACCGCGGTGGATACCGGCAGCACGAAGTTGTCCAGGTTGGAGTAAATGGAGAAGAAGCGTGCATCGCCGGGGCAACCGCCGCCTTCCGCCAGCTCCTGCACAAAGGGGCTCTGGTAGCGCATCTGCGCGGCAGAGCCCTGGGCCGGAAACAGGCCGGCGATGCGCGAGCCGTAGTGAGGGCTGCCCAGGGTGATCACCCGGTCGATCTTGCCGGCCAGGCCCAGGTTTTTCAGGGCGTAGCGGGTAAGCGGCCCACCCATGGAGTGGCAGACGATATGGGCTTTTTTCGCGCCGGTGGAGGCGAGGATTCGCTCCACATGGTCGTTGACCTGCTGGGCCAGTTTGCGAGCGTTGATGTGCGGTGGGGTGTAGCTCACCGAGTACACATTGCCCCAACCGCGCCATTTCAGCCGCCACTGCATGAGCAGGAAGTTGGCGCTGTTACCGCCGTAGCCGTGCACCAGAATCACCGGGGTCTCCCCGTGGTGGCGGCTGCGCACCGGCGAGGCGTCGTGGATCAGCCGCAACGGGTAGCTGAATACCAGCACGGTGAGGCTGGCGGCTTCCTTGATGATCCCCACCGCGGTCGGCAACAGACGCAGCGGTTGCTCATCGGGAAGCTGTGCCTGCTCGGGAAAGCTGCGACGATCGTAGAACCAGCACACATAGAACAGCAGGGTGATGGACACTGTGGTGAGTACCGCCAGCGCCAGAAGAAAAATGATCAGACCCATCCCGTGATTACTCCATTGTTGTTTTTACCGACGCTAGGCCAGTGCCAGGGCGGATGACGCGTCGCTGGTATGACTGTCAGACAAGGTGTGAAGAGAATTCACAATTGGTCGGCAATCACCGCGCAAAGGCAATTCTCAGCCGCACTGCGGGAAGCGATGTTCACATCGCGAAAGGGTCCTGATTCAGGCCGTGCCGGCTTCTTCGCGATGTGAACATCGCTTCCCACAGAAAGAAACCACGCCAACCTAGTGCAGCCCCTGCTCTTGCAGCCAGGCAGTGCAGTGCGCCACCGCCTCGGCCAGTTTGTCGTTCTGCCCGAAGTAATAGTGGTTGGCACCGGCCACCTGGCGCAGGGTGGCCTGCCCTGATTGGAACCCGTCGAAGAGCCGGCGGGTATGGCTGGGGGTGCAGGCATTGTCTGCGGTATTACCAATCACCAGGGCGGGCACGCGGATGCGCCCGGCGCAGGCCGGGCCATTGGCGCGGGAATCGTCATAGCTCCACTGACTCAGCCAGCCGCGCAGGGTGTTGAAACGGGCTAGGGCCACCGGGCCGTTGTTGACGGTTCGCGGGTCGCCCAGATAACAGGTCCCCGGCGGGCGTTCATTGGGGTCTTGCTGCGGGTCCAGCCAACGGACGTCGCACATGGTGCGATGGACGATAAAGCCGTATTCCTCGTTGGGCAGACCGCGGTTTCGAAAATCCGCCAGTTTCTCTTTCACCCAACCGGTGATGCGCCGGTTGCGGTCGATCTGCGCCTGGCGGAACCGGGCCACGAATGCCTCGCTGTAGGGTGGCTGGTTGGGGCAGTCCGGATGATAAATATCCAGCTCCCGGTCCCGATGCTCCGGATCGCTTTCATCCAGCACGGACGGGTCCAACCATTCGGTCATGGTAATGGCGCGGGACACATGGGCGGCCAGCAGCATGATGCCGTCGGCGGGGATCAGTTTCCGGGCGGTCAGGTCGTAGGGGTCTCCCGCCGGGGTGTCGGTGATCTGCGGATCTTCCGCTTCCGCCTGGTAAAGCAGACTCAGGGAGCCGCCGCCGGACCAGCCCGCCAGCACCACTTTTTCAAACCCGAGGCGCTCTTTGGCATCGCGCACGCAGGCCCCCAGATCCGCCACCACCTTTTCCATCAGCAGGGCGCTGTCGGCGCCCCGGTAGCGACTGTTGCAATAGATCACCGACAGCCCCGCTTTGGCCAGCGCCGAGACCATGGGCAGGTAGGCACCGCCCCCCACCGGGTGCATGGAGATCACCACGGTCTTGCCCGGGCCGCTTTTCGGGGTAAGCAAATGGGACTCCAGCGCCACCAGATCCATGGGGCCGGCGTAGGTATCCTTGAAACGGGATGGCTCAGTGAAAGTCACCAGATAGGGGGTGCGGTCATAGTGTTTGCTCATTGCGGCGCGTCCTTGTTGCTGGCGTTCTTGATCCTGGAGAAGTCCGCCTTGCTCATGTCGATGCCACGCAGGTCCAGGGCGTCGGCACCGAAGGTCTGCTCTTTCAGGGCACGGGTCTTTTCGGTCCATGCCTTGAGCACGCTGTGGGCGTTGGCCGCGTCTTCCGCCACTACCGCCTCATAGCTGGCATCCTTGATGGTGATTTCCAGCGGGATGCCGTTGGGGTCGAAGAAATAGATGGAGTGGATAAAATCATGGTCGATGGGCCCAAAGCAGGGGCGGCCGGCCTGGTTGATGCGGCGGCGCCAGGCTTTCAGTTCTTCCCGGGTATCCACTTCAAAGGCCAGGTGCAAGTCAAAGGCGCTGCGCGGGCGGAACAGTTTTTCGTCGGCACCATCCGGGGCATCGAAGAAGGCGATGAAGTTGTCATCGCCCATCTTGAAGAACAGGTGCATGTAGTCGATCTTGCGCCCGGTGCCCGGCTCTTCGTCGAAGACCATGGCCATGGTCAGCGGCAGGCCCAGCACATCCTCGTAAAACCAGCGGGTCTGCTCCGCATCACGGCAACGGTAGGCGCTGTGGTGTACATGCTTGAGCATGGCGCAATCCGGCAGGCTGCTCATGGTTGGCTCCCGATTGTTGTCGATATTCGGGTGCCATTGTTGCCACAGGCGAGCCGGGAACTGAAAACCGAAACCACCAAGAACCTGTCAGTTCTGGCCACTCGCGCCAGACCGGCGACGGTGGCAAACTGTCCGCCTCTTTATTGGCAGCACGGCAACGCAAATGGCAGACCAGGCAATCATCAACGAAGTGGGCCTCCGCGACGGCCTTCAGAATCAACCGGTTACCGTGGACACGGACAGCAAGGCCCGGCTGGCCCAGCTACTGGTGGATGCCGGTATGCGCTATCTGGAGCCGGTGAGCTTTGTCAGTCCCAAGGCGATCCCTCAGATGGCCGACGCCGCCGCGCTGACCCCTCTGCTGCCACAGGGTGACGACCTGCACTACACGGCTCTGATCCCCAACCTGAAGGGCTATCAGCTGGCCAAAGAAGCAGGCTACCCCACGGTAGCGCTGGTGCTGTCCACCACGGATTCCTTCAACGAACGCAACCTGCGCATGAGCCTGGAGCAGGCCGCGCAGAGCTGTGAGACCATTATTGCGGCGGCCAGGGAAGACGGGATTGCCACCCGCACCTATATCTCCGGCGCCTTCGCCTGCCCCTACGACGGCCCAGTACCAGTGAGCCTGCCCCAACAATTGGCCGAGCGCATGTTTGCTGCCGGCAGTGACGAGGTGGCCATTGCCGATACCATTGGCGCCGGCAACCCGCAGCAGATGAAAGCCATTATGGCACCGCTGATTCGCGACTTCGGGGCGGAACGGTTCTATGTGCACCTGCACGACACCCGCGGACTGGCTGCCGCCATGGCCTGGGAAGCCGCGGATCTTGGGGTAAGAAAATTTGATGCCTCGGTGGGCGGCCTGGGCGGCTGCCCCTTCGCGCCGGGCGCCACCGGCAATATGGCCACGGAAGACCTGGTCTACCTGCTGGAAAGCTGCGGCCTGGATACCGGCATCAATATCGACGGCCTGCGCGAGGCGGTGGCCCTGGCCGCCGAAGCCACCCAGCGCCCGCTGGGCGGGCGCATTCTCGACTGGATGGTCTCCCAGGAAAAACAGGGCAAGACGCCCTGCCTGTGGTGAAATCGCAAGACTGCTCGCTACAAGAGAAGCAGCGCTGTGCCAGCGTCTTCGTCATGCAAGCATGATTTCCCACAAAAACCGACGTTTCCGGTTTTGTGGGAACGAAGCGTAGCGTAGTAACGCCCTTAGGGTGAACGCAGAGACTAACCGGTATTCACATCGGGAAGCCTTCTGTTTGGCACAGGATCTTGAGTGAACCGCCCAGGCCTGCCATCCACACTCGAGCTTATTACCCAGCCCCGCAGGGGCTTGCCTGCAGACGATTGGCTGGCGAAGCAGAAGCATCGCCAGCAGGCTGGCTCCAACGGCCAGAGCAGTCAGGCGCCGACGCCGGCCTGCTGCTCGCGGATCAGATGATCCAGCAGGGCACGATCCTGCGCTGACATCCGCCAGTGGATATCGGCCTGCTCCATAAGGGTGACCAGGTCGCGCAGACTGAAGGCGCCAATCTTGCCTGCCATCAGCGCGTCCACCCGTGCGCCGGACAAATCCAGCCAGCGACAAGCATGATCCCGGTTCCAGCCCTTGTCGGTGATGCCCTGTTGCAGGTTCATCAACAGGCGGCTGCGCAGCTCCATTTCCCGGGCCTGACGGCCGTCGTCTTCCAGACCGCTCCAGCCTCGGTCAAACCACTGTGTCTCCATGGCACCTCCCTTCCGGTAACAAGGCCAAACAGGGTCGCCAGACCCTGCCTTCAGGCTACACCGACGAGGCGCAGAGACAACCCGGGGCGGGCACTCAGCCCTGGCGGATCACCATGCAGGTGGCGGTGGCGTGGGCATAAAGTCTGCCGTCTTCATCTTCGATGCGGCCTTCGGTGATCACCAGATTGCGACCGGCATTAATCACCCGGCCTTCCGCACGCAGGGTCTTGTTGAATGGCAGCGGCCGGCACATCTTGATGTTCAGGTCGGTGGTGCCGTAACTCTCGCCGGCTTCCAGCACGGTGTGGGTGGCACAGCCGGTGACTGAATCCAGTACCGTGGCAGCGAAACCGCCATGCACGCCACCCAGGGGATTGGTGTGGCGTTCATCTGCAGTGGCCAGGAAAACCACCCGACCCTCTTCAACCAGATCCGGGTCCATGGGCATGGTCTCGGAGATGGGCGGGCGCGGCAGTTTGCCGGCGGCGAATGCCTGCATGATTTCCAGGCCGGTCAGTGTCGCAATGTTCATGGGTATGTCCTGTTTGCCATAGGGAATGATCGCCATTGTAGGTTCCTTTTTGGAACTTACAATACGATACAGGACGTATCCCGGCGAACGGCAGGGACGGAGCAGGCAAAAAACAGAATGGGATACCGGAAAGAGACGGCCCTGGCATTAGGGGCTGAGCCATCACGGAGGTGGTTTCGCGAGTTACGAGAAGCGAAAGGCAAAACCGGTTTGCTCTTCGCAACTCGCAGCCACTAGCTGATTTTCACCCTACAGCGTCACCGTCCGACAACAGTTTTTCCCCGCGTCCCGGGCGGCGGACAGGGCGGTTTCCGCCGCCTGCAGGGCCGCGTCCGTGGAGCCGTAGTCTACCTGCTCTGCATCACAGGGCATCAGGGTAGCAACACCAAGACTCACGGTTAGTGGCAAGGGTACGTCCGCGAGAGACAACACCGCCTGGCGACAATCCTCCGCCACATCCTCGGCCTGGTTGAGGCCCGCTTCAGGCAGCAGCATCAGGAACTGTTGGCCGGTGAAGCGTCCCAGGCAGTTCTTGCCACTACCCAGCTTGCCCAGCGCTTCGGCCACCGCCACCAGGGCATCATCGCCGGCGGCATGGCCATGCTCCTGGTTGAGCTGATCCAGATTGCCCACTTCCACCAACACCAGGGAAAGAGGCTCACGGGTTCGCAAACCCAGCTTCAAGTGCTGGCGCAGTTGCTCCAGGATCACCGGACGGTTGCTCAGGCCGGTGAGCGCATCCTGGCGAGCCAGACCGGCCAGCTCGCGGTTGAGCTGTTCCAGTTCGTCGCGCTGCTCGCGCAGGGCAATTTCGCCGTTTACCTGGGCGGTGATGTCTTCGAGCTGGGAGAGAAAATAGCGCGGAGTGCCATCACTGTTGCGCACCAGCGACACTGCCAGCAATACCCACACTTCACGACCTTCCTTGTGGGTATAGCGCTTCTTCATCCGGTAGGTGGTGGCGTCGCCGCGCAGCAGGCGCTCCACGTGCTCCAGATCCTTGTCCAGATCATCCGGGTGAGTGATAGCCTGGAAATCGATCTCACGCAGCTCGCTGTCGCTATAACCGACAATCCGGCTCACTGCCTCATTAACCCTCAGCCAGCGGCCATTGGGAGCGACGATAGCCATGCCGATAGCCGCATGGCGGAACGCGCCCTCGAACAGCGCCACATTGGTTTCCATGTCGCTCACCGCTCGTACCCGCTGGGTTTCCAGCCAGGAACGCTCCAGACCATGGCCCAGGGAGAGGGCCATCAACTCCAGAAACTCCATTTCTTCCATGCTGAAGGGCTCCGGGCGGGGCCGGGTGTCGCTGAAATTCAGAGTGCCAACGATATCCCCCTGCACCCGGATAGGTGTGGCGATATAGGCCTGCAGCTGCAGGCCGGTGTAGGCCGGATGGGAACGCATGGATTCCAGCGCGCCCACATCGTGCAGGGCCACCGAGCCCTGTTTGGCAAGGACTTCGGCACAGTAGGTGTCACCCAGGGCGTAATGATCCCCGGCGCGGATGGCGTCGTTACCCGACTGCACCGCCAGCACCTGGTAGTCCTGACCCTGTACGCGGCTGATGATGCCGACAGACAGTCCCAGCAGGCGACAGCCCACTTCCAGATACTGTCGATAGAGCTCGCGGTTATCCGCACCATCCAGCAGTGACAACCGATGCAGTTCCTTCAGGCCCACCAAACGCAGGTCCGCCCCCTCTTCCATGATGCTCATTCCTGTTCAGGCAAAATTTTCGCAAGCGTTATTTATACGCCTCTGGGCTGCAAGTAAAAACCTTGCATGAAATTTCTTATGCAGACATGAAAAAGGCGCCCTGAGGCGCCTTCTTAGAACCCGGCACTCAGTGCAGTTGGAACAGGATCTGCAGCAGCTGTATCCCCAACAACACAAACAGCGGGCTCAGATCGAACCCTCCCATGGGCGGCAGCAGCTTTCGCACCGGCGCCATGATCGGCTCGGTGATCTGCACAATCACCCGCACCACCGGGCTGTAGGGGTCCGGCGCCACCCAGCTGAGCAGCACGCGGATCAGTACCGTCCAGAACACATAATTGAGAATCAGGCTGGCCAGTTCACGCAGGGCATGGATCACCAGCGCACCACCGATACCACTGGGGAAACCACCCACCTGAATGCTCAACAGGATTACCGTCTTGAGGATGATCAGCACGACCACCAGCACCAGCGAGGCGATATCCAGCCCGCCGTAACCGGGAATCACGCGCCGCATGGGTTTGAGTAGCGGGTTGGTAGCCTTGAGTACGAACTGGGAGATGGGATTATAGAAATCCGCCCGGGCCAGCTGCAGCACAAAGCGGGTCAGTACGATGAAGATATAGGCGCTGAAAACAAAGTCCAGCAGGAAAAACAGGGCGCCCTGGGGGTTCATGGATTACTCCGTGGTTCGCAACAGGGGAAGAGTTTGGGGCACGCAGGGAAAAATTCAAAGGGGGAGCGATCAGTTGCAAGTGACAAGTTTCAAGTTGCAAAGCGCGACAGAGGTCTTCGGTTTACGATCACTCTGCCCGCGCCGCAAGCCGGGACGCGGACTCAACGGCTGAAAAACAGGATTGCCTCGTCCGCGCCTTGTTACTTGAAACTTGTAACTTGCTCCTCAGCCGGCCAGCTCTTCCGAGCGCTCCCGTGCCGCGGCGACGGCGGCCTGGACCTGTTCGCGGAAGCCCGCTTCCTCGAACACGTTCAGCGCCGCAGCGGTGGTGCCGCCGGGGCTGGTAACCTGCTGGCGCAGCACATCCGGGCCCGCTTCGCTGGCGATAGCCAGTTGTGCCGCGCCCCAAGCAGTCTGCAGCACCATCTGGCGGGCAGTGGCCGGGTCCAGCCCCTGGGCCTTGGCGGCTTCGATCAGCGACTCCATCAACAGGAAGAAGTAGGCCGGGCCAGAGCCGGACACCGCAGTGACCGCATCCAGTTCCTTTTCCTCGGCAAACCAGAAGGTCAGTCCTACGGAGCCGAGGATTTCCTTGGCCATGGCTTTCTGCTCATCGTTCACGCCCTCGGCAGCATAAAGACCGGTGGCACCGGCCTGGACCAGCGACGGCGTATTGGGCATGCAACGCACGATCGGGGTGTCCCCCAGCCAGCTCCGCAGGTTGGCCACGGTGACGCCGGCAGCGATGGAGATCACCAGCGGCTGGCGATCGGCAATCAGGTCACGCAGATCTTCACACACGACCTGCATCATTTGCGGTTTCACCGCCAGCACAAGCACATCCACCCGTCCTGCCACGTCACGGTTTTCGGTGCTTACGTGCACACGGTGGAGCTGGGACACCTCTTCCAGGCGATCCCGGGAGGGATCACTCATCCAGATACGGGCGGGGCGAATTCCTTTCGCCACCATGCCGCCAGCCAGGCTGGTGGCCATGTTGCCGGCGCCGATAAATCCGATGCTTTGCTGTGCCATAACTGCGCAATCCTTGTCTTGTGTTGTAACGCGTACAGTGTCTCGATGCGCTGACGATACGGGTTGATTGTCGTCAGGCGGTGCGCGGACCAAACAGGGCGGTGCCCACACGGACGATGGTGGCGCCTTCTTCGATGGCCACGCCGTAATCCGCGCTCATGCCCATGGAGAGCGTATCGAGGGACGGCATTGTATTGCGCAATTGTGACAGTGTCATGGCGAGCTGTCGGAAAGCGCCCCGACTGCTGTCCTCGTTGTCTGCTCGGGGAATGGCCATCAGACCACGCAGAGACAGGTTGGGCAGAGTGACTATCTCGGCGGCAAGGGCGGGCACAGCCTCCAGCGGGATGCCACTTTTGCTGTCTTCGTCGTCCACATTGACCTGAATACAGACATTCAACGGGGGCAGGTCTGCCGGGCGCTGCTCATTGAGGCGGCGAGCCACCTTCAGGCGGTCCACCGAGTGCACCCAGTCAAAGTGAGCGGCGATATCGCGGGTCTTGTTGGACTGAATCGGCCCGATGAAATGCCACACCAGGTCGCGCCCCTGCAGTGCCGCCATCTTGTCCAGGGCCTCCTGCAGATAGTTTTCGCCAAAGTGCCTCTGCCCCTGGTCAGCCAGGCGGGCCAGTTCATCAGGTGTGCGGGTCTTGCTGACCGCCAGAAGCTGCACACTGTCAGCGGCGCGACCGGATTGCTCACAAAATGCACTAATTTGCGCATTGATCTGCGCCAGTGGGCTTTTGCAGTCTGTCATTATTGAACGGCTCAAGAGGTCGGGTTACTTTAGACATGCGACGAATTTCTGAGGAAGCCGGTTTCCGGCTACCGACATAATAACAAAAGGGCGCTTCAGGCTCCCTTTCAATACCTGACAACCCAAGTAGACACCCATGGATATTACCGAGCTGCTCGCCTTCAGCGCCAAAAACGGCGCTTCCGACCTTCACCTGTCTTCCGGTCTGCCACCAATGATCCGCGTGGACGGCGACGTGCGCCGCATCAACCTGCCGGCCATGGAGCACAAGGAAGTCCACGCGCTGATCTACGACATCATGAACGACAAGCAGCGCAAGGATTTCGAGGAATTCTTCGAGACCGATTTCTCCTTCGAGGTCCCCGGCGTGGCCCGTTTCCGGGTCAACGCCTTCAACCACAACCGGGGCGCCGGTGCGGTATTCCGGACCATTCCCTCGAAAGTGCTGACCATGGAAGACCTGGGCATGGGCAAGGTGTTCCAGAAAATTTCCGAAATGCCACGGGGCATCGTGCTGGTTACCGGCCCTACCGGTTCCGGTAAATCCACCACCCTGGCGGCAATGATCGATTACATCAACGATTCCCGCTACGAACACATCCTCACCATCGAGGACCCCATCGAATTCGTGCATGAATCCAAGAAGTGTCTGGTGAACCAGCGGGAAGTGCACCGTGACACCCTGGGCTTCGCCGAAGCGCTGCGCTCGGCCCTGCGGGAAGACCCGGACATCATTCTGGTGGGTGAGATGCGGGATCTGGAAACCATTCGCCTGGCACTGACTGCGGCGGAAACCGGCCACCTGGTGTTCGGTACCCTGCACACCACCTCCGCTGCCAAGACCATTGACCGGGTGGTGGACGTGTTCCCCGCCGAAGAAAAATCCATGGTCCGTTCCATGCTGTCGGAATCCCTGCAGGCGGTTATCTCCCAGACCCTGATGAAGAAGAACGGTGGCGGCCGGGTGGCGGCCCACGAAATCATGATCGGCACACCGGCGATTCGTAACCTGATTCGCGAAGACAAGGTGGCACAGATGTATTCGGCGATTCAGACCGGCGGCGCGCTGGGCATGCAGACCCTGGATCAATGCCTGCAAGGGCTGGTAAAGAAAGGGCTGGTGTCCCGGGAAGTGGCCCGGGAAAAAGCCAAGAGCCCGGACTCAATCTAACGAGGAGAAGAACAGATGGAATTCGAAGAGCTCCTCAAACTGATGGTACAGAAAGGCGGTTCCGACCTGTTTATTACCGCCGGTGTGCCCCCCAGCATGAAGGTCAACGGCAAGATCCTGCCGGTCACCAAGAGCGCGCTGACCCCGGACATGACCCGGGACATCGTGTTCGGTGTAATGACCGAACAGCAACGCAAGGAATTCGTGGCGCACCACGAGTGCAACTTCGCCATCTCCGCCCGGGGTATCGGCCGTTTCCGGGTATCCGCTTTCTACCAGCGCAACCTGGTGGCCATGGTGCTGCGTCGCATTGAGACCAAGATCCCCAACGTGGACGACCTGCGTCTGCCGCCGGTGATCAAGGAACTGGCCATGACCAAACGGGGCCTGGTGATCTTCGTGGGCGCCACCGGTACCGGTAAGTCCACCTCGCTGGCCTCCATGATCGGCCATCGCAACAAGAACTCGAAGGGTCACATCATTACCATCGAGGATCCCATCGAATTCATCCACCAGCACCAGGGCTGCATCGTCACTCAGCGTGAAGTGGGCATTGATACCGAGTCCTTCGATGTGGCGCTGAAGAACACCCTGCGTCAGGCACCGGACGTGATTCTGATCGGCGAGATCCGCACCCCGGAAACCATGGACAAGGCCATCGCCTTCGCGGAAACCGGCCACCTGTGCTTGGCCACCCTGCACGCCAACAACGCCAACCAGGCGCTGGACCGGATCATTCACTTCTTTCCGGCAGACCGCCATGGCCAGCTATGGATGGACCTGTCCCTGAACCTGAAGGGCATCGTCGCCCAGCAGCTGATCCCCACCCCGGACGGCAAGGGCCGTCGTGCTGCCATTGAGGTGCTACTGGGCACGCCGCTGGTGCAGGACCATATCCGCAAAGGCGAGGTGCACATGCTCAAGCAGCTGATGAGCAAGTCCCGCGAGCAGGGCATGCAGACCTTCGACCAGGCACTTTACGACCTCTACTCTGCTGGCGAAATCACCTATGAAGACGCCATGCTCCACGCGGATTCCCCCAACGACCTGCGCCTGATGATCAAACTGGGCAACGAAACCGATGCCTCCAGCCTGGACATCGCCACGCGGGGATTGAGTATCGAGGATACGGAATAACGAGTTGCCAGAGACAAGTTTCAAGTTGCAACGCGAATCGGGCTTTGCGTAAACGAGCCCCAAGGCGGCCGCGCCCAAACGTTAAAGCGCGGCTTCGATGGTTTACGCAGGCAACGCCCTAGACCGCGTTGTAACTTGCAACTTGAAGCTTGCCACTTCGGTCGGCGAGCAGGGACGCTTTTTACTTTACCAATGGAGGGAAAAACCCATGCAACAACAAAAAGAAACGCACCTGACACCCATCGGCTATCTGCTGTGGTTTTTCGGCGGTATCTTCGGTTACCACCGTTTCTACTATGGTCGTCAGCTCACCGGTCTGCTGTGGATGTTGACCGCCGGGGTCTTCTTCATCGGCTGGATCGTGGATGCCTTCCTGATTCCGGGCATGAACAGGGATGCCAATAACCAGTTCAAGACCGGCGAGACCGACTACAGTGTGGCCTGGGTGCTGATGCTGTTTCTCGGTATCTTCGGCGCCCACCGCTTCTACATGGGCAAGATCGGCACCGGGGTGCTCTACCTGCTGACACTGGGCCTGCTGGGCTTCGGGGTGATCTATGACCTGTTCACCCTGAACGGCCAGGTATCCGAGCGCAACGGTGAAACCGCCCAGGGCGAGCCGGTTCCTGCCTGAAGAATAGCAAGTTGCAAGTCTCAAGTTGCAACGCGAACGGGTTCATTCTTGATCAGAAACCAATGAGGCCGCGCCCAGACGCCTGGGCGCGGCCCGTAAGTTCAAACCCGCAATAACCTATACCGCGTTGCAACTTGTCACTTGAAACTTGCAACTTAGTAATGCGGCGGCGGCGCGTCCTCAATACGTGACGCCGCCATTTCCTCGGACAAATCCAGCACCCGGTCCACCAGTTTGCGACACACCTTTTCCAGCTCGTCGATTTTACCCTGCTGGTCACTGACCACCTTGTTCAGGTGCTGAACCAGGTCTTCCTGGTAGGCCAGTTTGGTTTCGATATCGAGAAAACGCTCGTCGCTCATGGGAATCTCTCTGGTTGTCTCTACGGCGGGGAAATCCCCACCGGCTCTGTAGGAGCGTCGCTGGCGGCGCGATTTGATCAGATACAAGGAGCTCGAACACCAACACCCGCCACCGAGAGACCGGGGTATCGCTTCTCGTAACTCGCACCTCGAAACCCGGATTATCGCGCCGCCAGCGACGCTCCTACAGGGCGTATGAAGTTACCCATTGTACTTGCCCGAAAAGAATATTGCCGCTAAGGTTTGCCCGTCTTGGGGGAGTAGTCGCTAGAGCGCTTGAGCCTCCTGGTGGCCGTCAACATAGTTGCGCCTCATGCGCATGGCGTCCACGCCCGCACCCTTGCGGATTGACGAGACCTGAGACATCGCTGGTATTCCGCTGGGGCGGGATTGACCGGTGGTGTCTCTGTGTCGCAATCCCGCCCCTCTGGAAACGTTCATGGAAGCCCTGCTCAGCTCTTTCCTGCTGGTTGGCCTCGGCGAAATCGGCGACAAGACCCAGCTGTTGTCCCTGGCACTGATTCTCAAGTTCCGCAGACCCTGGCCGATCCTGGCCGGCGTGGTGATAGCCACCCTGCTCAACCATGGCGCGTCCGTATGGTTCGGCGACTGGCTGGCCGGTGCCATTCCCGCAGACTGGCTACGCTGGATTCTCGGCATCAGCTTTATTGGCCTGGGCCTGTGGATGCTGATCCCCGACGATGACGAAAAAGTGGATGAGACCCCCCGCTTCGGCCCCTTCCTGACCGCGCTGGTACTGTTCTTCATTGCCGAAATCGGCGACAAGACCCAGTTCGCCACCATTGCTCTGGCGGTGCAGTTCAAGGATCAGTTCTGGCCGGTTCTGGGGGGCTCCACCCTGGGCATGATTGCCGCCAATCTGCCGGTAATCTGGCTGGCGCATCAGTTCGGCGGCGACAAACTGGAAACCTGGGCCCACCGAATCAGTGCCATGCTGTTTGTAGGCTTCGGGGTGTGGGCGTTGCTGTAAGCCTGATTGAACAGCCGCCACGCGACACGCATAAAGCCTGATACAATGCGGTTTTTGCGTGCACGCGTGTTGCGTGCTGCCTGTTTGCGAGCCCCCACCTCATGGCCCTCACCGCCACCATCTACAAAGCCGAATTGACCGTGTCTGACATGGACCGGGACTACTACGCCACCCATAATCTGACCGTGGCGCTGCACCCGTCGGAAACCGAATCGCGGATGATGTTGCGGCTGCTGGCCTTTGCCCTGAATGCCCACGAAGACCTGGCCTTTACCCGCGGCCTGTCCAGCACTGACGAGCCGGACCTATGGCAGCGCAACCCGGACGACACCCTGGAGCACTGGATCGAACTGGGCATGCCCGACGAGAAACGTCTCCGCAAGGCGTGTGGCCTGGCCCGGCAGGTGACGATTTACACCTATGGCGCCCGCGCACCTCAGGTGTGGTGGGAAACCATGAAGAACAAGGTGACCCGCTTCAGCAACCTGCACATCGTTCACGTAGACCCGGACAGCGAAGCGACGCTGGCCCCGTTGATGCAGCGCACCATGCAACTGCAATGCATGATTCAGGATGGACAAATCTGGTTCGGCAGCACCGAGCAATCCATGGAGATGGGCCTGACAACCTGGTTTGGCACCAGCCTCCATCACTAAATCTTCACGCAGTGCACAAACGCCTCATGTTAGTAATGTTGCCGCCATTTCTTTGACAACGGAGCCCCCATGTCAGACCTGATTCTGCACCACTACGCCCTGTCCCCCTTTTCCGAAAAGGTACGGGCCATGCTCGGCTATGCCGGTCTGGACTGGCAATCGGTCACCGTGCGGGAAATGCCGCCGCGACCGATGCTTGCTCCCCTGGCCGGCGGATACCGGAAAATTCCGGTGGCACAAAGCGGCGCCGATGTATTCTGTGACACGCGTATTATCGGCGCGGAGATTGCCGCGCTGGCCGGCAAGCCTGAGCTGGTCGCCAACAACGCGGGGGTCGACGTACAGGACTTTGTCGCCAGGGTAGACCTGGATATCTTTCTCGCCTGCATCATTTCCGCCGGCAACATGACTCTGCTGCGCAAGGTGCTCAAGGAGTCGTCGCTGCTGGATCTGGGCCGGCTGCTGTGGGACCGCATCGCCATGGGCAGCAAGGCCAAGGTGAAAACCAACAGCCCGAAACAGATGAAACGAATGGTTGAAGCGCATTTGACCGATCTGGAGGGAAAGCTGGAATCACATCCTTTCCTGTTTGGCGACACACCAAACGCCGGCGATTTTTCTGCCTATCACAGCCTGTGGTTCCAGCGTGACCTGGCGGAACAACCCCGCTTCAAACGCTACCCGAAAGTGAATGCCTGGCTGGATCGTCTGCAGGCCTATGGGCAGGGCAACAGCACTCAGATCAGCGCTGACCAGGCGCTGGAACAGGCCCGTTCCGCCAGCCCCCGTGCCCTGCCCGACTCCACCCAAGACGAGGCTCTGATCGGCAAGACCGTGCGTATCACCCCGGACGACTACGGCCGCATTCCGGTGGAAGGCACCCTGGTGGCCAGCACCGATGAGCGCTGGATTGTGGCGCGGGACGAAGACGCCGTGGGCCGGGTGCATGTGCATTTGCCCCGTCAAGGCTTTGTGATTCACCCGGTCTGATTAAAACAAAGCCTTTTCATCACAGAAGACACTGGCCAACGCCGGTTCGCTTGCAGGCATACCCGCAGATCTCCTACGCCTCCGTAGGGTGCACTGAGCCTCAGGCGAACTGCACCATTACTGCGGTAGGAAAACCCCTTCCCCCACAGAGGACTCCAAATCCACCGAGAAAATGTTCATCTCAGTGTCCTCTGTGTCCTCTGTGGTAAAAAAATCCCTACGATCTACATACTGCGCTGATTCACTCGCTTCATCAGTTCTTCAGCGCTTTCCTTGCGCTCGGAATAACGATCGGTGAGGTAGTCGCTGCGGTCACGGGTAAGCAGGGTAAACTTCACCAACTCTTCCATCACATCCACGATACGATCATAGAAACCGGACGGCTTCATACGATCGTTTTCATCGAATTCCAGAAAGGCTTTGGGCACCGACGACTGATTGGGGATGGTGAGCATGCGCATCCAGCGGCCCAGCACGCGGAGCTGGTTGACCGCATTGAAGGATTGCGAGCCGCCACACACCTGCATCACAGCCAGGGTCTTCCCCTGGGTAGGACGCACGGCCCCCAGCGACAGGGGAATCCAGTCGATCTGTGCTTTCATGATGCCGGTCATGGCGCCATGGCGTTCCGGCGAGCACCACACCATCCCCTCACTCCAGGTCACCAGATCACGCAGCTCCTTCACCTTGGGGTGGCTGGCATCCTCACTGTCCGGCAGCGGCAGGCCGTCGGCATGAAAAATCCGCGGTTCGGCCCCCATGGCCTCCAGCAGACGGGCAGCTTCCTCCACCGCCAGACGGCTGAAGGAACGCTGCCGCAGGGAACCGTACAACAACAGGATGCGCGGCTTGTGAGTGGACGGCTGATCCCGGAATACATTTTCTGTGGTGGGGACCTGGAAACAATCGTTATCGAGATTGGGTAGATCTTTCATCGACGCTCTCATTGTTTGTAGGAGCCTATGCTTGCATGGCGAAGGGTTCTGTTTCCTGAAAGCAGGTGTGAATCTGACAGATTTTCGCCATGCAAGCATGGGCTCCTACAGGGTTACGCAGGATTTTCTTCAAACCAGTGGGGGGTACGGTTCACGATCGCCACCAGCGACAGCATCACCGGCACTTCCACCAGCACACCCACCACGGTCGCCAGAGCGGCGCCGGAGTGCAGACCGAACAGACTGATGGCCACGGCCACCGCCAGCTCGAAGAAGTTGCTGGTGCCGATCAGGCAGGCAGGGCCGGCCACATTATGTTTCAGTCGCAGACGGCGCGCCGCCCAGTAGGCGATCACGAAAATGCCGTAGGTCTGGATCAGTAACGGAATGGCGATCAACACAATGGCCAGGGGCTTGGCGATAATGGTTTCCGCCTGAAAACCGAACAGCAGCACCACCGTGGCCAACAGCCCCATCACGCTGATCGGCTTGAGAGTGTGGACGAAGCTCTCCACTTTCGCCTCCCCCCCTTTCGCTACCAGCATCTGGCGGGTCAGGAAACCGGCAATCAGCGGCAGCACTACATACAGCACCACTGACAACATCAGGGTGTCCCAAGGCACAGTGATATCGCTGACGCCCAACAGCAAGGCCGCAATGGGGGCAAAGGCGAACACCATGATGATGTCGTTTACCGATACCTGTACCAGGGTGTAGTTGGCGTCGCCCTTGGTCAGGTGACTCCACACAAATACCATGGCGGTACAGGGCGCCACACCCAGCAGGATCATGCCGGCGATGTACTCAGTGGCGGTCTGCGGGTCCACCCAGCCGGCGAACAGTAGCTTGAAGAACAGCCAGCCCAATGCTGCCATGGTGAACGGCTTGATCAACCAGTTGATCACCAGAGTCAGTAACAACCCCCGCGGGTTCTGTCCCACTTTCCTGATCGCCGTGAAATCAATCTGGATCATCATCGGGTAGACCATCACCCATATGAACACTGCCACCGCCAGGT
>NZ_JABURH010000011.1 GCF_014762765.1 Alcanivorax sp.
AATGGTGCCTACGTTTACGTGCGGTTTATTACGTTCAAACTTTTCCTTTGCCACGGCTCTATACCCTTAACAAATTAACCGTAAATTTAAGATTTTTTGCCGCTGATTACTTCATCAGCGATATTCTTCGGTGCCTCAGCGTACTTCAGGAACTCCATGGAGTAACTGGCACGACCCTGGGACATGGAACGCAGGTCGGTAGCGTAACCGAACATTTCAGACAACGGCACTTCGGCGCGAATAATCTTGCCGGCCATAGTGTCTTCCATGCCCTGAACGATACCGCGACGACGGTTAAGATCGCCCATTACGTCACCCATGTAGTCTTCCGGGGTTACCGCTTCCACCTTCATCATCGGCTCGAGCAGTACCGCGCCGGCTTCTTTTGCTGCGTTCTTAACAGCCAAAGCACCAGCCATGCGGAAAGCGTTCTCGTTGGAATCCACCTCATGGTAGGAGCCATCGTACAGAGTCGCCTTCACACCAAGAATCGGGTAACCCGCCAGCACACCAGACTGCAGCTGCTCGTCGATACCCTTCTGGACTGCACCAAAGTACTCCTTCGGAACCGTACCGCCGTGAATCTGCTCTTCAAACTGGAACTCTTCATCACGATCAATGGGCTCGAACTTCACCTTCACGTGACCATACTGACCACGACCACCGGACTGCTTGACGAATTTGCCTTCCACATCAGCAGGACGGGTAAAGGTTTCACGGTAAGCAACCTGCGGCGCACCGATGTTGGCCTCGACCTTGAATTCGCGCTTCATACGATCCACGAGAATATCCAGGTGCAGCTCACCCATACCAGAGATAATGGTCTGGCCGGTTTCTTCGTCGGTCTTAACCCGGAAAGACGGATCTTCCTGCGCCAGACGCCCCAGAGCCAGACCCATTTTTTCCTGGTCGGCCTTGGACTTCGGCTCTACCGCTACGGAAATTACCGGATCCGGGAATTCCATACGTTCGAGAACGATGATGTTGTTCAGGTCGCACAGGGTGTCACCGGTGGTGATATCCTTCAGACCCACACAGGCAGCGATGTCGCCAGCCAATACTTCCTTGATCTCTTCACGGCTGTTGGCGTGCATCTGCAACAGACGCCCCACGCGCTCTTTCTTCTGGCGCACGGAGTTCATCACGCTGTCACCGGAGTTCAGCACACCGGAGTAAACACGGATGAAGGTCAGGGAGCCCACAAACGGGTCCGTGGCAATCTTGAACGCCAGCGCGGAGAACGGGGCCTTGTCAGAAGACTCGCGGGACTCAACAGTCTCGCCATCTTCCAGTACACCCTGAATCGCTTTTACTTCATCAGGTGCCGGCAGGAATTCGATAACCGCATCCAGCAGCGCCTGAACGCCCTTGTTCTTGAACGCAGAGCCACACAGGCCCAGAACGATCTCATTGGCCAGAACCTGCTGACGCAGACCCGCCTTGATTTCGTCGTTATTGAGCTCGCCGGTCTCCAGGTACTTTTCCATCAGCTCTTCAGAGCCTTCGGCCGCAGATTCCATCATCTGCTCACGAAGCTCGTCACAACGGGCCTGGATGTTTTCCGGGATGTCGCGCTCTTCATAGGTCATACCCATGTCGTCTTCGTTCCAGAAGATCGCTTTCATCCGGATCAGGTCGACAACACCTTTGAATTCGTCTTCCGCACCAATGTTGTACTGAATCGGCACAACCTTGGCACCCAGACGATTACGGATCTGGTCACAAACACGGTCGAAATCGGCACCGGCACGGTCCATCTTGTTGACGAACACGATACGCGGCACTTCGTATTTGTTGGCCTGACGCCATACGGTTTCAGACTGGGGCTCAACACCGGAGGAACCACAGAACACAACAACCGCACCATCCAGTACACGCAGGGAACGCTCTACCTCAATGGTAAAGTCCACGTGCCCGGGAGTATCAATGATGTTGATACGGTGCTGGTCATACTGCTGGTCCATACCCTGCCAGAAGGTAGTGGTGGCAGCAGAGGTAATGGTAATACCACGCTCCTGCTCCTGCTCCATCCAGTCCATGGTGGCAGCGCCGTCATGCACCTCACCAATCTTGTGAGACACACCGGTGTAGAAAAGAATACGTTCGGTAGTGGTAGTTTTACCCGCATCTACGTGTGCGCAGATACCGATATTACGATAGCGATTGAGAGGAGTCTTACGTGCCACGCGGCTAACCTCGATTCACTGGTTCAAATATAGAAACCGGCCTGAAGTTAGGCCGGCTTCACTCGATTGCCTTCTGCTATTAGAAGCGGAAGTGAGAGAAGGCCTTGTTGGCCTCTGCCATGCGATGCACGTCTTCGCGCTTCTTCATGGCTGCGCCTTTACCTTCGGCGGCATCCATCACCTCGCCGGCCAGACGAGCAGGCATGCTCTTCTCACCACGCTTACGGGCAGCATCTACCAACCAGCGCATTGCCAGGGCAGTACGACGGCTGGGACGAACCTCAACGGGAACCTGGTAAGTGGCACCACCAACACGGCGGCTCTTTACCTCAACGGCGGGACGAATATTGTCCAGCGCCTTCTCGAACATCTCCAGGGAGTCAGCCCCTTTGCGTTCGCTGATGATATCCAGGGCACCGTATACGATACGCTCGGATACCGATTTCTTACCGCTGACCATTACATGGTTCATGAACTTGGCCAGCAACTGGCTACCAAACTTCGGATCCGGAAGGATCTCACGTTTGGCGACAACGCGACGTCTTGGCATCGGATGTGTTCCTCTAACATTCCCGCTTAGGGCGGGGAAATCTTCAGGTAATTCCGGAACGGCATGCCGTCCGGACCTTACTCATCCCTCCGCAGCCAGATAGCTGCGGCATTCAGAAAAAGGTGCTCGGTAGATCAATTACTTCTTGGGACGCTTGGCGCCATACTTGGAGCGACGCTGTTTGCGGTCCTGCACACCTGCCGTATCCAGGGTTCCACGCACAGTGTGGTAGCGCACACCGGGAAGGTCTTTTACACGACCGCCACGGATCAGAACTACGGAGTGCTCCTGCAGGTTATGCCCTTCACCACCAATGTAGGAAGACACTTCATAACCGTTGGTCAGACGCACACGACACACTTTACGCAGTGCGGAGTTCGGCTTCTTCGGGGTAGTAGTATACACCCGAGTGCAAACGCCGCGACGCTGGGGGCAGCCCTGCAGGGCTACGGAGTCGCTCTTTTCTACCTTGCTTTTGCGCGGCTTGCGCACCAGCTGGTTTACAGTTGCCATGAAAC
>NZ_JABURH010000187.1 GCF_014762765.1 Alcanivorax sp.
GCCAGCCAGTTCAGCAACCGGCTGCCGCCTAGCGACACGCCGATGGCAATACGGTTGCCGGTGGGGTCCTGGTCAAACACATGCTCGATCACCGCATCCACATCGTCGGTTTCCCCGGCGTGGTAACACAGGGCGGTGTCATTGGGCTGCTTGGCGCCGCGACTGTTGATCGCCACCGAGCGCACCCCGGCATCGGCCAGTGCCCGCTGGATGCCACGGATATAGTGGGAATCGCTACAGCCGGACAGGCCGTGCAGCAGGATCACGGTCAATTGCCCGGGGTGGCTTGCCGGCCCCGCCCAGTCCAGCAACAGCTGATCACCATCCGCCAGCGGCAGCCATTCGCTGTGCCGCTCCACCTCCGGCAAGGCCCGGCCCAGGGGCCCCCACAGGGTCTGCAGATGCGGGTTGCGCAGCCACAGGGGCGGCTGGAACGGGGAGGCTACGATTTCGCCCATGGAATCTCTCACTCGATAGCAGTCTCTTCGACCGGCGCTATGGTAGCCTTTTGCTTTTCCCACTGGCACCCATTGTTGATGGAGACCCCATGGCCCGCCGCTTTTACGACGATCAGGAATTCCAGTCCGGCCTTGCCACCGAGCTGGGCGCCAATGCCAGTCATCATATTGGCAAGGTGCTTCGCATGGCGGAGGGGGACGAGCTGGTGGTATTCAATGGGCACGGCGGTGAATGGTCCGCGCGGATCCTTGCCGTCGGTAAGAAGGCGGTGACCGTCGAACCGTTGGCGTTTGTGGCCGAAGACCGCACGGCGCCGCTGGCGGTCACGGTGGCACTGCCCATGATCAAGGGCGAGCGCATGGATTATGCGATCCAGAAAGCCACCGAGCTGGGCGCGGCGCAGATCGTGGTGCTGGATACCGAGCGCTGCGAAGTCCGCCTCAAGGGCGAACGGCAGGAAAAGAAACTGAGCCAGTGGCAACAGGTGGCCATCAGTGCCTGTGAACAATGCGGCCTGAACCGGCCCCCGCAGGTCACCGGTGTGAGGTCGCTCAAGGACTGGCTGACATCGGACCTGCCAGACTTGCGACTGATCGCCCACCCGGGGAAAAACCCATTCTCCCCTGCTGCGCTGAACGGCATTACGGAACTGGCCCTGCTCACCGGCCCGGAGGGCGGCTTTTCCGACGAGGAATTGCGCGTGGCAGAGGAAAACGGGTTTGTGGCGTTTGCCTTGGGCAATCGGGTGTTGCGTGCGGAGACGGCGCCGGTGGCGTTGCTGGCGGCGTTGTGGGCGTGGCAAGGATAAAAGATAGCTACAAGCTTCAAGCAGCAAGCTACAAGGCGCGCCCTCGGTTATCGTGATAGCAAGTTCGTGCCCGCGCTTGAACGCGTATACGACCCTGGCGGACACGCGGGACGATAACCGCGTTGCAGCTTGAAGCTTGTGGCTTGCAGCTAACAACAAGGACAAGACATGCTGACCACCCTGGCCATCAGTAATTACCGCTCCGCCCTGGAGCTGGTGCTGCCGCTTGGGCCGTTGAATGTGATTACCGGGGCCAACGGCAGTGGCAAGTCCAACCTGTACCGGGCCCTGCGGTTGCTGGCGGCCACGGCGCAGGATGATGTGATTGCGGCGCTGGCCAGTGAGGGCGGACTGGAGTCCACCTTCTGGGCCGGGCCGGAGACGCTCAGTACCGCCATGCGCAAGGGGCTGGTGCCGGTGGAAGGCGGGCCACGGCAGCATAGCCGTCGGCTCAAGCTGGGGTTTGCTGACGAGGATTTCGGCTATCTGATCGAGCTGGGCCTGCCGCGACCGGACAGCACCACCGCCTTCAATCTGGACCCGGAGATCAAGCGGGAAATCATCTGGGCCGGTGGGGCCTACCGGCCGGCGGCGGCACTGGTGGATCGGCGCGGACCACTGGTGAAAGCCCGTGTCGACAACGGCTGGTTATCCCTTGCCGACCATCTCAATACCTTCGACAGCCTGTTCAGCCAGGTGGCTGATGCGCGCTCGGCGCCGGAGGTGCTGGCCCTGCGTGAGCGCATTCGTGGCTGGCGTTTCTATGATCATTTCCGAACCGACCGGGAGGCCCCGGCCCGGCAGGTTCAGATCGGTACCCGTACTCCCGTGCTGCATCACGACGGTCGTGATCTGGCGGCGGCGTTGCAGACCATCCGCGAGGTGGGCGACAGTATGGCCCTGGATGCTGCCATTGAGGATGCCTTTCCCGGTGCCAAGCTGAATATCGAACCGTTGGCGGATGGTCGCCTGAAGCTGGAGTTTCACCAGTATGGCCTGTTGCGACCATTGTCGGCGGCGGAGCTCTCTGATGGCACCCTGCGCTACCTGTTGCTGATCGCCGCCCTGCTCACCCCGCGTCCCCCTTCCCTGATGGTGCTCAACGAGCCGGAGAACAGTCTGCATCCGGATCTGTTGCCGGCGCTGGCCCGCCTGATCGAGCAGGCCAGTCAGCATAGCCAGTTATGGGTGGTCAGCCATGCCAGCCGGCTGGTGGCGGCGTTGAACGAACATCCGGAGTGTCATGGGGTGGAGCTCAGCAAGGAGCTGGGTGAAACACAGATCGTCGGGCAGGGGCTGTTGAGTACGCCTAACTGGCATTGGTCGGAACATCACTGACACAAACACATTATGAAGAAACAATCGGGTGTACTGAAGAGTTGGGACGATGTGCGTGGCTTCGGTTTTATTACCGATAAGAAAGGCCGGGATATTTTTGTTCATGTCAGTGCCTTTGGCCGTATTCGTTCGCGCCCTAAAGCCGGCGAAAAAGTGCTGTTCCGGGTAGAGCCGGATGCCGCCAAAGGGGTGCGTGCGGTGGAGGTGGAACGGTGCTGGCGGCCTGCTCATCTGCTGTTGCCGGAATTTCTTTTTCCGCTGATGATGGTGGGGGCCTTCTATGGCGTGTTGTGGTGGTTTTTCTCGCAGAATGCGTTCTGGATTTTCCTGATTATTTTCCTGTTGTTAATCGCCGGCCTGACGTTCCTGATGTTCGGCCTGGACAAGCGGGCGGCGCTGAACGAACGACAGCGGGTGCCGGAAAATACCCTGCAGCTTTTATCCCTGGCCGGAGGCTGGCCCGGCGCCCTGTTGGCCCGTCCGTTGTTTCGTCACAAAACCCGCAAGCAGCCTTTTCGCACTGTTTTCTGGTTGGTGGTCGTGGTAAATCTTGCGGTGTTGGGCTTCTTTCTGTTCAGTCCCCAGGCAGCGCCCTTGCGTGACTGGCTGGATGTGCAGGCGCTGAGCTGGCTGATCACCCTCAAGGAATGGGGCTGGATCAGCGGGCCGGTGTGAAAAAGACAGCTTATGTATCAACCCCTGGCGCCGAATTGTTTTGGCGTTGCTGATGGTGGGTGTGGCCACTGCATGTTCGCTATGAACGGGGGAGTTTGTCTGTCGAAGAAAAGCTAAATAATAAAAAACAGGGAAGAAAAATGAGACTACCGGAAGATGTGGAACAAACTCTGAAGAGCCGAGGGGCAAAGGCTGCGGTCGGACAGTTGTGCCGGCAGCATGAAATGAGCCGGGCGGCAGCGACGGCCTGGGTGTCAGCCTGCTGCGACAGAGGCTTGCGGGTGGCGGACAATCCGCTGCACAAGGGGAAAATAGCGGTACTGCTGATGGCAGCTTTTCTTACAGGTATGTTTATTGCTGCATTGCAGAAACTGTTATGAGCCCTCACGGGATACAGATCACGAGGAAAAAACATGCAAGTGACGAGTCCGATTATTGCCCCGGTGGTGGTGCTGGTGGCCTGGTCCATGGTGATGTGGCTGTGGATGTATGTGACCCGTTTGCCCGCCATGCGCGCTGCCAAAATGAAGCCGGACCCGCAGGCGCCCCGGGGTGAACAGATGAACACCCTGCCCGCCAGCGTGCGCTGGAAAGCGGATAACTATAATCACCTGATGGAACAGCCTACGGTGTTCTATGCGGTGGCCCTGTCCCTGGCACTGCTTGGCCAGGGTGATGGCATCAACCTGACGTTGGCCTGGACTTATGTGGGCATCCGCGTGGTGCATTCGGTGCTGCAGGCGCTGATCAACAAGATCGAGCTGCGTTTTGTGCTGTTTGCCCTGTCCTCACTGGTACTGATCGGGCTCACCGTCAATGCGTTGCGCGCCGTTTTCTGATGGCCTTTGATAGCGATCTGGCGCTACGGGTGCGCGAAGCACTGCTGACGATCAGTGGCGCCCTGCCCGATGAAAAGCGCATGTTCGGTGGCCTCTGTTTCATGATTGCCGGCAACATGTGTTGCGGCATTCTCGGCGACCGCTTGATGGCCAGAGTCGGGCCGGATGCCTACCGTGCCCTGCTTGCCAAGCCAGGAGCCGGCGAGATGGATTTCACTGGCCGGCCCATGAAGGGCATGCTGATGATCGACGCTGATACCGTCGCTGATGACAAGGCTCTGCACGACTGGTTATCTCACTGCTTTGCCTTTGTGCGTACCCTGCCACCCAAATAAATCATCAGGAATGACCATGCTGCAAATCGGGATTGTGATCTACGATGATGCCGAAGTACTGGATTTTGCCGGCCCCTATGAAGTGTTCTCCACCGCCGCCCGGCTCTGTGAGAGCTCGCCCTGGCAGGTGTCCCTGATCAGTGAAAACCGTGAGGTGATGGCCAGAGGTGGCTTCCCGGTGAAAAGTCACTTCACGCTTGCGGACCACCCGCCTCTGGATGTGTTGCTGGTCAGTGGCGGTGTGCATACGTCTGCCATGACCAATCGCGCCTTGCTGAACGCCCTGCGCGAGGCCGGCGATTCTGCCAGCTGGGTGACGTCGGTTTGTACCGGTGCCTTTCTGCTGGCCGAGGCCGGATTGCTTACCACTCAACGGGTAACCACTCACTGGGAAGACATCGCTGATTTGCGTCAGCGTTTTCCCGCTCTGGATGTGCAGGAAAATATCCGCTGGGTGGAAGATGGCAATCGACTGACCTCCGCCGGTATCTCTGCGGGCATCGATATGAGCCTGCATCTGGTTGAGAAACTGTATAACCGTGAATTGGCGCAGAAAACCGCCAGGCAGATGGACTATTCCTGGCAGCAGTGATTTCCAGAGGAATACTGTTGAAGAACGCTATCTGTTACTCCGCTGCAAATTGTTCAAGATAAGCCGGGTAATGGCTCAGGTCCGGCCCCGGGTGTAACCGCGACGGCCAGTGATACAACATGATCGCCAGCACGTTGCGGTGTTCCCCCTTGTTCAGATCCGTGCCCCAGTGGGGTGAAGGAATCATCTCGGCCTGTGGATCGTAGCGCTGTTCCAGTGCCTCGCGGACGGCGCCGATAACCGGGCTGTCGCCCTCCCCTGCCAGCAGAAAGCACAGGGCCATTTCCGTATAGATATCAGGTTTGGTAAAGGCGATCAGATCCCGGTGATGGCGCTCCAGGTAGTCAAAAATCCAGGCGAAATCCTCGCGGCGGATCGGTTTCTGGTAGTAACCACTGGCGGCGATGATCACGTGGGTCATGCCGTAGACTCGGGCATCCAGGGCCGGCCCGGGTCGTGGCGGCTGGTCCGGAAACACCTGGCGAAAGGCTTGCTGGAACGGTTCCCGCAGATCGCGAATACCCAGCTCGTGCAGGTAATAGACCATATTGGCCAGCTGTGGGGAGTAGGCGGCGATAACTTCCGGGTCGAGAATGAAGCGGGCAAAATCCACCTGACGCAGGTAATCCAGGCCCTGTTCTGTTTGAGTAAAGGGTGGTTTCCCGGCCAGGCCGAGCTGGTCCACCTTGTTCAGGTAATAGAGCAGATTCTTGGCAAACGGGATTTCGTCGTAAGCCAGCAGTAGCTGCTTGCGCCGTTGATGTTTGTCCGTGTCGTCCCGATAGTTGCGGGCGATCTGCCGGGCCCGGTTCAATCGGTAGCCCCGATTGTTCAACTGGCTCAGGTCCTGTTGCAGGAAATCGGCGTTGCCGATCAGGTCCTGATAGATAATCGGCAGGTAGTCCAAGTCGCCAGTGATCCGGTAAAGACGGGTGGCGTAATGACGCTGCTTGTCGGGGGACAGATCCTGCAGTGTCTGCTCATAGCGATCCCGGATCTGTTCGCCGATAGAGGCTGTAGCCAGTGTAGAAATTGGCGTTGGCTGGCAGGCGATCAAAAGGGCGAGTAGCACACCGAGCCAGCCAGACTGAACCCATCGCATAGCGCACCGCCGCTTCATGTTGATTTACGGACCTTTCAATTTAGGCCTCTCAATGAAGCAGTCTGTGCCAGTGGTAGCAATGGTGCAAAGCTTTACAGGGATTAACGGTTTACCGGTACTGTCGGCTATAACGCCAGTACACCACTGCCAGCGATACAGCCAGGGCGGCGGGGGCCATCAGCGCGGTGAAATGCAGCAACCGGAACAGCCAGGTGCCGACCACGCCGCCACAGACGAAGCCGCCAATCAACAAGACGAACAGCAACAGCCGGCGACCGTTGAGGGGAATGCCACGCAGCCGGTTGCCGAGCATGATACCCAGGTCGGTGAAGATCCCGGACAGGTGGGTGGTGCGGATGATAGAGCCGCTGTAGGTAGTCACCATGGCGTTCTGCAAGCCGCAGGCCATGGAGGCCAGATAGATACCGAGATCACTGCCCTGTTGTAGTGTCAGCATGGCCATGATCAGTAACGCGGCTTCGATCAGCAGGGAGAAGCCGTAATGGCGACCCAGTTTCAGGGCGGTGCTGGTGATCAGCATGCCGCTGAGGGCGGCGCCGGCAAGAAAACTCAGCAGGGTGAACAGCAGGTGCAGGGCATTGTTCAGGGCCAGATCCGCCAATGCCAGACCCAGTAGTGAGGAGGTGCCGGTCAGGTGAGAGACGGACTGGTGGCTGAAGCCCAGCAGGCCTACCGCATTGACACTGCCCGCCAGAAAGGCGAGCAGAAAGGCTCCAACTTCTACCCAGGGAGGAAGACGCGTCAGCAAAAAAGCCCCCATGCTTATCCGTGGTGATAGGCAAGTGTAGCATGCGCGCCGGTGGGGGATTCCCGACTATTTCTTTTTCTTCTTCTTGCTGCCCTTTGTGATTTTTTTGTCGTCACCCTTTTTGCCGGACTTTTTCTTGTTGTCCTTCTTGTCGCTCTTCTTGTTCTTTTTGCTGTTGGCTTTGGTGTTTTTCTTGTCCGTTTTTTTCTCGGACTTTTCATTTTTGGCTTTTACGGGCTTCAGTGCTTTGCCTTTTTTGCCACTTTTCTTTTTTTCTTTGTCGACTTTTTGAGTCTTACTGTCTCCCTGCGCAGAAGGAGCAGGAACTGGACTATCGGTGTCGAAGATTTCCAGGCTTACGGTCCGGAACCGTCGTAAACAGTAGCGTACCTGGCCGAGACTGAGCCCACTTTGTTCGGCGGCCTGCTGCTGGGTGTGGCCCTGGTCCAACGCCAGCAATGCCTTGGCACGGGGGCCGTTCGGGGCTGGTTGGTCGGACCTGGCCTGGCAAAAGGTACGCTGTGCGCTGGTAAGAAGAGAAGACTGACTCATTATGGATGATCCCCTGAGGTGGGCCCGGCGAGGATGCCGGGCCTTGGACAAAACGAGCCTTACACAATACGAGACAGCCAGATAGGAAAGCAAAAAAACAGATTTCCTGTCAGAAAAGTGACATCTTTCAGTCGCCTTTCTGTTGCTTCTCCATCATGTCGGCCTGGAGGATTTCGATCCAGTATCCATCAGGGTCCTTGATAAAGGCCAGCCCTTTCATCTTGCCGTCGTCCGGTTTCTTGACGAAATCCACCCCCAGTTTTTCGAACCGTTCGGCGGCGGCGTAAACATCGGGAACGGTGATGCCGATATGACCAAATCCCTGGGGCTGGTCGTTGCCATTGTGATAGGAAAAGTCCGCATCGTCTTCGCTGCCCCAGTTGTGGGTCAGCTCCAGCATGGCTTCACGGCCGAAGGTATAGGTGAGCCGTTTGGCGTCGTCTTCCGGTACCTGGCGGGCTTCCTCCTCACCGAGGTAGGCGAGGAAATAGAGGCTGAATTTCATTGCCGGAAAATCCAGCTTGCGCACCAGACGCATGCCCAGCACCCGGGTATAGAAATCCAGGCTGCGGGCCGGGTCTTTAATGCGCAGCATGGTCTGGTTGAACAGGAAGTCGCGGGTAGCGTCGTCCGGCTGTTCACAGAGGCCGTCGGCCTGTTCGAAATGACGGGACATGGGGGCTCCTGAATCTGTGATGCATGGGTGTTCAGGATATTGGGATGGAGTGAAAGGAATGCAAGCCTTGTTGCAGGTGCGTCGCTGGCGGCGCGATCCCCCAAATACCTGAAAAGACGGATCTACCACAGAGGGCACAAAGCACACAGAGAAAATCCGTCTTTTCCTCAGTGATCTCTGTGCCCTCTGTGGTGGAAGTGCTTTTGATCCTGGTCTTGGGGGCGCCCTGGCAGCGTTACCTCAACGGTCGCTCCGGTTCGCACCTCAAGCGGTGCTCCTACAGAGAGGGCGGAGCTTGCCTGGGCAAGCTCCTGAGGGGGGTAGATCAGGCCGGGGTTTTTTCCACGGTCTTGAGGACTTTTTGCAGGCCGGCCACGGTGCCGCCGATGTCGCTGAGGCCTTGTGGCAGCAGCAGGGTGGTGGATTCCTTGGCGACTTTTTCGAAGGCAGAAACATACTGCTCGGCGATGCGCAGGCTGACGGCTTCTTCGCCACCATCCTCTTTCACGGCGCCGGCCACCTGGCGCAGGCCTTCAGCGGTGGCAGTGGCGATCAGCTCGATCTGACGGGCGCGACCTTCTGCCTCGTTGATCTGCTTCATCTTTTCACCTTCGGAGATATTGATCATCTCCTGCTTTTCACCTTCGGAGCGGTTGATGGCGGCTTGGCGATCACCCTCTGAACGGTTAATGGCGGCCTGGCGCTCACCCTCGGATTCGGCAACCACGGCGCGACGTTCACGCTCGGCACGAACCTGTTTCTCCATGGCGTCCTTGATGGACACGGGCAGGTTGATGTCGGCCACTTCGTAGCGCAGTACTTTCACGCCCCAGGGCTGGGCGGCTTCGTCAACGGCGCGTACGACTTCCATGTTGATTTCGCCGCGCTCCTCGAAGGTCTTGTCCAGATCAATTTTACCGATCACGGAACGCAGGGTGGTCTGGGCCAGCTGCTGGGCAGCCATTACATAATCATCCACCCCGTAGCTTGCTGCTTTCGGGTCGATCACCTGCAGGTACATGACGCCGTCGATGGAGACTTCGATGTTGTCCTTGGTGATACAGCTCTGGCGCGGCACGTCACGGACGATTTCCTTCTGGGAGTGCTTGTAGGCAACCCGGTCGATAAAGGGCATCAGAAAGTGAAGGCCGGCCTCCAGGGATGTCTGGTACTTGCCCAGTCGCTCCACCACATACACCTGCCGTTGCGGCACGATGCGAATCACCATGAAGAGCAGAATGACAACGCCGAGGGCGATGAGAGCGGAAATAATTAAACCTGCCATGGATAGGGTTCCTTGTTATTGCTAGCGAGTTGAGATGAAAACGGGTTGGTGACAGGGGTCACTCAGCCGGTGGCGTCTGCGGCCCTGGCGTCCAGGGCTCTACGGTGAGCCAGAGGCCGTCATGCTGGGTGATGCGAACCATGTCGCCGGGATGCAGGGGCTGGGCGCATTGTGCCTGCCAGCGGGCGCCCCGGTAGGAAACGGTGCCCACGCCGTTGCTGAAGGCGTCTGCCACGGTGGCGCGGCCACCGACCAGGCCGGCACTGTCTGCCTCGCCCTCCCCGCGGGGCCGCTCATTGCCCATCAGCTTGTCGTTGATCACGCGACGGACAAAGACCAGCAACAACAGGCTGGTAACGGCGAAAAGGGTCAGTTCCCAGGCGGTGTCATCCAGCAGTCCAAGAAACTTGAGGCTGCCTACCAGCAAAGCGGCGATGCCGAAGAAGATCACGACCAGCCCGGAGACGGCAAATTCGGCGATCACAAAGGCGAGCCCGGCGATAATCCAGTAACTGTATTCCGGCAGATCCATTCCTGTGCCCCTGTAGCGTGTGCATTATTTTGACGAACTAAGATAGCACGTTGGTGACAGGTTAGTCGGTAGGAAAAGGCTGAAAATCAGAAGTCGCAAGCTACAAGCTGCAACGCGGTTAAGGTCGGCTGTGCAGGGAGAGGTAGTCAGCCGCGGACCAGGCGAAGGGAATTTAGTTAAAGAGATAAGCGAAAGGGGTGGGGCGCGGACAAGGCCTTTGCGCCAATCAGGCCTTCTCCGCGTTGCAGCTTGAAGCTTGCGGCTTGTCGTTGATCAGTGCTGATGCCCGCCCACGCCGTGGGCATGCTTGTGGGCTTTTTCTTCTTCGCTGGCGTCGCGAATGTCGGTGATTTCCACCACAAAACGCAGGGACTTGCCGGCCAGTGGGTGGTTGGCGTCCACGTCCACGGTTTTCAGTCCCACTTTGAGAACGGTGAGCATGCGCGGGCCTTCGTCGGTGGACACCGTGACCACCTTGCCTGGGGAAAGCTTGCCGGCGTGTTTCAGGTACTTGCGGGAGATGCGCTGGAACAGGGTGTTGTCGTATTCGCCGTAGGCGTCTTCCGGGCTCACGGTCACATCCACCTCGTCGCCCACAGCCTTGCCGGTGAGGGCGGCTTCCAGGCCTTTGATGATGTTGTTATAGCCGTGCAGGTAAGCCATTGGCTCACCGGTTTCCCGGGAGTTTTCAATTTCGCTGCCGTCGTCGGCGTTGAACAGGCTGTAATGCAGGGTAACGACCTTGTCGTTTTCGATGGTCATGCATGCTCCGGTTGTCAGGCGATCGGGATGGTGGGCAATTGTGGCGCCTTCATCGCCGCTGGGCAATTATCTCAGTCGTTGTGTTTGCCGGGGAGCATGCGTTTCAGGGTGGCGTCCCTGTCGATGAAATGGTGCCAAAGGGCCCCTGCCACATGGATGGCTATCAGGGTTAGCAGCGCGGTCCACAACACCTCCTTGTGGATGAAGGCGATCTGTTTGGCCAGGTCAGTATTGACCACCGCCAGCTGGGGCACGCTGACAATGCCAAAGATTTCTATGGTCTTGCCGGCGAACTGGCGCATGGCAAAGCCGCTGAGGGGCATGGCGAGAAGCACCCCATAGAGCAGTCCATGAACAAGGCGGGATAACTGATGCTGCCAGGCGGCGCCAATGGGTGCCGGGCGCGGGTACAGGGCGCGGCCATAAAGCCGAATCAGTATGATAAACAGTGTGGTGAGTCCCAGGGAAAAGTGCAGCATTTTCCACCATTCGCGCATGGGGTCACTTTTTTCGTAGAACTCATGGAGCTCGACGGCTCCCCAGACCATGACCAGCAATAAAACCACCAGCCAGTGAAGGCCTTTGTGCAATGCGTGCCAGCTTGCCGGTGTTGTTGCCATGATGCGCTCCCGTTGCAGTTAACCGAAGTATGCCGGATAAAGATTAACCGGGGCTTAACGGGCATTCACTGATCCTGGTCAGTGTCCGGGTGCAGGCCCAGGGCTTTGCGATCTTCGCCCCGTTCGATCCGCGCCAGCAGCTCCCGGGATTGCCGGTACCAGCGTCGCCGCCCGTTGGGGCCCCATTTGAACCGTTTGTATGTCCACTGGTACTGGGCCAGATTGCGATCGATGCAGCGCTGCAGGCCGGTGTTCATGGCAGTGAGGATTTCGGTGCAGTCGCTGGCCTGTTCGATTTCCGGTGCCGCTTCGAAGTGCAGATGGATGTCTTTTACGCCGCCCTGGCCCCGGATGCAGGAAACGATGAACACGTGTGGCCGGTAGCGCTGCACCAGCTTGTCGATCAGTGCCGGGGTGGGCACATCGTAGCCAAAGAAGGGCACGCAGGGGTTGCTGCGATTGCCCGGGTTGTGGTCGGAGAGGATCCCCAGAGTGCCGCCGGCTTTCATGGCCGCCAGCGCCTGTTTCACTCCCTGGCTGTTGGTGGGGATCAGCACTGAACCGGTACGCTCCCGGGCAGCCTTGACCATGGCATCCATCAGGGTGGCCGGATGGGGCTGGTACATGATCAGAGTCTTGTCCCGGTTGCCCTTGTCGCCCACATACAGGTTGCTGATTTCCCAGCTGCCCTGGTGCAAGGACAGCATGAGCACCGGTCGTTCACAGGCGCAGGCATCCAGAAAGGGCTGTTCGCCGTGGATATGGGTGACGCGGGCCAGCGTTTCTTCCACCGGGCGGTGCCAGACATGGCTGAATTCGGTGAGCGTGCGGCCCAGTTCCGCCATGCTCTGGCGGCCGATGCGTTTGGCCTCGGCCAGGCTCATGTCCGGGTGAGTGGCCAGCAGGTTGATCAGCACCACCCGGTAAGCGCTGGCGTAGCGCAACGGGATCAGGGTAATCAGGGTGGCAATAAAAGCCCCGAAAGCAGTCACCAGTGGTAGTGGTAACCAGGCAAGCAGACGGACCACCAGCCACAGGCGGCGGCCCTGATATTGTTTACTCATGATGGCAATTCAATTGTCAGGGTCTCGCCATGCTGCGGGACCCGAAATGTCTCGGAATCGATCTGTTGTTCTTCCAGCGCCCTGGTCAGCGCCTGCGGTGGCGCGTCCATGGGCTCGTCGGTGAGCACAAAGGTTCCCCAATGCATGGCTACCGACTGATGGGCGCGAATCTCCCGGTGAATTGTAACCGCTTCGGCCGGGTTTATGTGTACCGGCGACATAAACCAGCGTGGCTCATAGGCTCCGATGGGTAACAGGGCCAGGTCCACGGGCCCGAAAATGTCGCCAATTTCCCTGAACAGCGGTGCATAGCCGGTATCACCGGCGAAATAAAGACTGAAATCCGGAAAGTTCAAGCGCCAGCTGCACCACAGGCTGCGGTTGTGGTCGCCTGGGCCGCGGCCGCTGAAATGCTGGGCGGGCAGGCAGAAGGCCTCCACCTGGCCGTGGTATTCACTCTGCCACCAGCCCAGTTCGATAATGCGCTCAACGCCCAGTTTGCGTAGCCAGGCGGCGATCCCGTTGGGCACGAACCAGAGAATCTCCCGGCCAAAGCGTGCCTGGAGCTGTTTCACGGATGCCCGATCCAGGTGGTCGTAGTGGTTATGGGATACCAGAACTGCATTGATGGCCGGTAGTTCGTCAACTGTCAGGGCCGGCGGCACCGACCGTTTCGGGCCGGCAAAGGACAGTGGTGAGCAGCGCTCGGAAAATACCGGGTCGGTAATCAGGTTCCAGCCCCGGTGCTGGAACAGGAAGGTGGAATGACCAATCCAGGTTAGTTGTGGCTGCTGGCCCGGACTGGCCAGCTGCTGTTGATCCGGCTGCTGCAGGGGGAATGACTGGTGGCGAGGAAACTGACCCCGGGTGTTCCATTGCCAGCGCAGGAAGGCAGTCAGGCCATGGCGGGGGGTGGGGAAGCGATTGCGGTATACCCCTGACCGAGCGGGCACTTCAGCCGCCAGATCCGCCAGTCGTTCCCGATCGATCATGCGCCGTCCCGCAGTCCTGCCACCGCGCCTTCGATGGCATCCAGGTCTGGAATCACCGCCAGGTCGCCGCCCACCTGAATGTACATGGCTTCCGCCGGGCCGGTATCCACCGGTTCTTCCACCGGATCGTCCTTGGCCACTTTCATCATCCGCGGAATCCCCTGCACGATGACCGCATAGAAGGTGCTCTTGCCGGCTACGGTGTTGAGTACCGCGATACGGGCATCCTGGCCAATGGTGATCTGCCCGGATTCGTTGAGTTTTTCAAAGGACAGCAGCGGAATGTTCTGGTCTCGCCAGCTCAGCCAGCCCAGCAGCCATTCCGGCCCATGGCCCGGACGATCCGGTTGACGCAGGGGGATGATTTCAGCAACCACGATGTTGGGGACCAGCCAGGGGCGTCCCTGCATTGGGATCAGCAGGCTGGAAATATCGGATGGCAAGCTGCTCATAATAAACCTCAATGTGTAAGCCGGACGGGGTGCAATGGGCTGCGGTCAGGCGTCCGGCGCCAGGCTGCTGGCGTTCTTCAATTCTCTTCTTACCCGTTCCACCAGTTGCCGCGCAAGTTGCTCAGGGGAGCCACTGTAACTGACGCAGCCAGTCTCGCGGACGGAATCGGGCTGACTGCTGACCGCACAGGTGTCGGCGCTCTGTGCCCACACCGGGCAGCCGCTGGCGGCCAGGCGCGGGGCGGCGATGGCGCCGTCATTGCCCATGCCGGAAAACAGGATGGCGCCGCAGGCGTTGCCGTAGCCTTCGCCCACATGCTGTATCACCTGATCAATGGACGGGGCATAGGGGCCTTCCCAGGCCTGGCCGGTGGACTGGATGCGACCATCGTGGCGGAATTTCACCGCGTACTCCACCGGCGCAATGGCCAGTTCTCCATGGCGCAGAGCACTGCCGTCCACGCCTATTTTGCAATGAATGTTGTTGTCCCGGCCCAGTACGCCACACAGGGTGTCGAGGAAACTGGCGTCGATGTGCTGGGCCAGTACAAAGGCCACCGGCAGATTGGCCGGCAGGCAGTCGAGAAACTGTTTTACCGCCGCGGGTCCGCCCAGGCTTGCACCCAGCACCCAGACCCGTTTGGGGTGGTCGCCGGGGCGAATGGTTTCAAATTCCCGAGGGGTGGGGATTTTGACCTGCGGCAGTCGCTGGGGAATCACTTCCAGCCGTTCTTCCACCGCCGGCTTGCCAATGAAATCCACCAGCTTGGTTACCAGCCGCCGCTCCCATTTCGGGTAGCGGGCATCGGTGCGCGCCGGAGCCTGACCGTCGCAGAACAGAATGGGTGCGGCGGCGTCTTCCAGCAGGTTATCGAGGAAAGACTGCCAGCGATCCTCGCTGGACAGGTCCACCACCCACAGGTCCAGGGCGCCTTCCGCCAGCCAACGTTGTTCCAGCGCTTCCGGATCGGTATTGACCACCACCTGGTAGCCTTGACCCTTCACCGCGCTGGATAAAAGGTGACCCTGCAATGTGCTGTCGGCAATCACACCGACCCGGCCCGGGGCGGTCATTCGCCACCGGTTTCCTGTAGCTCGCCCAGCAGTTCGCGAATGGTGGAGAGCAGTTCATTCTCCTGGAACGGCTTGCCCATGTAGCAGTTCACGCCGATGTCGAAGGCCCGTTCGCGGTGTTTTTCGCCGGTGCGGGAGGTAATCATGATGATTGGCACGTCCTGCAGGCGGCTGTCGTGGCGCACATGGGTGGCTACTTCAAAGCCGTCCATGCGCGGCATCTCGATATCCAGCAGCATCACATCCGGACGGATATCTTCCAGTTTGGCGATGGCATCCATACCGTCCTTGGCGGTGACCACTTCGTAGCCATTACGCTCCAGCAGACGGGTGGTCACCTTGCGCACGGTAACGGAATCATCGGTGACCATAACCAGCGGGGTATCGCGCCTGGTGTCGGTATCTTCGTCTTCCTGCACCGGTTCCTGGGGCAGTACTGGAATGTCCGCGACACCCATGGCCGGCACCTGCACGTGGGCGGCACGAATCAGCGAGTGGATATCGAGAATGATCACCACGGAGCCATCCCCGAGGATGGTGGCACCGCTGATGCCGGCCACCGAGGCCAGCTGCGGGCCGACCGATTTCACAACCACTTCCCGGGAGCCCACCAGGTTGTCCACCACGATGGCCACAGTGTGTTCGGTACTGCGGATCAGCAGTACCGGCATGGGGGTGGTGTGGTTTTCCAGGTGCGGACTGCGGGTGCCGTGGACGAAGTTGCCCAGATATTGGAGTTCGTAGTCCTGGCCTACATAGGTGTAGACCGGGTTGTCTTCCTCGAAGTAATGCTGCAGCTCGAAGGGGCTGATACGCACGATACCTTCGATCTGGTTAAGCGGGATAGCGTAGGTATCTTCCGCCGCTTTCACCATCAGTGCCCGGTTCATGGCCAGGGTGAACGGCAGGCGGATAATAAAGCGGGTGCCCTGCCCCTTGTGGGAATCGATGGTCACCGAGCCGCCCATCTGCTTGATCTCGCTGGCCACCACGTCCATGCCCACGCCCCGGCCTGAAATCTGGGTAACCGCCGCGGCGGTGGAGAAGCCGGCGTGGAAAATGAACTGCTGGATTTCCTGCTCGGAGAGTTGCGCATCCGGGGCGATCAGGCCACGTTCCACCGCTTTCTTGCGCACCGCATCGGTGTCGATGCCCTTACCGTCGTCGGACAGGGTGATCACCACCTCGCCACCCTCACGGCCCAGTTCCAGGTTGATGCGTCCGGTATCGTCCTTGCCGGCACTCTGCCGGCCCTCAAGGGTTTCGATGCCGTGGTCAACGGCGTTACGCAGCATGTGCTCCAGCGGGGCCACCACCCGCTCCATCAGGGAGCGGTCCAGTTCCCCTTCCGGGTTGAGCACATCGAAATCCACTCGTTTGTTCACTTCGCCGGAAATCTGCCGGACGATACGACGCAGGCGTGGCACCAGGCGGCTGAAGGGCACCATGCGGGTGCGCATCAGTTTTTCCTGCAGCTCGGTGTTAATTCGTGATTGCTGCAGCAGCAGGGTTTCCGTGTCCTTGGTGCGGTCCAGCAGAGTGTTCTTCAGATCCAGCAAATCCGAGGCGGATTCCGACAGCTGCTTGGTGATCTGGTGCAGCTCGGAGTACTGGTCCATTTCCAGCGGGTCGAAATCCTCGTCGATTTCACCCCGGTCCACGCCCTTCTGGTAGTTGGACATGATCTGCGCTTCGGTTTCCGAATCCAGCCGGCGCAGCTGTTCATAGAGACGCTGAACCGTGTTGCCCATTTCCTCCACGTTGAAGGTGAACTCGGAAATCCCCTGCTCCACCCGGCCGCGGTTGATGGACGTTTCCCCGGCCAGGTTTACCAGCGCTTCCAGCACGTCGGCGCCCACCCGCACCATTTCCTGGGGCTGAGCCTGACTCTGACGCTGGCGGCGGTCATCCTGTTTCGGCTGTTGTGGTTGTGGCTTCTCGGCTGCCGGAACCATGGCCGTGCCGCTTTCTTGCGGGGCGGCGACTGGCTGGCGGCGGGCGCTACGGGCCACCGATTCCATGCCCCGGACAATCTGGTCGTACCAGTTGATCATGGGCTGAAAATCTTCCTGGGTGGGCGCTTCGCGGCGCTTTTCCAGTTGCAGCAGATAGGTCTCGAAATCGTGGCTGATATCGCCCAGCGGTTTTAGCCCGGCCAGTCGCGCGCCGCCCTTGAGGGTATGCAGGGCGCGTTTGAGATCATCGGTGAAATCGTTGCTTTCCGGATGATCTTTCCAGGAGGTCAGGCAGGCGTCGATGATCTCAGCCAGCTCATCGGACTCTTCCAGGAAGATCTCCAGAATTTCCGGGTCGCTGTCCGATTCCCAGTCACTGTAGTCCTCGTCCGGCTGCCCACTGGTCTCCGTAGCTGGCTGTTCGGTGGGCGCCGGTTGCGGGGCTGCAGTGGGTGCCGGTGCAGGCGTGGCGCTGGTAACCGCAGGCAGGCTGAATCCGGCCGGGTTGGCCACATAGCCATGGATCGCCTGAATCAGTACGTCGCCCTGGGGCAGCGGCCGGCCAGCCTTGAGCGCCTCCACCATTTCCGCCAGTTGGTCGTGACAGCGATGCAGCAGGTCGAACAGGGTCGGTTCGATAGCCAGGCGGCTTTGCGCCAGGCCTTCGTAAAGGGTTTCCAGCTCGTGGCCCAGGTCGCCCAGCTCGCTGACTTCCGCCATGCGTGCGCCACCCTTGAGGGTGTGCAGGTCGCGCTGCAGGGATTGCAATTCGATCAGGTTGTCCTGCTCGCCGATCCACTGTTCCAGGCTGTTGCCGGCGGATTCCAGAATCTCGTCCGCTTCTTCCAGAAAGATTTCCACCAGTTCCGGGTCACGCTCCGGTTGAGGGGGCGCCGGAGTGGCGGGCGCGTCCTCAACCGCAACGGGCGCGGGGCTGCTGGCGTCGTCGGCAAAGTCGGCAGCGGTGTCGTGGTCCTCGGGGGGCCTTTCCAGGACGGGAGTGGCGGCCCGGGATTCACTGGCCGGCGTGTCACCACGCAGGAAAGCCTGGATAGCGCTGACCAGTTCCGGGGCATTGTCAGGGGCTCTGCCGCCGCGCAGTGCGTCGATCATGTCAGCGAGACGGTCATGGCAACGGTGCAGCAGGGCAAACAGGGCCGGGGTCGTCTGTTGCTGGCCAGCATTGTAGGCTTCGTAGAGGTTTTCCAGCTCGTGAGCCAGATCGCCCACTGGCGCAACGGCTGCCATCCGGGCGCCGCCCTTGAGGGTATGCAGATCCCGCTGCAGGCCGTCCACGTTGCCGGCATCACCCTGTTCCCACTGGTCCAGGGTGTGGCTTGCGGATTCCAGAATCTCTTCGGCCTCTTCCAGGAACAGGCTTACCAGCTCCGGGTCCATGTGGGCCTGGTAGTCATTGCTGCTAGCCCAGCTGCCGGTATCCGGGTTGCTGTCTGCCTCCGGGGCATCGGCAGGGTTGTCAGAAAAAGCGTCGTCCCACTGTGGTGATCGGCTGCCGGGACCCGGGCCATCGTCGTCCGGCCCGCTGTTTTCTGCCAGTTCGTGGAGGGCATCCACCAGGCCCAGTTCCGGGCGCACGGTCTGGCCGGCGGCCAGGCAGTCCATCATATTGACCAGAGCATCCTGGCCTTCACCGGCCAGCGAGAGCATCTGCTCACTGCAGGCCAGGCTGCCGGATTCCACCGCGCTATAGCAGGCTGCCAGTGCGGCTGCCAGGGCGTGAATTTCACCCAAGCCGGCGGTGGTGGCGCTGTTGGAGAGCAATTGCAGCTCGTCGCGCAGTTTCACCAGCTGTTCGGTGTGGTCCGGGTGCTGGGCCCACTGGGCCAGCAGTTGTTCCGCGTCCACGATCAGGTCCATGCCTTCTGACAGGAACACGGAAAGTATGTGCGGGTCCGGGCCGGAGTCCCGTTGTTCGGCCAAGCTATCGCGTTGCTGCTGCAACGACGAAATCAGGTGGTCGGCACCGGGCAGGTGGGACTGGTCGAGCTGTTCCAGATTGTCGCGCACCAGTTGATGGGCCTGGCGCAGCAGTTCGACTTGCTGGCTGCTGATCCGGCGGTTGCTGCTGATCAGATCACGGACCAGCTTTTCCGCCGGTTCCGCCACTTCGGCAACGGCTTCGATTTCGGCCATGCGGGCACTGCCCTTGAGGGTGTGCAGGGCACGGTGAACGCTGTCGTCCAGAGTATGCTCGGAGAGATCCGGGTCCACGGTGTCCAGCCACTCTTCGATCATTGCCAGGTTACGCTGGGCTTCGCTGGCAAAGATTTCCAGCAACACAGGATCGGGGCCATCATCGCTACCGGCATCTGTCGACGTGTCATCACTGTCGCTCATGTCCGGAATATCAGCGAGGCTGTCGATACCAGTATCGGCGCTCTCGATGGTTTCCGTGGCGGGTTGCTGTGCTTCATCTGCGGGCAGACTCAACTCGAGAGTGCCGTCATCCTCATCGCCTTCCCAGGCAAGCGGGGTATCGTCGTCTTCAGCGGCATTATTGAAGGCAGCCAGGTCTTCTGCAGACAAGCTGTCGTCACTGTCCGCGTTGGTGTCTGTGAACGATTCGCTTTCGACGGGCAGGCTGATTTCCAGCGTGTCGTCGAGCTGAGTTTCGTCACCGTCGACGTTGATGATCTCGTCGTTTTCTGTATCGGCGCCGTTGTTATCGCTGGTGCTGTTGCCGATAGCGGGTACCTGATCAATCTGGCCTCCGGCAGCCAGGGTATCGGCGGCGTCGGCCAGTGGTTGTACATCGAACGGGTCCGGCTGACGCAGGGTAAAGGCGTCCACAAGGGCTGGAACGCGATTACGAACTTCCTGGACCAGAGCGATCAGCACTGCGGTAGGTTCAATAGTGCGATCAATCACCCGGTTGAGCATGTTCTCCACGGACCAGCCGAGCTCTCCCACGGTGGTGGCACCGACCATGCGCCCGGAGCCTTTCAGGGTGTGGAAGGCGCGACGGAATTCCACTAGCGACTCTTCATCGCTGGTATTGGCGGCCCAGCGCGGGAAGTATTGATCCAGTGCGTCCAGTACTTCGCCGATTTCTTCCTGGAAAATTTCGATGATTTCATCATCGATCAGATCATCATCGTCTTCGGCTTTCGGAGCCTCGGCAATCGCTTGCGGCTCGGCAGCGGGCTGCTGTTCCGGAGCGGCGTCAGTCTCCAGATCGGTGGGCGCCAATCCGGTAATTTCGAGAGTGCGGTCGTCTTCGTCGTCTGCACTGTCCTGAGGTTCGTCGATGCTGTCGTCGAAGGCCTGTTCCAGGGGGAGATCCTGGTCCTGCTGGTTGTCATGGTCGAGGCTGATGTCGGCAGCGGGCTCGTTATCGACGGGAGCCGGTTCGACCGGCATGTGACTGTCGGCCTGGGTCTCGGCATTCAGCTCAATGCGCTCCACCTCGACCTGGTCATCACCGAAGTCGTTGCCTTGGTCCAGTGGGTAGCCCAGGGCTTCCACGCTGGCGCGGGCCAGTTGCAGGATATCGTCAGTGGTTTCCGGGTCGTCGCTTAGACGTTCCAGATAGTATTCCACCGAGGTGATGGCATCGGCCAGGGTGTCCATGCTGCGCCAGTCCGGTTTGGGCTGGTCCGCATCAAGCAGCTTTTCCTGAATGAACTGCACGCACTGGCGCAGTATCAGTGCGGGTTTGTTCAGCTGGATGACTTCCAGGCCACCGCGCACGGCATTGAGCCGTTCGGGTACCGGGGCCAGGTGCTCGGGATTCCATTGCGAGGCGATGAACTCGACGATGCCGTCCTTGGCCTCTTCCAGGCCGGCGCGGCATTCGCGCAGTACCGCATCCATGGCCTGGCCCACGTGGCCTGGCATGTCGTTCTGGTCGCCGGCGTAGGACTTGCCACGACGATCACCACCGCTGATACCGGCTAGGGTGGCTTCCACGTAGAGCAAGGCGCCGGCGATGTCCATCAGGGTTTCGCGCTCGGCGGGACGTTTACCAGCGACAATGTCTTCCACCGCGTGGAGTTGTTCTTCCACCAGGGTGCGGGGTTGGCCAAGGCCAAGTACTGCCACGGTATCGGCCACCTGTTTCAGGGTGACGGTCTGCGGTTGCAACTTGCTGGCGTCGTTCTCGCCACTGTGCACGAAGGCTTCCAGGGCATCCTTGACGGTAGTGATCTCTTCGGAAAGCGCCTGCACCACCGAATTCATGGCTTCAGCATCCGGGCCGGTCATGCGCGCTCGTTCTGCGTTGACCAGGTCATCGGAAGGCAGCGCATCGTCCAGCCGGAAACGGGCTTTCACGTCGCGGATGCGCGGGCTGTCCACCTCGGCCTTGGCCACGTAGTAGAGCAGATTCTTGAGCAGTTCGGTGGGGGCCGGCCGGTTCAGGCTGGCGGCGCCGTCGCTGACCAGTTCGCGCAGGTTTCGGTCAACATGCCCGAGCATCAGTTTTACCGAGGTGCCCAGGGCAATGGCGTCTTCGGAGAGTCCTTCCACCAGAGCGTTGCTGATGCTCCACAGGGGAGCCCGGGGGGCATCGCCTGTGATTTGTTCCAGTTTGGTGAAGACCTTGGCCATGTAGCCCAGGTTCTCCCCCATGTTGTCGTTGCGCAGCACGCCGAGCAGGGCAATCTGGAACATCTGGCGAATTTTCTTGGCCAGCTGAATAAATCGCGGGTCGTGGAGCAGGTCTTCAGGAATCTGGCCGTGGCCAGTGGCATCGGTCAGGTCCGGTTTGAACAGGGCGGTTTCTGACAGCAGGGGTTCGCCACGGGCGGCGCGCAGATCATTGAGCAACGGCAGCAGCACCACTGGCAGGTCGCGGCGGTTGCTGGCTACCCGGTCCAGATACGGCGGCAATTGCAGGATCGCCCGCATCAGGGTTTCCTGGCCATCGGCCACGTTGCCAACCCGGCCTTCCAGAAGTGCCTGGGCCAGCTTTTCCATTTCTTCGGCGAGCAGAGCAGCACCGTAGAACTCCACCATTTGCAGGGTGCCGTACACCTGATGCAGATGGGCCTGGCAAAAACGCATGCGGGTGGCGTCGTCCGGGGTATCCACGAACGCTTCCAGTGCCTGCTGCGCCTGGTTCAGGGTTTCCTGGATCTCCCCGCGAACCCAGTCCAGAGCCAGATAGTCGTGACGGTCACTCATGACGTCTCCTGTCATACTCAAACCTGCCATCACTGCGGGCAGGTTTTTTATTATCTACAGCGCTTATCGACAGCGCCGGAAGGCCAGCGTATCGGCGAAATGTATGCGTTCCAGATCCGGATGTTGCCAGTCGGTCACTTCCCCGGGACCGAGTACCAGAATGCCACCGGGTGCCAGCCGTTCCGCCAGCCGGTTGACGATCTGGCGTTTCCGCCAGCGGCGGAAGTAGATCAGCATGTTCTGGCAGAAAATCAGATCCATGTCGTTCATTGGCGCAGTGCTCAGATCCAGCACGTTGAGCCGGGCAAAACAGATGCGCTCGCGCAACACGGGTGCCACCGCCATGGTTTGCTCATTGCCGCTGGGCTGGAAATATTTTTCCCGCAATTGCGGATCTACCTGCAGTACCCGGCGTAACGGGTATTCCCCTTTACGGGCCTTGGCCAGGGTCGGCAGGCTGATATCGGTGGCGGTGATGCCGTAGAACAGTTTGCGGTCACTGCCGGTCAGCTGCTCATTGATCATCATGGCGAGGGAGTAGGCCTCCTCGCCGGTGGAGCACCCCACGCTCCACACATCCAGGCTGGCGCCGTCGGGTTGTTCCGCCTTGAAGCGCTGCACGAATTCCTCCACCAGGGCATAGGAGCCGGGGTGGCGGAAAAAACTGGTTTCCTGAACGGTGAGCCTGTCCACCAGCACCGACCATTCCATGGCCCGGGATTCGGTGGAGCCGACCATCAGGTGTTCGTAATAGGTGTCATAGTCCTCGATGCCCAGCTCGCGCATGCGAATGCTCAAGCTGGTTTCGAGAAAGGTCTTGCGCTCGTTGGACAGGGTCATGCCGGTGCGTTCTTCCAGCAGCGCCTGCCATAGCTGGAACTGCTCCGCATCCATGGCGGGCGTGCTTTTGATGGACCAGCGGTCTGTCACGGCAGCACCCATAGCATCACTCCTTTAACCGGCGCGAGCCGGATCAGGAGTGCTCCGGCAGGCGGAAGCCGGCAACAGAGTTACGCATCTCCTGAGCCATCTCGGCCAGGTTACCAATGGACCGCGCAGTCGCGGTGGTACCGGCGGAGGTCTGCGAGGTAATTTCCTGGATCACGTTCATGGTGTTGGAAATGTGACCCGCGGAGGCGGCCTGCTGGCGCGCCGCGTTGGAAATGTTCTGGATCAGGTCCGCCAGGGTTTTCGATACGTTCTCAATTTCTTCCAGTGCCACACCAGCGTCCTGCGCCAGACGGGCCCCTTTTACCACCTCGGCGGTGGTGGCTTCCATGGAGATTACCGCTTCGTTGGTATCGGTCTGAATGGTTTTTACCAGGGTTTCAATCTGCTTGGTTGCGGCGGCGGAACGTTCCGCCAGGCGCTGTACCTCATCCGCTACCACCGCGAAGCCCCGGCCGGCTTCACCGGCCATGGACGCCTGAATGGCGGCGTTCAATGCGAGGATGTTGGTCTGGTCGGCAATGTCGTTAATCAGGGATACGATGTCGCCAATCTCCTGGGAGGATTCACCCAGACGCTTGATCCGTTTGGAGGTTTCCTGGATCTGTTCGCGAATGGTGTCCATGCCGTGGATGGTGGCCTGTACCACTTCAGCGCCCTTGTTGGCGA
>NZ_JABURH010000020.1 GCF_014762765.1 Alcanivorax sp.
CCCCCACACTGCTAGCCACCCTGGACCACCCCGACTCCGCCCCGGCACCGTTACATCTCTGCGGTACACCGTTCCAGCGACAGGTGTGGCAAGCGCTGTTAGGTATTCCCTCCGGTAGCACCCGGCACTATGGTGAAATCGCCCAGCAGCTGGGTAGCCAGGCCCGGGCCGTTGGCCAGGCGGTGGGCAAAAACCGCCTGGCAATCCTTGTGCCCTGCCACCGGGTCACCCGCGCCGATGGCGGGCCTGGCGGGTTCTACTGGGGCACAACACTGAAACAGCGGTTGCTGGATCAGGAGCGCACCACAACAGGACATGCCCCATGAGCATCCTCCACACCGGCAAAGACCTGCTCCGTATGAATGAGCTGGCCACCATTCTGTTCAAATACGGCTTTGCCGACGTGATTCGTCGCCTCGGGCTTTCCACACCGGCTGAGCACGCCGGCAAGCTGGTGCGCAGTTCCATGCGCCCGGACATGCTGCGCATGGGCACCGCCGAGCGGCTGCGCCATGCCATGGAAGAGATGGGCCCCACTTTCGTCAAACTGGCCCAGGTGCTGGCCACCCGGGTGGATCTGTTCCCCCTGGACTGGATTGCCGAATTCGAGAAGCTTCAGGATCAAGCCACCGCCATTCCCTATGAGGAGCTGGTGCCTCATATCGAAGCAGCCCTGGGTAAACCCCTGGAGACTGTCTTTGCCCGCATCGACCCCCAACCCATCGGCGTTGCCTCCATCGGCCAGGTACATAGCGGCCTTACCCGCCGCGGCCAGAAAGTGGTGCTGAAAATCCAGAAACCGGGCATTCGTGCCAAAATCGAATCCGACCTGCGTCTGCTGGATCAGCTCGCCAAACTGGCGGCAGACAATTCCGTTGAGCTTCGCCGGTATCGCCCTGTGGAACTGGTCCGTGAGTTCAAGCGCTCCCTGACCCGGGAGCTGGATTTCACCATCGAAGCCCGCAATGCCGATCGTATCCGCCGGAACATGCGCACCCTGAAATGGCTTACCGTACCCAGGGTGTACTGGGAACTGTCATCACAGACCCTGCAGGTTCAGGAGCATATTAAGGGGATTCCCTCCCGCGCCACGGACAAACTGGATGCACAAGGTCTTGACCGGGTACTGATTGCCAGGCGCGGCGCCCTGGCCGCCTGGAAGATGGCCCTGGAAGACGGCTTCTTTCACGCCGACCCGCACCCGGGCAACTTCATCATCCAGAGCAACAACCGCATTGCCATGCTGGATTTCGGCATGGTCGGCAAACTCAGCCATAGCCGCCGCGAACAGATCCTGCAGATTACCCGCTCGGTGGTGCTACGTGAGGCGGAGCAATGTGCGGCAGTGCTCTCCAACTGGTCCGATGGCCAACCGGTGCGTTTCGATCAGCTGGTATCGGACGTGGAGGACGTGATCAGCCAGTACCACGGTATTTCACTGTCGCAATTGGATATCAGTGCCCTGCTTACCGATATCACCGCCCTGGTGCGCAATCACAACCTGGTGTTGCCCAGTGATATTGCACTGTTCATCAAGGCTATCATCACGCTGGAAGGCTTCGGGCGCCTGCTCAACCCGGATTTCGATCTGATGACCGAGGCGGAGCCGCTGCTCAAACGAATGGTTCGTAACCGCTACTCTCCGGTACGCCTGGCCAAGAGCCTTAGTCTTCGTGCTCTGGATGTGGTGGACAAGGTCTACGCCCCACCTCACTCCAGCAACCTGGTGCCACAGCAGGAGGGCAACATTGATCCCCGCCATCTGGAAAGACTGGTGGCACGGCTGGAGCGGGGCCAGTATCGCCAGGTGCAGGCCTTGCTGGTGGCAGCCGGTTTTATCGGCGGTTCACTAATGCTGGCCGGCCGTGTGCCCCCGGCACCATGGGAAATCTCCCTGTTTGGCCTTATCATCTTCCTCGGAAGCGCCGGCTGGGCAAGCTGGCTTATGTTTGTGTCCCGCCGTTTTCTGCGGGAATGGGAGTAATAGAACAATGAAATTTCGCCGTCTGATCACGGTTTCCGCCCTCACTGCCGGGCTTGTGGCCTGTGCCACCTCACCACTGGGTCGCAATCAGTTCTTATTGATGCCCGCCGACCAGATGGACGAGATGGGCAGCACTGCCTATGCACAGATGAAGGAGGAAAAGCCACAGAGCAAGGACAATCGTGAAGTCAACTACGTCCTTTGCGTGAGCAATGCCATCACCAACACTTTGGGTGGCAACCAGCAGTGGGAAGTGACCGTGTTCCAGGAAGACAGCGCCAACGCTTTTGCCCTGCCCGGGGGCAAGATCGGCGTGCATACAGGTCTGCTAAAAGTGGCCAAGAACCAGAACCAGCTTGCCGCCGTAATCGGTCATGAAATTGGCCATGTGCAGGCTCAGCATTCCAACGAGCGAATGTCCCTGCAGTACGCCACCCAGAGCGGTATGCAGCTGCTGGGCGCTCTTGCTGGCCAGGATACCGCAGCCAAACAGGGAGTGATGGCAGCTTTGGGGGTGGGCGCAGAATATGGTCTTGCCCTGCCCTTCAGCCGCAAACATGAAGCCGAGGCAGATATCATCGGCCTGCAACTGATGGCCCAGGCCGGTTTCGATCCCCGGGAAAGCGTAAACCTGTGGCAGAACATGGCAGCGGCCAATGGCGGCAATGAGCCACCAGAGTTCATGTCCACCCACCCCTCAAATTCCACCCGCATTGACGGCCTGCGAGCGCGCATACCGGAAGTGATGCCGCTGTATCAGCAGGCTCAGGCGGCGGGTCGTAAGCCGCAGTGCGGGTGAGGAAAGCAATTAATAGTTAACAGTGAATAGTTAATAGTGCGCGGGACAGGTTAACTCTGTCCTGAAATGCAAAAAGGCCGCGTCCTGACTTTGGGCGCGGCCTTTTTGCTTTCGGGCTATTGATAGCCTTACTCGTGTTACAACTTTGAACTTGCCACTTTTAACTGTAGTAAGCGTTATCCGTGACAGAGTGGTCGGTCTTGTCGCGGACACCGGTCAGGTCCGGCACGCGTTCTTTGAGGGTCTTCTCCACGCCATCTCGCAGTGTTACGTCGACCACAGAGCAACCCTGGCAGCCGCCACCGAACTCCAGCACCGCCACGTTATCCTCGGTCAGCTCCAGCAGCTGGACGCTACCGCCGTGGGCTGCCAGGTTGGGGTTGATCTCGGCATAGAGCACGTAATTGATCTTCTCTTCGATGCTGGCATCTTCACTGATGTCCGGCACCCGG
>NZ_JABURH010000018.1 GCF_014762765.1 Alcanivorax sp.
GGCGCAATTTTGACGGTGTGTGTCCACCCATCGAGAAATTGCAACAACGAGTACGGGCCAGCCTGGAAGACCCGAAGGGCGCGGCCTGAAGCGCACATCTGCTGCGCCTTGCCTCTAGGAAAGGGAACCACCCTGCCCGTCGAGACAAGACACAACAGCTGCACGCTTCAGGCCACGCTGAGTACGCAATGGGTTTTTCAGCAGCCTGCTAGGAGCCAACCCCATGAAAATCCGTATCGGCTATATGCCGTTGACCGACAGCCTGCCGCTGGTGGTAGCCCAGGAAGCGGGTTACTTCGCCGCCGAAGGGCTGGATGTGGAGCTGCAGCCGGAGTGGAGCTGGGCCAGCCTGCGTGATCGTTTGCTGGTGGGCCAGCTGGATGCGGCCCCCATGCTGGCGCCCATGATGATGGCCACGTCGCTGGGGCTGGGGTGCATCAAGAAGCCGTTGGCCACGGCCTTCTCCATGGGGCTGAACGGCAATGGTATTACCGTGTCACCCATGTTGTTCCAGGGGCTGTGTGCCTTGTCTGAAGGACCCACGCCCAACGACATGGCCAGCGCCATGAACAAGCTAGTAGCGGCTCGTGCCAGTAGTGGTGAGGCGCCACTGGTGCTGGCGGTAGTGTTCCCGTTTTCCTGCCATGCCTATCAATTGCGTCACTGGCTGAGCGTGGCCGGGCTGGACCCGGATCACGACGTGAAGCTGGTGGTGCTGCCGCCGTCGCAAATGGTGGATCACCTGCGCATGGGACATATCGACGGCTTCTGTGTGGGTGAACCCTGGAATAGCCTGGCGGCTCTTACCGGTGCCGGGCACTGCATTCTTTCCGGTTACCAGATCTGGGAAAACGCACCGGAAAAAGTGCTGGCGGTGTCCCGTGACTGGGTGGCCCGTAATCCCGGGCCTCATCGCGCTATGTTGCGGGCACTCTATAAGGCAGCTCGCCACGCCGACGAGCATCTCCTGGAGAGCCTGTCGCTACTGGCGCATCCGGCCTGGCTGGATGTACCGGCGGAAATCATTCGCGCACCGTTCAGCCAGCGCCTGCCCGGCGGCTTGACCGGGCAACCGTTTCCGGCCCATCACTTCCATGTATTCGCGGGGTTCCACGCCAATTTTCCCTGGCGTTCCGATGCCCGTTTCCTGTTGGAGGAAATGCAGCGCTGGCGCCAATGCAGCCTGGAAGAAACCCAGACCTTTGCTGCCCAGTGCTATCGCACCGACCTGTTTCGCGATGCCCTGGCAGATCTCACCAGCCTGCCGCTGATGGACAGCAAACCGGACGAGCGCCACGCAGGCCACTGGCAATTACCCGGCGAACCCAAGCCGGTGGAGCTGGGTCCGGATCGGTTGTTGAAGGTGATTGAAGCGGAAGAGGAGGGTCAGAGTTGATCCTCGCCCCTTGGCAGGCGTCTGCAGGAGCGTCGCTCGCGGCGCGATAACCCAAACCAGGATCAAAAGCATTTTCACCACAGAGGGCACGGAGTACACAGAGAAAAAATTGTTTTTCCCTCAGTGATCTCTGTGTCCTCTGTGGTAAATCCGTCTTTTCAGGTTTTGGCTTATCGCGCCGCGAGCGACGCTCCTACGGGACGTTTAACCCGCCTCGCGCAGCTGCTTTGCGGCATCCACCATGTTGGCCAACGCGCCTTGGGTTTCTTCCCATTTGCGGGTTTTCAGGCCGCAGTCCGGGTTTACCCACAGCCGTTCCTTCGGCAGTCGCTCCGCGGCTTTTTCCATCAGTTGTACCATCCAGCCCACGTCCGGTTCATTGGGGGAGTGGATGTCGTACACGCCCGGACCAATGTCGTTGGGGTACTGGAAATCCCGGAAGGCATCCAGTAATTCCATGTTGGAGCGGGACGTTTCGATGGTGATCACGTCCGCATCCAGAGCGGCGATGGCCTCGATGATGTCGTTGAACTCCGAGTAGCACATGTGGGTGTGGATCTGGGTATCGTCGGCCACGCCCACGGTGGCCAGGCGGAAGCAGTCCACGGCCCAGTCAAGGTACTGGCCCCAGTCTGCCTTGCGCAGTGGCAGGCCTTCGCGCAGGGCGGGTTCGTCGATCTGGATCACCTTGATGCCGGCGGCTTCCAGGTCCTGCACTTCATCGCGCAGGGCCAGGGCGATCTGGCGACAGGTATCGGCGCGGGGTTGGTCATCGCGCACGAAGGACCACTGCAGGATGGTCACCGGCCCGGTGAGCATGCCTTTGACGGGTTTGTCGGTGAGCGACTGGGCGTATTGCGCCCACGCCACGGTCATCGCCTCGGGGCGCTGCACGTCACCGAAGATGATCGGCGGTTTTACGCAGCGGGAGCCATAGCTCTGCACCCAGCCGAAGCGAGTGAAGACAAAGCCGTCCAGCAGTTCACCGAAGTATTCCACCATGTCGTTACGCTCGGCTTCGCCGTGCACCAGCACATCCAGTTCCACCTCTTCCTGATAGCGGATGCAGCGGGCAATTTCCTGCTTCATCTGCTCGGTGTAGGAGGCGTCGTCCAGGCGACCGGTTTTCCAGTCGCGGCGGGCGGTACGGATTTCCCGGGTCTGCGGGAAGGAGCCGATGGTGGTGGTGGGGAAGGCCGGCAATTGCAGCGCTTGCTGTTGTTTGGCAATGCGCTCGGCAAAGGGGCTGTTGCGGTCGCGGGAGACGTTGCCGGCGTCAGCCAACCGCTTGCCCACTACCTGGTTATGGATACGATTGGACAGACCGCGGGCTTGCAGGGCGTCGCGTTGGGATTGCAGACCCGCATTGACGCTGCTGTCGCCGTCCAGGGCGCCGCCCAGTAGCGCCAGTTCCTGCAGTTTTTGTTTGGCAAAGCTGAGCCAGCTTTTCAGCTCGCTATCCAGCTTGTCTTCCTGATCCAGATCCACCGGGCTGTGCAGCAGGGAACAGGAGGGCGCCAGCCACAGGCGATCGCCCAGTTCGTTGCGCAGGGAGATCAGCGCATCTAGGGCGGCATCCAGATCGGTGCGCCAGATATTGCGGCCATTGATGTAGCCCAGCGACAGCACCTTGTCGCCCAGCCGCGGCACCACCTGACCAAGATCATCGTTGCCGCGTACCCGGTCCAGGTGCAGGCCATCCACGGGCAGTTCCAGAGCCGTGAACAGATTGTTTTCCAGGCCGCCGAAGTAGGTGGCCAGCAGCAGCTTGCAATCACTGGCGGCGGCGAGCTGGTCATAGACACGCAGGTAGCTGCG
>NZ_JABURH010000177.1:0-2662 GCF_014762765.1 Alcanivorax sp.
GAGGCACCAGTTCGTACAGCCTGCCACCACGCCTGACCCGCGCCTTGAAACTTGAAACTTGCAACTTGCCACCCGCCCCGATTACCCCACCCTATGGCACAGACAGGCCCCTTGATATTTCTATAACCGCCTGATTGGGCTAGACTGCTTCACCTCTACAAAAGGAGTGTCAGCCAGAGCCGCCCGCCATAGAACGGGGCCCGGGGCCTCCAGCAACGACAGGTAGTAAAGACCATCATGACCGATAAACAGGTAGACGATCTCAATATCGCTTCACAGGAAGTGTTGATCACCCCCAATGCGCTGAAGGCAGAGCTGCCGCTTTCCGACAATGCTCGCCAGACCGTGATTGAGGGCCGCGAGACGATCCGTAATATCCTCGACCGCAAGGACCACCGTCTGTTCGTGGTGATTGGCCCCTGCTCTATCCATGACACCAAGGCGGCCATGGAGTATGCGCAGAAGCTGAAGGCGCTGGCCGAGGAAGTGAAGGACACTATCTACCTGGTGTTGCGTGTCTATTTTGAAAAGCCCCGCACCACCGTGGGCTGGAAGGGGCTGATCAACGACCCCTACATGAACGATTCCTTCAAGGTGCAGGACGGCCTGCACATTGCCCGCAAGCTGCTGCTGGATGTGGCCGAGCTGGGCCTGCCCTCTGCTACCGAGGCGCTGGACCCGACCACCCCGCAGTACCTGCAGGACCTGATTGCCTGGAACGCCATCGGCGCCCGCACCACCGAAAGCCAGACCCACCGGGAAATGTCCTCCGGTCTGTCCAGCCCGGTGGGCTTCAAGAACGGCACCGACGGCAGTCTGGATGTGGCGGTGAACGCCATGCTCAGCGTCAAGCACCCGCACCGTTTCCTGGGTATCGACCCGGAGGGCCGTGTGGCGCTGACCACCACCAAGGGCAACCAGTACGGTCACGTGGTACTACGTGGTGGCGGCGGCAAGCCCAACTATGATTCCGTGTCCGTGGCCCTGGCCGAGCAGGCGCTGGAGAAAGCCGGTGTCTCCACCAACATCATGGTGGATTGCTCCCACTCCAACTCCAACAAGGACCCTAGCCTGCAGCCGCTGGTAATGGAGAACATTGCCAACCAGATTCTGGAAGGCAACCAGTCCATTGTTGGCTTGATGGTGGAATCGCATCTGAAGTTCGGTAACCAGAAGCTCCCGGCGAATCTGGAAGACCTGGAATACGGCGTATCGATTACCGATGGCTGTATCGCCTGGGACACCACCGAGAAAGCCATTCGCGAGATGGCCGACAAACTGCGTGAGGTGCTGCCCAAGCGCAACAGCTGATCGCAGGCTGATACGAAGAAGCCGCCTTGATGGCGGCTTTTTTGTGTCCGGGGTTTTGATCCTCTGTAGGAGCGCCTCTCGAGGCGTTCCTACAAGGGAGGCCCCATAAAAAAAGCCCGGCGCGAAAGCCGGGCTTTTTTATCTCTGGTTGGCCTGCGCTGTTACAGCAGCCCGCCCAGCAAGGTGTCGAACAGATCGGTCAGCGGGTTGTCTTCCGCATCCACTCCGCTCGCTTCTTCCAGCAGACAGCCCAGACCCAGGGTCAGGGAGACGTCGCCTTCATCGTTGGTACCGTTCAACAGGGAGCATTCTTCAGACAAGGGAATGTCCAGAAACTCGATGTTGTCCAGAGACTCGATGAAACAGGCTGTCGGATCCACGCTGCCAGTGGCAGAGGTTTCCGGGCAAACCTGCTCGGTCAGCGGGTTCGGCTCGCTCAGCGGACCCAGCAGCTCTTCCAGAGCGGCAAAGCCTGCGCCCGCTTCTGCCAGACAGTCGGTGGGAGTGGAAGGACCAATCTCACTCTCAGCGGTTTCCGGGCAGAACTGAGCCAGCACTGGTGCCAGCGGGTTATCGCCACCACCCGGCATGCCACCACCGGCTGCTTCCATAAAGCAGGCAGCAGGATCAATCGGCGGGTTGGCAGAGGTTTCCGGACAGAGCGCCTCGGTTAGCGGATTGGAGCCCAGCAGCAGCTCCTCCACGTTACCAAAGTTGCTTCCCGCCTCAGTCAGACAGTCAAAGGGAGTGGTCGGACCCAGGTCAGCGTCTGCGGTGTTGGGGCAGAACTGCGCCAACAGCGGCTCCAGCGGGTTGCCGTCAGCACCCGGCAGACCACCGCCACCGGGGGCGAAGCCACCAGCCGCTTCCATGAAGCAGGCGGCCGGATCAATCGGGCTATTGGCCGCCGCTTCCGGGCACAGTTGCTCGGTCAGCGGGTTGGAACCCAGCAGCAGGTCCTGCACGTCGCCGAAGTTACCACCGGCTTCGGTTAGACAGTCGATCGGAGTCGTCGGACCCAGGTCGGCCATGGAAGTTTCCGGGCAGAACTGCGCCAGTACCGGCTCCAGCGGGTTGCCATCGGCACCCGGCAGACCACCGCCACCCGGGGCAAAGCCACCAGCGGCTTCTTCGAAACAGGCGGCCGGATCAATCGGGCTATTGGCCGCCGCTTCCGGGCACAGTTGCTCGGTCAGCGGGTTGGAACCCAGCAGCAGGTCCTGCACGTCGCCGAAGTTACCACCGGCTTCGGTTAGACAGTCGATCGGAGTCGTCGGACCCAGGTCGGCCATGGAAGTTTCCGGGCAGAACTGCGCCAGTACCGGCTCCAGCGGGTTGCCATCGGCACCCG
>NZ_JABURH010000177.1:3638-23272 GCF_014762765.1 Alcanivorax sp.
CTGCATCGCCGGACGCGCCGGGACACAAGGCATCGGTAAGCTCGTTCTGATCGTCGATGATCTCTGCGATTTCCGGAGGCAGGGCGCGGGCGGCCGGGCTGGAATCGGCAGGCGCTGAACTGCTGCCTCCGCCGCCACAGGCCGTCAGCAGAGCCGCCAGGGCGCTGCTGCCTACCAGAAGTTTGAGTTGATTAGCCAAGATGAACCCCTCCATCGTACTTTGTCGTCGTTATGGCCTCCAAAGGGAGACTGGCATCAGCGACTATGGAAGGGATGTGCAATCTGCTGTAGAGCAAGGAAGTTGGTGGACTGTAAGCAAGCGTAGCCAGCGTTACGAAAGCGTGTCTGAACCCTGGTCAGGGCTACCTTTGATAACAATTTTACAGTTTCTACGGCGAACCCTGCCCGCCAATTACCGTCGCACGGGCACGCACATGGCTGTCACGATCCCGGTCGTTGAGATGGCCATGGACGAAGGCGCCGATTTCCTGCAGGGCCTGCCCCGCTTCGGGGAGCCACGCCGCCAGGGCGTGGAAGACATGGGGCATGCGCTCCCACACCTGTAGCTGGCAATCGACGCCTGCGTCTTCAGCCTGCCTGGCGATACGCACCGCATCGCTGTAGAGCAGCTCGGTGCTGCCCACCTGTACCAGCAATGGTGGTAGGCCGGTGAAATCTGCGAATACCGGCGACAGCATGGGAGACGCCGCATCGTACCCACGGGAGTAGGACGCGGAGACAAAGTTCAGGGCACCAAGAGGAATCAACGGTTCCTTGTCCGCATTGTCGCGGATGCTGTCACCGGAACAGGTAAGATCTCCCCACGGGCTTATCAGCACCGCCGATGAAGGCAACGGCAGTTTCAGCTCCCGCAACCGCAACAAGGTAACCAGTGCCAGATTGCCACCGGCAGAGTCACCGGCGAAGACAATATGCTCACTGCTGTAACCCGTCTCCAGCAGCGCTTTGTAAGCGCGTACCGCATCCTCCAGCGGTGCCGGGTACGCCCAGTCAGGCGGTTGCCGATAATCCAGCGCCAGGACCTTGGCGCGACAGTAATGACTGAGCCGCCAGGTGACGGCCCGATGGGAACGGGGAGAGCCGAAAAAATAGGCGCCACCGTGGAAGTACAACACCACCCGGTTGCTGCGCACCCGCCGACCGGTGATCAACCATTCCCCGGGCACGCCGCCCACTTGCGCCCGGGCAATATGCACGTCGGACGGTACCGGCAACGCCAAGGTCACCGCATCGAAACCCAGCTGGGAAAACTTCATGAAACGGCGGGAAAATTTCAGCCGGCTGATCACCGGTTTGACCATGCCCTTGGCCACCGCATTGACGGCCCTGCCCTGCCAGCTTAACGCTGGATGATGTGTCTTGTTATTCGTCATGGATGCGCCGCATCGAAACCGTTGCTTCGAGACTAAGCGCTGATCGGGATACGGGCAAGGTGACAGGAAGACGGAGAATGTAGAAACGTGCGAAACAGATCAGCACCGCCTTCAATTTCATTTTTTCAGGAACAGAGCGTTGCGAAGTAATGCACGCAGTTCCGTGCGCCCCGTCAATAATTGTTTGAAGGAGGATCAAACGCTGCAGGTTTCCAGCAGCCCACGCAGTTCCGGAATGCAGGAGCCGCAGTTGGTGCCTGCCTGGCAGCACTTGCCGATGGCTTCCACGTTGTCCGCGCCCTCTTCCACCGCGCTTTCAATAGTTTTCTGACGTACCTGGAAGCAGCTGCAGATCACTGGCCCCAGGTCCGGGCCGGCATCCACAGGCTGGCCGGCCAGCAACGCCAGGTGCTGGGTTTCAGCCTCGTCGGCGAAACAGTTTGCCAACCACTCCACATCGCATAGCGGCAATTCTTCGCCAATGGCCAGCCAGGCCAGCAGCCGGCCCTCGCTGTCCAGGGCGGCGCGGCGGAAGTGTCCGGTGGCGGGGTCGTTGAGTGCCAGCCACTGAGCAGCGTCGGGAAGCCAGTCGTGCAGCTGTTGTTCGGTTAGGTCCGCATCGCCAGCCAGCCGATAGCGCTGTACCTGGCCCGCCTGCAAGAATGCATCGACGGGAACTCGGGCCCAGTACTCCACGGCGGGCGGGGGCGCCGCCGTGAACAACCAGCCATGCCAGCGGGGTTGCCAGTCGCTGACGTTGACCGGCGTGTGTTTGAACGCCGGCTGGCCGGAATGCGGATCCAGACGTGCCGGTACCAGGGCATCCACCCGGGCACGGCGAGAAAACTGATCGGTCCAGTGCATGGGCATAAACGCAGTGCCAGGGCGTTGCCCCGCATCACTGGTTACCCGCACCAGGGCGTCACCGACCTTACTGGAAAGGCGCACGAAGCCGCCCTCCTTCAGTCGGTAACGTTCAATATCCTTGGGATGCAGTGCCGCAAAGGGTTCGCTCAGATGGGCAAACAAACGCCCGGCGCGGCCGGTGCGAGTCATGGTGTGCCACTGATCGCGAATACGGCCGCTGTTGAGAATGACCGGAAAGGCATCACCAATCTGATGCACCTTGGGGTTCTCGCAGACAACGAAACGGCCACGGCCAGTCGGCGTGGCGAAGTGTCCGTCGCCAAAGCAGCGAGGCTCCCCTTGCAGTGGCCACTGTTGCGGCTGCCACTGTTCATACTGGTCGGCGCTCAGGTCCGCAGCAGCGGTCATATCCAGCCGCTTGCCAAATCTGCCCGCCAATGCGGTGAGCGCCGAGTACTCGGCAAAAATCTCGTGTTCGTGCTGATAGGGGAACGCGGAGGCGTAGCCCATGCGACGGGCCACTTCGGTGACGATCCACCAGTCCCCTTTTGCGTTGCCGGGAGCTTTCACAAAAGGCCGCTGACGGGACACGCACCGTTCGGAGTTGGTGACCATGCCGGATTTTTCCCCCCAGCCCAGCGCCGGGAGGCGGATGTCGGCACAGGCCAGGGTGTCGCCGCTGGCCACGCAGTCGGACACCACCACGGTGTCGCAGGCCATCAGCGCATGGCGTACCCGATCCGCTTCCGGCAGGGAGTCCACCGGGTTGGTGGCCATGATCCACACCGCTTTGACCTGGCCGCTTTCCACCGCATTGAACAGGTCCACTGCGGTGAGGCCGTTTTCGGTGGCCAGGGTGTCGGTCTGCCAGAAATCGGCAACGGCTGCGTGGTGTTCCGGGTTTTCGATATCCAGATGCACGGCCAGTTGATTGGCCAGGCCACCCACCTCGCGACCGCCCATGGCATTGGGCTGGCCGGTGATGGAAAACGGGCTGGCACCGGGCTTGCCCACCCGGCCGGTGGCCAGATGCGCGTTGATGATGGCATTGCCCTGATCAGAACCGTTACGGGCCTGGTTAACACCCTGGGAAAACACTGTGACTGTACGCTCGCAAGCAGCAAACCAGTGGTAGAAGGTGGTCAGGTCTACCTTGCTGACACCCATCTGCTCGGCCAGCTTTGCCCAGTCATTTCCCTGGTTACGTGCCGTGTTCAGCGTGGCGTCGAAACCGTCGGTATGGGCATCGATATAGTCACGGTCCAGTGCGTTGTGATCATCCAACCAGGTGAGCAGGCCGTTGAACAAGGGCACGTCCTGCCCCGGACGAATGGGCAGATGCAGATCGGCCAGATCACAGGTGGCAGTGCGGCGGGGATCAATGACCACCACTTTCATGTCCGGACGCGCCTGTTTGGCGGCGGCAATGCGCTGATAGACGATGGGGTGCGCCCAGGCCGTATTGGAACCGGTGAGAATCACCAGGTCCGCCAGCTCCAGGTCTTCGTAACAACCGGGTACCACGTCTTCGCCAAACGCCCGCTTGTGGGCCACCACTGCACTGCTCATGCACAGGCGGGAATTGGTATCGATGTTGGCGCTGCCGATAAACCCTTTCATGAGTTTGTTGGCCACGTAATAGTCTTCGGTAAGCAACTGGCCGGACACGTAGAATGCCACCGCATCCGGGCCATGCTCATCGACGATACGACGAAAACGGTCGGCCACTTCACTCAGGGCATGATCCCAGGACACCACTTCCCCGTTCACTTCCGGCTGCAACAGGCGATCCTGATCACCCAGGGTTTCCAGTACCGAGGAACCCTTCACGCACAGACGCCCGGCATTGGCCGGGTGCTGCTTGTCGCCTTGCAGTGCGATGCCATCGGTTTTGATACCGCAGCCCACGCCGCAGTAAGGACAGGTGGTGCAAATACTCATGCGGCAATTTCCTCCTGCTTGTCGCCGCCATCGCCGGGCAGGTTGCAGAAGGCCTCACCCAGTAACAGGGTGGCGCGCACCGCACTGATATCGGCCTGGTTCCGCCACAGGGTTTCGTAGAAAGGGGCTTCGGCCACATCGCCATATAGCACCATACCGATGATGCGATTGTCGCGAATTTGCAGGCGACGATAACCACCGGGCAACGCCAGCTGCAGGGTTTCACCATCGCCGGAAAAATCCCCAAAAGACACCAGATCAATACCGGAAATTTTCAGCCGCGTGGCGGTGTCCGCATACAGATAACGACGATGACCCAGCTCGGCCAGGTGGCTGGCACACACAGATGCCTGCTCATACAAGGGCGCCACCAACCCGAAGGTGCGCTGGCGATGCTCCACGCATTCGCCGATGGCATAGATGGCAGGGTCGAAGGTTTGCAGGGTATCGTCCACGCGAATGCCCTTATTGACGGTGAGGCCGGCCTGGGCGGCCAGCTCAGCGCGGGGCACGATGCCCACCGCCTGCACCACATAATCCGCGGGCAAGCGCTGTCCATCGGCAAGGTGAACGGCCGCAACCGCGCCCTGCCCGTTGTCTTCGATGGATTGGGTGCGCGCCTGCATGGCAAATTTCAGACCCCGAGCCTCCAGATCCTGTTGCAGGCGATGGCCCGCCGCTTCATCCAGTTGCTGGTTAAGCAGGTGACCGCGGCTGTGCACCAGCGTCACATCGTGGCCTTGTTTCACCAGCGCATCGGCCGCCTCCAGGCCTAAAAAGCCGCCGCCCACGACCACCACTCGGGCGGTCGGAAGCGACAACAGAGTCCTGACGTCATGTAGATCACGAAAGCTCATGACGCCCTGCAATGCCACACCGTCCACTGGTAACTGACGTGGGGCTGCGCCGGTAGCCAGCAACAGGCGGTCATAATCGAGCACATGGCCCGCCGCAGTGATTACCTGACGACGATGGCGATGAATCGCCACCACCGGGGAACCAGTGATCAGACGAATATCCCGCTCGCGATACCACTGGTGGGGATAGGTGGTAATGGTCTTTTCATCAGTGCCGCCACAAAGCAGTGGCGACAGCATGACCCGGTTGTAACCGGCAAAGGGCTCCTCCCCCACCACCGTGATCTGATACAGATCCGGTGCCAGGCGAGTGAGCTCTTCCAGCAGGCGGCATGCCGCCATGCCGTTACCAATTACCACCAGTCGCTTCATTACTGCATCGCCTTTGCGGTATTCAGGCCGGGATGGCCAGTTTGATCACGTCGCCTTCTACCTGTACCGGATACACCGTCAGGGAGACCTCTTCGTCTTCCAGACACTGGCCGGTTTCCAGATCGAAGTGCTGCTTGTAGATCGGTGATGCCACCACGCGCTTGTCGCCCAGCGACCCGAGGATGCCACGGCTCAGCACATTGGCCTGGCTGAACGGGTCGCGGTTATCCAGGGCATAAAGACTGCCATCGCGGGTGCGGAACAGGGCCGCCTGGCGACCGGGCAGGCGTACGCCCACCCCGGTGCCCGGCAGTACATCATCAAGCTTGCATACGGCTTTCCATTGCACGGCTACGGAACTGTTCATGCTCATGCCTCCTCGACCAGTTCGATACGTTCATGCTCAAAGGCCGGACGACGCTGGCCACGCTCGCGCACGTATTTCAGGTTGTCGTCGGCGCTGTCATCGTTGACGAAATGCTTGAAACGTTTCACTGCTTCGTCGTCTTCGATGGTGGTCTTCCACTCACACTGATAGGTGTCGATCACGTGTGCCATTTCCGCTTCCAGCTCGGCACCGATGCCCAGGGAATCCTCCAGAATCACCTGCTTCAGGTAATCCAGACCACCTTCCAGGTTTTCCAGCCATACACTGGTGCGCTGCAGTCGATCGGCAGTCTTGATGTAGAACATCAGGAAGCGGTCAATGGTTTTGATCAGCTCTTCGTCGGTGAGATCCGAGGCAAACAGATCCGCATGGCGCGGACGCATGCCACCATTACCGCAGACGTAAAGGTTCCAGCCTTTCTCGGTGGCGATCACACCCACGTCCTTGCTCTGTGCCTCGGCACATTCACGGGTACAGCCACTGACGGCCATCTTTATCTTGTGCGGGCTACGCAGGCCCTTGTAACGCTCTTCCACCTGAATGGCAGTGCCCACGGAATCCTTCACCCCGTAGCGACACCAGGTAGAGCCCACGCAGGATTTCACGGTACGCAGGGACTTGCCGTAGGCGTGACCGGTTTCAAAGCCGGCATCCACCAGAGTGCGCCAGATATCCGGCAGCTGCTCCACGCGGGCACCGAACAGATCCACCCGCTGACCGCCGGTGATCTTGGTATAGAGATCGTATTTCTTGGCTACTTCGCCGAGTACGATCAGCTTGTCCGGGGTGATTTCACCACCGGCCACTCGGGGCACCACGGAATAGGTACCGTCACGCTGCAGGTTGCCGAGGAAATAATCGTTGGTGTCCTGCAGGCCCGCGTGGGGCTTGTTCAACACATAATCGTTCCAGCAGGACGCAAACACAGAGGCCGCGGTGGGCTTACAGATATCGCAGCCTTCACCGCTACCGTGTTTTTCCAGCAACTCGTCAAAGGTGGTGATCTGCCCTACCCGTACCAGGTGATAAATTTCCTGGCGGGAATACGGGAAGTGTTCGCAGAGGTGGTTGTTCACTTCCACGCCACGTTTTTCCAGTTCGCTGTCCAGCACCTGTTTCACCAGCGCCGAGCAACCACCGCAGGTAGCAGAAGCCTTGGTGCAGGATTTCAGGTCGCCCACGGTCATGGCGCCACCATCAATGGCGGCACACAGATCCCCCTTGGAGACGTTGTTACAGGAACAGATCTGCGCGGTATCCGGCAGGGCATCGGCACCCAGCAGGGGCGCGCCATCGGAAACCGGCGCCACAAGTGCTGCCGGATCACCGGGCAGATCCATTTCGTTCAGGCACAGTTGCAGCAGGTTGCCGTAGTCGTTGGCGTCCCCCACGAGAACCGCACCAAGCAATTTCTTGCCGCATTCACTGATCACCGCCTTCTTGTAGATGCCGGCGGTTTGATCCATGAACACGGTGCTGCGTGAACCCGGGGTGTTGCCATGAGCATCGCCGATGGAAGCCACGTCCACGCCCATCAGTTTCAGCTTGGTGCTCATGTCGGCACCGGTGAACTGCTGCTCGCACTTGCCCATCAGGTGTTCGGCGGCGATCTCTGCCATCTGGTAGCCGGGCGCCACCAGACCGAAGATGCGACCTTCCCACAGCGCCACTTCGCCGATGGCATAAATGCTGTCATCGGAGGTGACACAGTGATTATTCACGACAATGCCACCACGCTCGCCGATTTCCAGCTCACAAGCGCGAGCCAGTTCATCCTGAGGACGAATGCCGGCGGAGAACACGATGACGTCGGTTTCCAGGTACTGGTCTTCACCGAAGTTCATGCGGTGCTTGCAGCTTTCGCCGTCGACAATATCTTTGGTGCCGGTGCTGGTATGCACGGTGACACCCAGCTCCTGGATCTTGTCCTTGAGCAGGCCACCACCGAAGTCGTCCACCTGCACGGCCATCAGACGCGGCGCGAACTCCACCACATGGGTTTGCAGGCCCAGATCATGCAGGGCCTTTGCCGCTTCCAGACCCAGCAGGCCGCCACCCACCACGGTACCAACCTTGCCGTCTTTGCTGGCAGCAATAATGGCATCCAGATCATCGATGGTTCGGTAGACGAAACAGTTGTCCCGGTCGTTGCCCGGAATCGGCGGCACAAACGGATAGGAACCGGTGGCCAGCACCAGTTTGTCGTAACCCAGGGTCTCACCGGTATTGGTGGTCACGGTGCGTGCCACACGATCAATGACATCAGCCTTGGTATTCAGTTTCAGCGTGATGTCGTGCTCGGCGAAGAAACCCTCAGGCACCAGCGACAGGTCGTCGGCGGTCTTGCCGGTAAAATAACTGGTAAGCCCCACTCGGTCATAGGCCGGCAGCGGCTCGGCACACAGTACGGTAATGTCGAAGTGCTCGCGGCCACCCTGGGCCACCAGAGACTCCAGATAACGTTGGCCCACCATGCCGTGACCAATAAGTAGAAGTTGTTGCTTTGCCATAAGGCTCACCCTCGCGGTGCATGACTGACACCCATCACTGAGCAAGCCCTGTGCCAACTTGCTAACTCATTATTTTTAATGGATTTATTTTGTTTTCCGGGAAATAACCACAGAAACCCTGCTTTCTTTTAATGCGTTCGTGCACGAGAAAAATGCATTTTTTCGTGCACCGAGATGACCCATAAACGCTCCCGATTTGCGCACAGTTATTGCTCGCCCTCCGTTTAATTCACTTTTACTTCATTGAAAACAGTCACTTAGCAAGGTGGCACAGGAGTTGCTCTGATCAGGCTGTCGTTAACCGCCCATGCATGGAGAAGTCATGAGCGATCAAAAGCTGAATCTGTTGAACCTGTCCGCGCCACGTATCCGCCTGTTGCACCTGAGTTGGCTGGCGTTCTTTATTACCTTTGTTGTGTGGTTTTCCCATGCGCCATTAATGGGGCATTTACGGGACGCCTTCGACCTTACCCCCGAACAGATAAAGGCGTTGCTGATTCTCAACGTGGCGCTGACCATCCCTGCCCGGGTGGTGATCGGTTCCCTGGTGGATCGCTTCGGCCCGCGACTGGTGTTTGGCTCGCTGCTGATGTTGGCCGCACTCCCCTGCTGGGCGTTTGCGCTTTCCACTACCTATGAACAGCTGGCGGTGACCCGTCTGCTGATGGGCTTTGTGGGTGCCGGCTTCGTGGTGGGTATCCGCCTGATAAGCGAATGGTTCCCGGCCCGGGAAGTGGGCCTCGCCGAAGGTGTCTATGGTGGCTGGGGCAATTTCGGTTCCGCCGCCGCTGCGATCACCCTGCCGTCCCTTGCGCTGCTTTACGGTGGTGATGATGGCTGGCGCTGGGCCATTGCCACCACCGGTGCGGTGGCCTTTGTCTATGGCATCTTCTTCCTGTGGCGGGCACGTAATACCCCCCAGGGCGCATCCTACTTCAAGCCGAAAAAAGCCAGCGCTCTGGAAGTCAGCAGCAAGAAAGACCTGTTCTTCTACCTGGCCATGAGCCTGCCGCTTTACATCGCACTGCTGGTGATCGTCTGGCGCCTGGGGCCCACCAACCTGAATCTGTTCGGCCAGACTACACAGATATTGCTGGCAGCCCTGATCATCAGCCTGGCCGCGGTACAGCTTGGCCAGGCCTGGCGAGTCAATCGTGACCATCTGAAGGAAGGCGTGCCCGAACACGACCGCTACAGTTTCAAGCAGGTGGCGATTCTGGATCTGGCCTATATGGTGACCTTTGGTTCCGAGCTGGCGGTGGTATCCATGTTGCCGCTGTTCTTTACCGATACCTTCAGCCTGAGCGCAGTCACTGCCGGTCTGCTGGCCTCCGGCTATGCCTTTATGAACCTGGTTGCCCGCCCCGGCGGTGGCTGGGTATCCGACAAGTTCGGGCGCAAGAAATCCCTGGCGATCCTGCTCTGCGGGCTGATGGTGGGTTACGGCCTGATGAGCCAGATCGGCAGCAGCTGGCCCATTGCCCTGGCGGTGATTGCCACCATGTGTTGTTCCTTCTTCGTACAGGCAGGTGAAGGTGCCGTGTTTGCCACCGTGCCGCTGATCAAGCGCCGCCTCACCGGGCAGATTGCCGGCATGGTTGGCGCCTACGGTAATGCGGGTGCAGTGATCTTCCTGACCATTCTGACTTTTGTGGAGCCATCCACCTTCTTCCTGGTGATTGCCGCCAGTGCTGCCGTGGCTCTGGCCGCCGTGCAGTTTCTGGATGAGCCGAAAGGCCACATTGCGGAAATCGACGAAAAAGGCGACGTTCAGCTCATTGAGGTGGGCTGAGTGTTATCGGCAGGTCATACACAGGAGTTTTGATCATGGATGTTGCCAACGTCACGGCCGAGGCACCGGCCATTGCACCCGAGCCGGACCTGCACCCGCAGGTCCGCATCGGCCAGTACAGTGATGCCGGGCCCAAACTGCACAACCAGGATGCCCTGGCCATGCAGATTCCCGAAGGCCCATTGCTGCGTACCAAGGGCATTGTCGCTGCCCTGGCCGATGGCTTGTCCAGCGCCGGTGCGGCAAGGGAAGCAGCGGAATCCTGTGTACTCGGCTTTATCAATGACTACTATGCAACGCCATCATTGTGGAGCGTCCCTCGCTCCGCGCAGCGGGTACTGGAAGCCCTGAACCGCTGGCTGTGCCGGCAGACACTGGCCGGGGAAAGCCACCTGTGCACCCTGTCCCTGCTGATCCTGCGCTCGCGTACCGCCCACCTGTTCCAGGTGGGCGATTCGCGTATCTGGCGACTGCGTAATGAACGTCTGGAATGCCTCACCCGGGACCACAGCCGCATGATCGGTGACAACCGCCAGGTTCTCACCCGGGTCATGGGTGGCGATACCCGTCTGGACGTGGATTACAGCAGCAGCGACTTACAGGTGGGCGATGTGTTCCTGCTTACCAGTGATGGTGTGCATGGTTTCTTGTCCCGTTCGCGCATGCAGGGCATCGTGCGTGCCAGTGGCCAGCCGGAAGTGGCTGCCCGCAGCCTGGTGGAAGCGGCCCTGGCCAGTGGTAGCGATGACAACCTGAGCTGCCAGGTGCTGCAGGTGGATGGTCTGCCTGACGCCAGCGCCGACGAAGCCCTGCGCCAGCGCGGCAGCCTGCCATTGCCGCCACCACTGAGCCCCGGCATCCGGGTTGACGGCTTCACCGTGAAACGGGAACTGTATGCCAGCGTGCGCAGCCACCTGTATCTGGTGGAAGATGAAAGTGGCAAGCAATCGGTAATCAAGACACCGTCGGTGAATCTGGAAGACGACCGGGATTCGCTGGAGAGGTTTGTCATGGAAGGCTGGGTGGGCCAGCGCCTGCGCAATGCACATCTACTACGCACCCTGCCCTTGCCGGACAACCCCAGCTGCCTGTACCAGCACCTGGAGTTCATCGACGGCGTGACGCTGCAACAGTGGCTGAAAGAACATCCGGATGTGGCGGTGGAAGAAAAACTGTATCTGGCGGATCAGTTACTCAACGGTATCCGTGCCCTGCACCGAGCCGATGTGATTCACGGCGATCTGAAGCCGGATAACATCATGGTGGATACCGACGGTCTGGTCCGCATCGTGGATTTCGGCAGTTGCCATTGTCGTGGCATGGAGCAACACAATGCGGGTATACCCCTGGGTACCCGGGATTACACCGCCCCGGAACTGGTGGATGGCGCCGCGCCCAGCGAACAGAGCGACCTGTTTTCTGCGGCGGTGATCATCCATGAAATGCTTACCGGCTCCCTGCCCTGGCAGGGCCGCTACGAAAAAGCCGCCCATCGCCCCCTGCCACCCCTGCAGGGCCACAACGCCTTTGTCCCGTTGTGGATCAACAACGTGCTGCAAATCGCCCTGCAACACCAACCCAAACAACGCTTCACCGATGCCGCCGAATTCCGCGACGCCCTACGTCGCCCGTTACGCAGCAGCAAACCGGCGGTCGACAATGACATCCGGCAGTTACGGATCTGGAAAGGGATCAGTATTGTGCTGGTGGTGTTGTTGTTGATTAGCATTACAATGAGGGGTAATTGAGAATGGATAATTGATAACGCGCGATCAGGGTTATTCTGGTTTTCAAGCAAAGAGGCCGCGCCCAACATTGGGCGCGGCCTCTTTGCGTTAAGATGCGAAGGAGTTTCTCGCGAAGTTATCAATTATCCATTCTCAATTATCAATTACCCCAGGCTTCCCAACTCAAAGCGCTGACCATCGCTCTCCACAAACAGCTTCCCCTCTTCCTCAAACGCCCAATCCACCAGCTGATAAAACGCAGAACGGCCGATCAGGGCTTCCAGGTTTTCCCGTACCAGCAGATATGGTGACGGTTCGCCGGTTTGCGGGTCGGTTTCCACGCGCAGGGGATGCTTTTCGCCTGCTACCACATGGCTGCCCACATTGGTGGTGAAGACCAGTTTGCTCGTGCCGCCCTCTTCCAGCCGCTGCACTTCGGTGGCGACGAAGGGGGCATCGTCCACCTGGATGCGCAGCTTTTCCACCGGGGTGATCAGGAAGTAGTCATCGCCTTCGCGCAGCAAAATGGTGGAGAACAACGCCACCATACGTTCACGCTGGATGGGTGAGTTCTGGTAGTACCAGGTGCCATCCCGGGCGATGCGCATGTCGATGTCCGCATGCCGTTCCGGCTTCCACTGGTGTACCGGTGGCAGGCCGCTTTCATCCTTGTCTGCCTTTTCCAGCAGCGCCAGCAGTTCCTCCGCCTGTTTCATCGTGGCCCCCGTTGGCCCTTGTTGCCCATGCGAATGCCGATCTCGATCAGGAAATCCAGAAAGTCATCCTTGTCGTCGATCAGCTTCTGGTAAAATGGTGATTCCATCAGCGCCACTGCACCATGGGCCAGCGCCCAGGCGGAGCAGATATGATAGATTGGGTCCACGTCTTCCAGTGACCCTTCTGCAATGCGCGCCTTGACGATATCGGTGAGGCGGGCAAAGTTGGCCTCACGAATGCGATGCAGCTTGTCCACCAGTTCCGGCAGGGCATGGTCCTTGATCACTTTGTTCTCAAGGCGATCGAACAACTGGTAACGCTTGGGGTCGCTGATCCGGAAACGGAAATATTCCCGCGCCAGCCGTTCCTTGTCATCGCCGCCGGAAATGGTCTGGAATACCTCGGCCAGATCCTCCTCGTAACGGAGCATCAATAGCAGGTAAATCTCGTTCTTGGTCTCGAAATGCTTGTAGATGGTGCCCTTGCCGATACCGACCCGGTCGGCAATCATTTCCACGGTCACACGGTCTTCGCCCTCTTCCAGGAACAGCTCAAGGGCTGCATCCAGAATCTGGCGCTCCCGTTGACGAAATTCCTGCGCCTTGCGCGTGGCTTTTTCCAGGTCACCCATCTATTTCTCCTTGGCGGACGTGAAGCCGGACTCAACAGTCGCAATTCTAACGTATTCCCTTTTTATAAGCATGCCGCAAGGTCCACGCTGCAAATGCTGCTATGGTAAATAACGCGGCCACGGCGCTATATACTTGCCACCACACCCTCCCGCGTTGCAACTTGTAGCTTGAAGCTTGTAGCTGTTAACGGAGGCATCATGGCTCACCCGGAATTTCCCCACCGTGAAGACCTGCTTTATCTCAACCACGCGGCGGTAGCGCCCTGGCCTGCTCGCACCCGTGATGCGGTAGCGGAATTCGCCCGCCAAAATTGTGAGATCGGTGCCCGTGATTACCCCCATTGGCTGAAAGTGGAGCAGCGCCTGCGCGAGCGGCTTTCCTGGCTGATTGGCGGGGTCAGCATCGATGAAATCGCCCTGCTGAAAAACACCTCAGAGGGCTTGTCGGTGATTGCCCAGGGTATTGATTGGCAGGCCGGCGACCAGATTGTGATCAGCGATCAGGAGTTCCCCTCCAACCGCATACCCTGGGAAGCTCTGGCGGATCAGGGCGTGGAAGTGATCGCTGTAAGCCTGGATACGCCGCAGCCGGAGCAGGCGGTGATTGAGGCAATGGGGCCGCGAACAAGACTGGTATCCCTGTCCGCCGTGCAATATGGCACCGGCCTGCTGATGGACATGGCGCCCATCGGCGCCGCCTGCCGGGAACGGGACATCCTGTTCTGTGTGGACGCCATCCAGATCCTCGGTGCCCTGCCCTTTTCGGCCGAACAGGCCCAGGCGGATTTTGTGGTGGCCGACGGCCACAAGTGGATGCTGGGCCCGGAAGGGCTGGCATTGTTCTACTGCAGACAGGCAGTACAGGACAAACTGACCCTGCGTCAGCACGGCTGGCATATGGTGGCCAATGCCGGCAACTACACCACCACCGACTGGCAAGTGGCCAATAATGCCCGTCGTTTCGAATGCGGCAGCCCCAACATGCTCGGCGCCCATGCCCTGGAGGCATCCCTGTCCCTGCTGGAAGAGGAAGGCATGACCCAGGTGGCCGACGCCCTGCAGGAGCGGGTCCAGCGACTGATCGATGGTCTGCAGGAACGGGGTGCCGCCCTGCTCAGCCCCACGGACCGGCAGCACCGGGCCGGCATTGTTACCTTTACCCTTCCCGGGGAAGCGCCGTCAGAGACTTTCCAGCGTTTGCGCCAGGCCGGGGTAGTCTGTGCCGAACGGGGTGGCGGGGTGCGTTTTTCGCCACATTTCTATACCGACTATTCGGTCATCGACCGGACACTGGCCCTGTTGTAAGCTCCAGATCCTCATTTTTTCACAGACGGAGTCCACATGAGTCGACAACTGGCCTTTTACCAATGGATCTGCCGCCGCCTGCAACGCGACGAGCAATTCAGTGGCCAGCCCAGTGCCGACCTGGACAGCCTGCGCACAGTACTCAAGCCCTGTGATGTGCTGCTGGTGGCCGGCCACAGTAGTGTGGACCGCACTTTCAAGGTGATCGGCGACAGCCGCTTTGCCCGGGCCGTGCTTTATATCGGCCGACTTCATGACGTGGCAGACCCTCCCCTGCGTGCCCTGCTGGCCGATTACACCCCCTGCGAACCGGATACCCAACTGGTGATTGATGCCCGGCTGGAACGGGGCCTGATCGTGGAGCCTCTGTCTGCCCTGGAAGGCCGGCAGATCCGTGTCTGCCGCGCCCAGGGACTGAGCGACAATGAAGCCCAGGACGTACTGCGCTACGCCATCAGCCGCATCGGCGCTGGTGGCAGCCAGTCCTGGGGAGCGCTGGCCCTGCTGACCCTGATGCCCTGGCGGTGGTTACCGCTGCGCTGGCGCATCGGCCTGTTCCGTCGCTGGGCCGGGGAGTTGGCTCGGGCACTGACTGGCACCGTGGTTGCAGATGCCTTCAGCTTCGTGCAATTTCCAGTGCTGCCGTTGGTGAAAGAAGACCGTTCCGGCAGCCGCCTGCTGCGGCTGCAACCGCGAGCCATCACCGCTGCGGATTTCGATCACTCGCCCTACTTCGAGATTATCAAGGCGCCGTTCCAGCTGGCGGAAATTCCCAAGGGCATGGATGCGGTGCCCTGGAAAGGCAATCAGGGCGCATTGGCGCCGGAGCGCCAGCGCCATCTGTCACTGGTGGAACCGTCGAGCGGCAACCAGAGCCAACCCCAATAACGCCAGGAACGACAGACTGCCACCCCCACCGCCACCGCTATCAGTGCCTGCCGTAGTGCCACCACCGCTGCTGGCGCTACGAGCTTGCGCGGGACGGGTATACGCTTTGCTGTCGCCGGCAGGAAAGTCACCGTTATCGGTCCACACCTGCACGGTCATGGGGTCATAGCCCTCACCGGAAAGCAACAATTGCTGGGCCACAAACTGCTCCGGCCCCAGATCCCCAAGGCCGCACTGAACACTGCGACTGCCACTGCAGTTGCTCGGTAGTTCAACGGTTTCCCACCCTGCAGGCAGGGTGAAGCCCAGTCGCACCCGCGCTGCTGTCTGATGAGTTGCCGCATTGCGCACCAGGGCACTGACACGGACATGGCCATCACTGCCGCGGTTGGTGGTCAGGCTGAGCACCACATCCGGTTCGTTACTGAATACCAGATTGAACGCTTCGCTGCGCAGACTGAAATAGTCGTAAGAGTCGCTGATCGGGCTGACTCGCACCTGATCCACCCAGCGGGACGAAGCCTTCAGGGTCACAGCATAGGTGGCGCTGGTCTGTCCCAATGCCAGGAACAGACTGTTTCGACAATCGGTGTAGCCTGTGTAGGTCCGGCAGGACAGGCCCGGTACCGACACAGACAGGCCTGGCTGGTGCTCGATACGCAGTCCCACATTGCGGGCATCATTGCGGGTACTGGTGTTGGCAATGCGCGGATACAGGGTCACCGCGCTAGACGTGTTGCGGTACTGATCACCGTTCAGGCCTTCGGTCTGAAGATCCACCAGCCCGCCGGAGGTGGTCTCTTCCAGCCAGGGAAGGTATCGATCCACGCGGCTATAGACCGCAGGCACACCGTCCGTGGCGCAGGTTTGGTGACCGTAGCTGGTGACACCGACCAGCCACTGCTGGTCATCCTTGCGATAAACCAGCGGCCCGCCACTATCGCCACGGCAGGAATCCTGCTTCTGGCCCTGGGGGTTCATTTCGCCGGCACAAATCTGGTTGCCGGTGAGATTACTCCACTGGCTGGCACAGTAGCCTGGCGACACGAAGTCCAGATCCGCTTTTTGCAAGGTTTCGGTGAGCGCAAAACCATCCGGAGACGTTGAGCCCCAGCCCAGTACTTCCAGAACTTCGTCGTGACTCCCTGCCGCCAACTCGGTGACGATGTGGGGCTTGGCCATATCCAGTGGCGTGAAACGGCTGGGTGTCGCCAGTTTTAGCAACGCCAAATCATTCTGAAAGTGGACGGGAGTGTAGGAAGGATGTACCTGTAGTTCGGTAACTGCCAATTGCTCCGGGGCTTGCGTTGTCGTGCGGTTAACACTGCCCAGGGAAACAAACAGCATGTCTGCCTCAACGCTGTCTACACAATGAGCGGCAGTAAGCACCCATTGAGGAGCGATGAGGGTGCCGCCACACAGAGTCGCGGTATTATCGGGATTGCCGGAACGGCTGATTTCCACCTCGGCCATCCACGGCCGCACCTGTGTGACATCCTGTCCCCCGATCACCCGGGGTTGGGCTTCCAACGCCGATACCGTCTGAATCAGACCAGCCCCCAGCAGCAAGGCGAGCATCAAACGATACATAAAATTACCCTCAGTTAGCGTTTCGTTACGCAACGGATACTAACTAAGGATTTTGTCTTATACCTGTGACCTGGTTCTGATATTGGAATGATGGCACCGAGGTACCAGAAGATCACGAAAAATGACCGTCGAGCCCAGTCATTTTGTTGCTATTTTTGTCGCTTTTAACGACATATGGCGTCATTTTGCATTTGTTTTTACTGCATATTTTTATAATGCAAAACAATTTATATCACGGCAAGCTTTTACAACATTCACGCCGCATTGTCCGACTAACCTTTCAGTCGGCACCGCCGTCCTGCACCTCTTCAGGCTCATCCTCGTCATCTGGTTGCGGCAGGTTGCGTCGCGCCTTGGCACCCAGGTCCTTCAACTGATGCGCCTGGCGCAGCAGGTTACCGTTACCGCTGGTAAGGCGTTTGTGAGTCTGCTCCCAGGACGATGTTGCCTTGGCAAGCTTGTCACCCACGTCTTCCAGGGATTCCGTGACCAAAGACACCTGATCACAGATTTTGCCGGCACGGGCAGCGATATCCAGGGCATTACGGTTCTGGTACTCATAGCGCCAGATGTTCTGGATGGTGCGCAACGTCACCAGCAAGGTGGTTGGGCTGACCAGCACGATGTTGCGGGCAAAGGCATCGGTGTAGAGGCTGGAGTCCTGCTCCATGGCTACCATGAAGGCGCCTTCGATGGGAATGAACAGCAGTACGAAGTCCAGGCTGCGGATCCCTTCCAGGCCGCTGTAATCCTTGATGTCCAGGCCCTTGATATGGCTGCGCAGGGACATCAGGTGATCGCGCAGGGCCTGTTCCCGCTCTTCACCGGTGGAGGCCGATGACAACCGCTCATAGGCCACCAGGGATACCTTGGCGTCGATCACTACGTCCTTGTTCTCGGGCAAATGAACAATCGCATCGGGCAGGCGCCGCTGGCCGCTTTCGTCTTTCAGGGTGACCTGGGTTTCATACTCGCGCCCTCGGGTCAGCCCGGACGATTCCAGCACCCGCTCGAGGATCATTTCCCCCCAGTTACCCTGGGTCTTCACCTGCCCTTTCAGAGCATCTGTAAGGTTGCGGGCGTCCTCGTGCATCTGCTGGTTGAGGCTGCGCAGCTGGCCCAGCTGCTCGATCAGGGAGGCCTGGGCCCGGGTTTCGTCACTGTGGATCTGGTCGACGCGGCGGCGGAAGTCCGCCAGTTGCTCACGGAACGGTTTAAGCATGCCGTCCAGCCCTTGCTGCTGCTGTTCCTGCAGCTGCTTGCCTCGTTGCTCGAAAATCCGAGCGGACAGGTTTTCGAATTCCTGCTTTAGCTGTTCGCGGCTCTTCTCGGCAAAGGTCAGTTTTTCTTCCTGGCCGGCCAGCCGCTCTTCCAGCCGCGCCTTGTCCGAGGCCAGCTGCTGCAGTCGGGACTCGCTGTCCTGCAGACGGCGCTGGCTGGTTTCCAGCTGCTCACGCAGCAGCGGCACCTGGGCCAGCGGCTCCGCTAGCGCCTGCTTCTGGGCCACCAGCTCTGCTTCCCGGCCAGCGCTGCGGCGGCGTTCGAACAACAGCACCAGCAGCGCCGCAAAGACCGCACCACCCAAGGCGGCCAACCCCAGCATCAGATTCGGATTCATGGTTGCGCCTTGTTGAAGAGAGTAAAGAAATTGTCGCGGGTAATGCGCGCCAGTTCGTCCACGCCGATGCCCTTGAGCCCCGCCACACACTCTGCCACCTGGGCTACATAGCGGGGCTCATTGGGCTTGCCGCGGAACGGTACCGGCGCCAACCAGGGGGAGTCTGTTTCGATCAGCAGACGCTCCAGCGGCAGGGCCTTGACGGTTTCGCGCAGGGTTTCGGCATTGCGGAACGTGATAATGCCGGAGATGGAAATATAAAACCCCATATCGATGGCCTGCTGTGCCATGTCCAGGTCTTCGGTAAAGCAATGCAGTACGCCGCGTACCTGCCCCTGGCCGTGTTCACGCAGCAGATCCAGGGTATCGTCCTTGGCGCCACGGGTATGGATCACCAGTGGCAGACCGGTCTCCCTCGCTGCCTGAATATGAGCGACGAAATAGCGCTGCTGCCAGTCCCGCTGCTCTTTGGCGTAGAAGTAATCCAGCCCGGTTTCGCCAATCGCCACCACCTTGGGATGCGCCGCCCTTTCCACCAGCTCATTGACCTGGGGTTCGCGAGATTCCTTGTAGAGCGGATGCACGCCAACACTGGCGTAAACATGATCATGTTGTTCGGCCAGCGCCTGTACATCGGGAAAGCTTTCCAGATCCACACCGATGCACAACATATGGCTGACGCCCGCCTCGGCGGTAGCGGCCATCATGGCATCAAAGTCCCCGTTATGGGCATCCAGATTGAGGCGATCCAGGTGGCAGTGGGAATCCACAAAAGCGACGTCAGACATTCAATGCTCCAGCATGACAAACGCGGGCATTGTAGCAGGCATCACGGTGGATGTTTTACCACAGAGGGCACAGAGCTCACTGAGTAAAAGCACTAGGACCGGAAAGATTCTGTCGTGCAATACCACGCCGTCAGCTTCCACCGCCACAGATCATAACGACCAAGAAAATGCTTCTTCCTCAGTGAGCTCTGTGGCCTCTGTGGTAAAAGCCTGTCACATGGTATGGGTAGGACGGTCGGATTCCAGGGA
>NZ_JABURH010000081.1 GCF_014762765.1 Alcanivorax sp.
TCAGATGTTTATAAGAGACCGTCCCCAGGGTGCGTGACGGCGGCGCTCGGTCAGCAAGGTCACCTGGGCATCGCCCAGGAATTCCAGCTCACGCACCAGACCATCACCGCCTGCAAACTGCCCTTCACCGCCACTGCCCCGGCGCAGCTGATAGCGGTGTACCCTGAGCGGATAGTGGGATTCCAGACTCTCGATGGGGGTATTCAGGGTATTGGTCATATGGCTGTGCACCGCCGACAGCCCCGGACCACCGGCATGGCCGCCAGTGCCGCCAGCCATGGTTTCGTAATAGTCCCAGCCATCGTCACCTGCTGCTCCCATGGCCAGATTATTCATGGTTCCCTGGCTGGCTGCGGGGATCGCCTGCGGCGCCGCCTGGGCCAGCGCCCCCAGCACCACATCCACCACCCGCGAGCTGGTTTCCACATTGCCGGCGGCCACCGCCGCCGGGCGACGGGCATTGAGCAGGGAGCCTTGCGGAGCAAAAAGGCTGATGGGCCGGAACAACCCGTCGCAGGCAGGTACGTCATCGTCCATCAGGCAACGGAAACAGTAATAAGCCGCGGCAGCCGCTACCGAAAGCGGACAATTGATATTACCTGCCACCTGGTCGGCGGTGCCGGAGAAATCCAGGCTGGCCTGCTCCCCGGCAATGGTCAGGGTGACGGCAATGACGATGTCCTGCTGCCCCTGACCATCGTCATCCATGTAATCCCGGAACCGGTAACAGCCGTCCGGTAACGCCGCGATTCGGGCCCGGGCCCGTTTTTCCCCGTAGGCGTTGAGGGCATCGAAGGCAGCAACCAGGTCGGGCTGCTGTTCCGCCAGTTCTGCCAGACGCCGGGCCCCCGCCTCACAGGCGCTGGCCTGGGCGACAAAATCGGCAAACCGCCGGTTTTCCACCGGCAGCCCCCCGCTCTCATCCAGCCCGGCCAGGTGTCGACACAAAGGCACCTGCCACTGTCCCGCCCGTTTCAGCCAGCTGGGAGCAATGACGATGCCCTCCTCCTCCAGATGGGTCGACACCGGCATGGATCCGGGACTGTGGGCGCCGATATTGGCGTGGTGAGCCCGGGTCACGGCAAAGCCGATCAAGGTTGACGCCTGAAACACTGGCCCCACCACGGTCACATCCGGCAGATGGGTGCCGCCCAGATACGGATCATTGACCACCAGCAGGTCGCCGGGCTGCCAATCCCGGCCACTGACCAGATCCGCCATGGCATAGGCCATGGACCCCAGATGCACCGGAATATGGGCTGCCTGGGCACACAACCTGCCCTGTTTGTCGAAAACGGCGCAGGAGAAATCCAGGCGATCCTTGATGTTCGGCGAGAGGGCGCTGAGCCGCAGCACCGCCCCCATCTCATCACAGATCCCTGACAGGCGATTGGCAAAAATACTGAGCTGGACAGGATTCATAGAGGCAATTAACAGTTAATAGTGAATAGTTAATAACTAAAAACGGGACAACAGCCTACCGCTGTTAACTATTCACTGTTAACTATTCACTGAATTGTGCGCTATTATCGACGGTTCCGGCAGCCTTCGGCTGCCGTTTTTTATTTGGGACGCGTACAGACGGTGCTGTGATCAACGGTCCGGTGCCCGTTATCAATTCTCCATTATCGATTATCAATTGCCTGTTATGTCGCAATATCTGATTCCCACCTATGCACGGCAGCCGCTGGCGTTTGTGCGCGGTGAAGGGGTATGGCTCTACGATGAAGCCGGCCACAAGTACATGGATGCCATCTCCGGTATCGGGGTCTGCAACCTGGGCCACTGCCATCCGGCGGTAACCCGCACCCTGGCCGATCAGGCCGGGCAGCTCATGCACACCTCCAACCTGTACCGTATCCCGTCCCAGGAAGCCCTGGCCCAGCGCCTGTGCGAAGTGAGCGGCATGCAGAGCGTGTTCTTTTCCAACTCCGGAGCAGAAGCCAACGAGGCCGCTATCAAGATTGCCCGGCTTTTTGGCCAGCGCAAGGGCGTCAGCCGCCCCACCGTGGTGGTGATGGAAGGCAGCTTCCATGGCCGCACCATGGCCACCCTGTCCGCCACCGCCAATACCAAGGTGCAGGAAGGCTTTGCCCCGTTGCTCGACGGCTTTATACGAGTTCCATTCAACGATCTGGACGCGGTGCGAGCCCTGAGGGACAACCCGGATGTGGTCGCCGTGCTGGTAGAACCGATTCAGGGCGAAGGCGGTATCAATATCCCCGCCAGCGATTATCTGCCCGGCCTGCGGGCCCTGTGTGATGAACAGGACTGGCTGCTGATGCTGGACGAGATCCAGTCCGGCAATGGCCGGACCGGCGATTACTTCGCCTGTCTGGGTGACCAGGTCACCCCGGACGTACTCACCACCGCCAAAGGCCTGGGCAACGGCTTCCCCATCGGCGCCTGCCTGGTGGCCGGCAAGGCCGATGGCGTGTTCGGCCCTGGCAACCACGGCAGCACCTATGGCGGCAACCCGCTGGGCTGTGCCACTGCCCTGACCGTGGTCAACACCCTCACCGACGACGTGGTGGATGGGGTGGCCGACAAGGGGACCTGGCTGAAAGGCGCCTTCGCCCAAGCCTTGACCGACCTGCCCATGGTCAGCGAAATCCGTCAGCGCGGTCTGATGCTGGGCATCCAGCTGGATCGCCCCTGCGCCGAGCTGGTCAACCGGGCCCGGGAAGCGGGGCTTTTAATCAATGTCACCGCTGGCTCCGTGGTCCGTCTACTGCCACCACTGGTGATCAGCCAGACAGAAATGCAGCACCTGGTAGATACGCTCTCCCAGGTCATCCATGACTTTGCCAACGCACAGGAGGTCGCATGACCCGCCACTTCCTGACGCTCACCGATCTGAGCCGGGACGAGCTGGGCTACCTGATCCAGCGCGCTATTGAACTGAAAACCATGCTGCGTAATGGCCAGAGCCACACGCCGCTGCAGGGCAAGACCCTGGGCATGATCTTCGAGAAATCCTCCACCCGCACCCGGGTGTCCTTTGAAGTGGCGATGACCCATTTCGGCGGCTCCAGTATCTTCCTGTCGCCCCGGGACACCCAACTCGGTCGCGGCGAGCCCATTGAGGATTCCGCCAGAGTGCTCTCGCGGATGGTGGATGCGGTCATGATCCGCACCTTCGACCACGCCACCGTGGAAACCTTTGCCGAGCATTCGGCGGTCCCGGTGATCAATGCGCTCACCGACGATTTCCACCCCTGCCAGCTACTGGCCGACATGCAGACCTTTGTGGAACACCGGGGCAGCATTCAGGGCAAGAAAGTGGTCTGGGTCGGCGACGGCAACAACATGTGTGCCAGCTATATCAACGCCGCCAACCAGTTCGACTTCGAGCTGGTGATCAGCAGCCCCACCGGCTTCGAACCGAATGGCGAATTGCTCAGCCGTTACCCGGAACGGGTGCGCCTGGAAGCAGACGTGAGCGAAGCGGTCAAGGATGCGCACCTGGTGGTCACCGACGTGTGGGCCTCCATGGGTCAAGAAGACGAACAGCAGGATCGGCTCAATGCGTTCGAAGGCTATCAGGTCACCCCGGAACTGATGGACCGGGCCGACCCGGATGCCCTTTTCATGCACTGCCTGCCCGCCCACCGTGGCGAGGAAGTGAGCCATGAGATGATGGACGATCCCCGTTCGGTGGTGTGGGATGAAGCAGAAAACCGTCTGCATGCCCAGAAGGCCCTGCTGGAGTTCCTGCTGACAGGTCAGCACTGACACCCCCGTAAACCGTTGGAGCCTTGCTCGCAAGGCGAATGCCTTCCGGCTTTTGCCCCGCGAGCCAGACTCCAACATCTCCAGAAGGCGCCAACGCTATGAACCCGCCGCTGCTTACCCTCGACAACCTGGCCTGCGGCTACCACCAGCAGGCCGTGGTAAAGGATCTGAGCCTGGAACTGGCCGCCGGTGAAATTGCCTGCCTGCTAGGGCCCAGCGGCTGCGGGAAAACCACCACCCTGCGAGCCATTGCCGGCCTGGAACCGGTCACCGGTGGCAGCATTCATATCCAGGGTCGTCAGGTGTCCAGCCGCAGTCGCCAACTTCCACCGGAAAAACGCGGACTGGGTATGGTGTTCCAGGAACACGCTCTTTTCCCCCACCTGACCGTGGCAGACAACGTGGCCTTCGGGCTGCGCAAACAACCCCGCGAGCAACAGCGACTACGGGTCAGTGAATGCCTGGACCGGGTGCGCCTGTCAGGCATGGAAGACCGCTATCCCCATGAACTGTCCGGCGGCCAGCAACAGCGGGTCGCACTGGCACGGGCACTGGCACCCCGCCCCGCCCTGCTCTTGCTGGATGAACCCTTTGCCAGTCTGGACCTGGACCTGCGCCGTGCCCTGGCCCGCGAGCTGGGCGACATTCTCCGCCAGGAAAACGTCACCGCCCTGCTGGTTACCCACGATCAGGAGGAAGCCTTTGCGCTGGCCGATCGGGTGGGCGTAATGCACCAGGGCCAGCTGGAACAATGGGACACGCCGTACAACATCTACCACGCCCCCGCCAACCGCTTCGTGGCGGAGTTCGCCGGGTATGGTTCTTTTCTACGGGGAGAAGTGATGGATGAAAACACGGTCAGGACCAGCCTGGGCGAACTCACCGGGCGCAGCAATACGGCCCTCAAACCCGGCAGCAACGTCGATGTACTGTTACGGCCGGAGGATGTGATCGCCGACGAGAGCGCGCATCTGGCCCTGCCCGTCACCCGCCGCCAGTTCACTGGCGCCACCATTCTCTACCACCTGCGCGTCGGCGCCGCCGAAACCCTGCTGTGCCAGACCGACAGCCACACCAATGTGGTGGAAGGCGATGCGCTGCATGTGCGCTTGGCGACCAAGCACCTTGTCGCTTTTTCAATTAATAGTTAATAACTCGCGATCAAACTAATCGTTGTCTGCACATACCAAGAGGCCGCGCCCAAGCTCTGGACGCGGCCTCTTGCCGTTCGAAATCAACAACTTTTTCCGCGAAACTATTCATTATTAACTGTTAACTGCTTTCTTCACGCCACCCTGCTCTGATCCCGCCCCCCGGACTTGGCCTTGTACAATCCCTGATCGGCCCGATTGAGGAGTTCGTCGATGGTTTCATCTTCCTGGCAGGCGGCGACGCCGACGGAAAGGCTAACGGTGTTGGGGCCACCTTCCTGGCCGAAACTTTCTTCACGCCAGCGCTCGCGCAGACGCTCCGCCACCCGCAGTGCGCCGCTCTCGTCGCTCTGTGGCAGAATAAGCAGGAACTCCTCGCCACCCAGGCGGCCGAAATAGTCCCCGTCCCGCATGCCCGCCAGCGCCAGCGCGGAGAAACGACGTAACACCCGGTCCCCCCAATCGTGACCATGACGGTCGTTGATCTGCTTGAAGTGATCCAGATCCACATAGCAAATGGCGAAGGGTAATCCTTTGCGGGCGAACAACGCTCGCTGACGCTCCAGAATTTCCAGCAAATGGCGACGATTGAACAGACCGGTAAGGTCATCTCGTATAGCCATTTCACGGACCTGTTCTACCGCCCGTGCCAGTTGATGATTCTTGTCGGCCAGGGCATCTCGCAGACGGTTGATACCGCCCCCGGTAATCGCAAAGCTTACCGAAATCATGGAAAACACCAGCCACTGCAGTGCCTCCACAGACAGGCTCAGATGCACCCAGCGGTCGTTCATGGCCAGCCACAGCATCACCGCGTAGGCAGCACTGGCCAGCACCGCCACCCCGATCATCACCTTGCCGGAAAGCCGGAAAGAGGCCAGTAACAGGCCGGCGAAAAACAGGGTGACCACGCTGAGACGGAACTCGTCCACGTAGTAGCCGGAGACCATGAACACCACCATGAAATGCAGCACCATGGGCAAGGACAGGCTCGGCTCGCCAAGGCGCAGGGTCCAGCCGGTAGCAAGCAGCAACTGATAAGCAAACAGAGAGGCCCAGACCACGAACAGCATCATCAGACCCTGTTCCAGCTCTACATCGAAATAGCCAAACTGGAAATACACCACGCACAGCAGCGTATGCATAGCCATGATGGCGATGGCCGAGCGGCTATGGCGCTTGAGCAGACGCTTCTCGCTGAGTGTCAGCTTTTCTGCCTGCCGCAGATCATGATTCATGCGCCCTGCTCCACCACCAGTTTATCGCGACCGGATTCCTTGGCCTGATAGAGCGCCCGATCCGCACGCAGGATCACCTGATCCGGAGTTTCCTCGCGATGGTACATGGCCAGCCCCGCCGACACCGTGACCGTAAGTCCCGGTGCCTCCTTGAAGCGCTGGCTGCGCATACCCAGCAAGATGCCTTCAGCCAGATTGCTCGCCTCTTCCGGATCACTGACCGGCAGCACCAGCATGAATTCTTCGCCGCCCAGGCGGGCGGCAAAATCCTGGCCGCTCAGGTGACGGCGGGACACCTCGGCAAAGCGCTCCAGCACCAGATCCCCGACCCGGTGACCATACTGATCATTGATGCGCTTGAAATGGTCCAGATCCAGATACACCACACCCAACTGGTAGGCGCCCCGGGCCGCCTGTCCGCAGGCCTTGGCCAGTAACTCCATGGCGTGGCGACGGCGATAGAAGCCGGTCATCTCGTCTTTCACTGCCATGTCGTGGATTCGTTCGACGATGTCCGCCAATTGCAGATTACGCCGACTCAACTGGGAACGAATGGTGGAGATTTCCGAGGCCAGCAGAATCACCGCCAGCACCATTACTGAAAACAGCCCCCACTGAATCCATTCACCGCGCAGATCCACCACCTCCGGCCAATACCCCGAAACCACCCCGAGAATGACCGCGTAACCGAGCACACAGTAACCGGCCAGCCAGGCAAATTGCCGGAATGACGCCTGCAACACTCCCATCTGGACAATTGCAAAGAAAATCATCATCACACACAGGCGCACCTGATCCACCACCAGGGCCGTCAGCAGGATACCCGTGGTAGACCAGACCATTAGCGGCATGATCATGGATGGTTCGGAAAGCCGGCGGTTTAACCCCAGCAGCATGAACAGGACAAACCCCAGATGCCCCACCCAAATCGCACCAAACAAGGCATAGAACAGCGTGGAACCGCCGCGGAAGAAATCCAGCTGCAGGGCTATCCAGCAAAGCAGGGTATGGGCACTGCCCCCGGCCAGAATGGCAAACAACACCCGACGCAGTCGCTGCGACTGCAAGGCTGCCGGGTTAAGGGTTAACGATTGATCCATGCCGGATTCCCGATCCGGTGCAGCCATCCCCACTAGCAGCCGCACCCACTGGTAGCGATTTAGTATTATTGTTGACTAGACTCTAACCACAAATGTCTACCGCGTCACAGTTTTCATCCCTGAAACCCGACCGTCCATCGCCATGCCAATGAAAAAAATGGCACAAAAGTCCTATATTTTTCGGGCACTTAGCCCAGCACCTCACTCACCAGCCGGGCTCTGGCAGACACGGGCCACCGCCTCCCGCCATCCCCGATAGCGGCGTTGGCGCTCTCCTTCTTCCAGTAACGGCGCAAATTCACGCTCGCAGCGCCACTGCTCGGCCACTGCATCCAGAGAGTCGTACAGACCCACACCCAGGCCCGCCAGATAAGCAGCGCCCAGCGCAGTGGTCTCGGTGACCATGGGGCGATCCACACATACCCCCAGCACATCCGCCAGCGTCTGGCTGAGCCAGTTATTGACCACCATGCCGCCATCCACTCGCAACGTAGTAGGCCGAGTGCCGCAATCTGCCGCCATGGCATCCAGCAGATCCCGGGACTGGTAACACACCGCCTCCAACCCCGCCGTTACCACTTCGGCAATACCCGTGTCGCGGGTCAACCCCAGCAGGGCGCCACGAGCGTGAGGATCCCACCAGGGGGCACCGAGACCGGTAAAAGCCGGCACCAGATAGACGCCACCGGCGGAGCCGGCTCGGCGCGCCAGCGCTTCGGTTTCACTGGCATCGCGAATCAGATTGAGGCCGTCGCGCAACCACTGGATGGCTGCACCTGCCACAAAGATGGAGCCCTCCAGTGCATAGGTAGTCTTGCCATTGAGCCGGTAGCCCACAGTGGTAAGCAATCGGTTATGGGACTCCACCGCCTCGCCGGTATTCATCACCATAAAACAGCCGGTGCCATAGGTACTTTTCACCATACCCGGCTGAAAACAGGCCTGGCCCACCAGCGCAGCCTGCTGGTCCCCGGCAATACCGGCCACCGGCACCGCGGCACCCAACAACTCTGGACAGGTGGTGCCGAACTCTCCTGCGCTGTCACGAACGTCCGGCAACACTGCGGCAGGAATATCGAACAATTCCAGCAGCGCCGGATCCCAGGCCTGATCGTGGATATTGAACAGCAAGGTACGTGAAGCATTGGTGGCATCGGTGGCGTGCACCTTGCCGCGGGTCAGTTGCCAGAGAAGCCAGCAATCGATGGTGCCAAAGGCCAACTCACCGGCCTCGGCCCGTTGGCGGGCACCGGGCACATGTTCCAGTAACCAGGCCAGTTTGGTGGCAGAAAAATAGGGATCCAGCAACAGGCCTGTCTTGCCGCGCACCATGTCCTCATGACCCGCATCGCGCAGGCGCTGGCAAAATTCGGCAGTGCGCCGATCCTGCCAGACAATGGCTTTGGCCAGCGGATCACCGGTCTTGCGATCCCACAACACCGTGGTCTCGCGCTGGTTGGTGATGCCGATAGCGGCCAGTTGCTGGGCTTCAACACGGGCGTTTCGCAAAGCTTGCTGACAGAGCGCCAGGGTATCTTTCCAGATTTCCATGGCATCGTGTTCAACCCAGCCGTCCTGGGGAAAATGCTGGCGGAACTCTTTCTGCGCCTGCCCACAGGCCCGGCCACTGGCGTCAAAAACAATGGCGCGGGAACTGGTGGTACCCTGGTCGATGGAAAGAATGTATGACATGGCTCGGCTAACCCTGTTATCAGAATTGGAGGCTGGATCAGTCAGGCGCTACTTGGAGTCGCCAGGAACCGTATTTTACATGATGGCGCGATGGCAGATTGAACGATAACGGACAACCCGATGGACCTTATCGGCGATTTAAGAGCCTCTAAACCCACCCTACGATGCTGCCTGGTTGTCGACATCTGTTGCGCTTTGAAAACCCTGATCGCCCTTCGGTCGATATCCGCGCAAGCGCGGTTCGCACCTCAAGAGTTTATTCGCTTCGCTCACCCTTCGGGCCGCACGGAACTACGTGCGTTACTCCGCTACACTCCGTTCCTACAGCGACTTCGAAGAAAGCTTGCAACTCAGTTCACCCGCCCCAGCACATGCTGGCCCTGCTGGCTGCGTGGCAGGATGACGGTAAAACGGGCGCCGCCCATGGGGCTTTCGTCCACACGGATATCGCCACCATGCCAGTCCACGATCCGTTTGACGATAGACAGGCCAAGGCCATAGCCGCCGCTGGCGCGGTGGCGACTCTTGTCCAGCCGGGCGAAAGGTTTGAACACCCGCTCACGCTCGTGCTCGGGAATCCCGGGGCCATTGTCATCCACATGGATAACCACCTGGTCCTCGTCGCCATCAACCACCATAACGATCCGTGAACCGGCATAGCGCAGGGCATTGGTGACCAGATTCTGTAATACCCTGTGTAGATAGCGTTCCTCTGCTTCCACTTCCAGGGTGGGCTGATCGCATTCCACGGTGATGACGGTATCGCCGCGAATGGTTTCCAGCTCTTCACGCAGCTGCTCGCAGAGTTCCCCCAGCAGCACCGGCTTGAATTCTATGTTGGGGGTCCCCTGTTCCAGACGGGCATAGGTGAGAATTTCGTCGATCAACTGGTCCAGCTGCTCGATGTCATGATCCAGGGCATTGAGCTTTTCCCGGCGCATTTCTGCTGACTCGATATCCGCCAGCATCTCAAGCCCGAAACGAAGCCGCGCCACTGGGGTACGCAGTTCATGGCTCACAGCCCGGGTCATTTCTCGCTGGGATTCGATCAAACGACGGATATGGGCCGTCATGCCGTTAAAGGTAGCCGCCACCTGGCCGATGGCATCACTCCCTTCAATATTGGCATAGGCCCCCAGGTCTCCACTGCCCAACTGGCTCACCGCCTGGTCAAGCTGCTTCAGTCGCCGTTGTAGCGGGCTCACCTGCAAATAAGTCGCCAGTGCCACCGCCAACAGGCTGAGGGCCCCTGCCACCAGCAGCAATTCCATGGGAAATTGATCGAACAAACTGAGCGGGCCGATTACCAGCAATTTGCCGGTCTGCGCCACCGGTGCATAAATACGGATGCTGGAGTCGCTACGGGTACTGTCATCCAGACCGATAACCACTTCGCGACGATTTAGGCGCTGCTCCTGTTCCGGATCCAGGGGCACATCGTCCCGGGACACCAGACTGAGCGGGTAACCGAAATGCTGCTGGAGCCGGCCCAGGGCCTGCTCCCATTCGTCTTCGGGAAAATGGGAAAGATGGTTGAGCACCAATACCGCAGTGGCCCGGGCCTGCTGCTCGGACACCTTGGTCATGCGGGTAGTGATGTACTCGGATTCACCGGGCAACTGAAAAAGGATATCCGCGTAGCCTTTTTCATCGTTGAGGCGCATGACCACCAGGCCGTCTTCCAGGTGCAACGTCTCCCGGTAGCCCAGCTCCAGCTCCCCGGCGGATTGCAACTGAATCTCCGCATTAAACAGCTTGCTGAGCACCTGGCTCCAGCGATCACGCTCCCCGGGCTCATAGCGTTGGTAGCCTTCCGCCATCAGGTAGAAGGTACCCCGCGCCATTTCCTCCCGGTAGATATCCGAGCGGTAGCTGTTAACCAGCTGCACAGCGGCGTAGGTGATGGCGCCGATAAAACACAGCGCCAACAGCAAACCCCCGTAGAGCCTCAGGAAGATACTATTCAAGCGTCACCCAGCGTCACGCCACGGCACAGAAATGCTCAGGCCGCGCCGATTTCCTTGACGAACAGATAGCCTTTGGAGCGCACGGTCTTGATACGCTTGGGATTTTCCGGGTCATCCCCCACCTTGGGACGAATACGGGAAATGCGCACATCAATGGAGCGATCCTGGCCGTCGTACTGGATGCCGCGTAGCTTCTCGAAGATGGTTTCCCGGGACAGCACCGTGCCCGCATTGGACGCCAGCAACCAGAGCAGATCGTATTCGGCACTGGTCAGATCCACCGACTCCCCAGCCAGGGTCACTTCCCGGGCAGAGTTATCGATCACCAGGGCACCGAATTCCAGCCGGGCCGGTGAGCTGTCCCGTTCGCTATCGGTTTCCACCCGGCGCAGCAGGGCGCGGATACGTGCCAGCAGCACCCGGGGTTTCACCGGTTTGGCCACATAGTCATCGGCCCCCATCTCCAGACCCAGTACCTGATCCATATCATCGGTGCGGGCAGTGAGCATGAGAATGGGATTCTTGTAGGCGCTGCGAACCTCGCGGCAGACGGTCAGACCGTCAGCTCCGGGCAACATCAGATCCAGTACCACCAGATCCGGTTGCTCGGCACGAATGCGACGGATGGCTTCTTCGCCATCACTGACCACCGTCACATTGAGACCATTGGTTTGCAGATATTCACAGGTAAGATCGGCAAGTCTTTCGTCGTCTTCCACGATCATGATGGCTGGCGGGTTATCCTGCACCGTTGTCATCCCGTCCTTATCCTTTTTCACTTCGTATCATTATTGTCGTCGTACACAGAGCCCAAGGCGGCAAACTGTAACAAACGTATCCCTATCAGGTGTTTATACGCATAGACACTGTCCACGGCAACCTTGCTGATACCAAAGGTACACTGAAGCTGCTTCACGGCGCATTTTTTACAGTTGACAAACACAATATCTAGTACTGTCCTGCCCCGCAAAAGCGCACCCCGAATGCACCCACAATGGTCCACAACTTATCCACAAAATTTCCCCAGGCGAAGTGCTTGCAAATCCACGAAAGCAACTATAACTTGTACTGACGTCGGGCAGCGACCCCAACATATTGGGTTTTCGTAAAATTGCTGCCACCCCGGGATCAGACCATCCAGCGTACCGAAAAATACAGTCACATCAGCCATTTAGAGCTTTTCGGGCTACCAGGGGCAAGAACAGCGTCATGGACAAGACACAAGATATAGTGGTCCACATCCAAATTAGACCACCAGGCACCATCCAACACAGATTTTACTGCGCCATAGCCTGACGGCTGTGGCGTTTTGCGTGGTGTTGCCATACGCGGCACCAGACCACGCCGGCACCACCACACAAACCTGACAACAGACAGAACAGCACAAACAACGGAGAGCGCACCATGCAGACGGATATGAGCCAAAACCCCAACCACACCGGCTCCCCGGCAAGCGGCGAGAGCGACCAGGACCAGTCCATCGCCAGCACCGCCCCCGGCCAGCTACGCGTTATCAAGCGCAACGGCAAAGTGGTCGGCTACGATGACGACAAGATCACCGTGGCCATCAGTAAGGCGTTTCTGGCGGTAGAGGGCGGCACCGCTGCCGCCTCTTCCCGTATCCATGAAACCGTGGCGCGCCTCACCGAGCAGGTCACCGCCACCTTCAAGCGTCGCATGCCCTCCGGCGGCACCATCCACATCGAAGAGATTCAGGATCAGGTAGAGCTGGCGCTGATGCGTAATGGCGAGCAGAAAGTGGCCCGTGATTACGTACTGTACCGTGAACGCCAGGCCGCCAAGCGTGCCGAACAGAACCACGACCTGCCCGAGCCCACCCACCAGGTGGACATGACCGTCACCATGGAAGACGGCAGCACAGCCCCCCTGGACATGGCGCGCCTGGAACATCTGATCCGCTCTGCCTGCTCCGGCCTGGAAGATGTCAGTGCCGACAAGATCATCACCGAAACAGTGAAGAACCTGTACGACGGTGTCTCCATCCATGACGTGAACACCTCCATGGTGATCACCGCGCGCACCATGATCGAAGTGGAGCCCAACTACTCCCAGGTCACCGCCCGCCTGCTGATGGACAAGATCCGCGCTGAAGCCCTGCAGTATCTGGGCGTGGCTGAGCGTGCCAGCCACGAAGAAATGAACGCGCTTTATAGCGACGCTCTCAAGGCCTACATCACCCAGGGCATCGAACTGGAGCTGCTGGCTCCGGTGCTGGGCGAGTTCGACCTGGAAAAGCTGGGCGCCGCCATCAATGGCGACCGCGACCTGCAATTCTCCTACCTGGGCCTGCAGACCCTGTACGACCGCTATTTCATTCACCACAACGACACTCGCATCGAGCTGCCCCAGTGCTTCTTCATGCGTGTGGCCATGGGCCTGGCCGTGGAAGAGGACAACCGGGAAGAACGCGCCATCGAGTTCTACAACCTGCTGTCCAGCTTCGACTACATGAGCTCCACGCCGACCCTGTTCAACGCCGGCACCCTGCGCCCGCAGCTGTCCAGCTGCTACTTGACCACCGTGCCCGACGACCTGCACGGCATTTACGGCGCCATTCAGGACAACGCCATGCTGTCCAAGTTTGCCGGCGGCCTGGGTAACGACTGGACGCCGGTACGTGCACTGGGCGCCTATATCAAGGGCACCAACGGCCGCTCCCAGGGCGTGGTACCGTTCCTGAAAGTGGTCAACGACACCGCCGTGGCCGTGAACCAGGGCGGCAAGCGCAAGGGCGCGGTCTGTGCCTACCTGGAAACCTGGCACCTGGATATCGAGGAATTCCTGGAGCTGCGCAAGAACACCGGTGACGACCGCCGTCGTACCCACGACATGAACAGCGCCAACTGGATTCCCGACCTGTTCATGAAGCGCGTCATCAACGAGGAAGACTGGACCCTGTTCAGCCCCAACGACGCCCCGGACCTGCACGACCTGTACGGCGAAGCCTTCGAGAAAGCCTACCTGGCCTATGAAGAGAAAACCCGTAACGGGGAAATGAAGCTGTTCAAGCGTGTTCCCGCCATCAACCTGTGGCGCAAGATGCTGTCCATGTTGTTCGAGACAGGCCACCCCTGGTTCACCTTCAAGGATCCGTGCAACCTGCGCAGCCCGCAGCAGCACGTGGGTGTGGTGCACTCCTCCAACCTGTGCACCGAGATCACCCTGAACACCAACAAGGAAGAAATCGCCGTGTGCAACCTGGGTTCCGTGAACCTGGCCCAGCACGTGGATGAGAACGGTCTCGACACCGACAAACTGCAGCGCACCATTAACACTGCCGTGCGCATGCTCGACAACGTGATCGACATCAACTACTACAGCGTGCCCCAGGCCGAGCGTTCCAACATGAAGCACCGGCCGGTCGGTCTGGGCATCATGGGCTTCCAGGACGCGCTCTATAAGCAGGGCATCAGCTACGCCTCCGAAGGCGCCGTGCAGTTTGCCGACAACTCCATGGAAGCAGTGAGCTACTACGCCATCCAGGCCTCCGCCAAACTGGCCGAAGAACGCGGCGCCTACCAGACCTTCGAAGGATCCCTGTGGAGCCAGGGCGTACTGCCCATCGATTCCATCGACATCCTGGTGAAGCAGCGTGGCGAAGACTACTGCAAGGTGGATCGCAGCCAGACCCTGGATTGGAACAGCGTGCGCGAGATGGCGAAGAAAGGCATGCGTAACTCCAACGTGATGGCCATCGCCCCCACCGCCACCATCGCCAACATCACCGGTGTTTCACAGTCCATTGAGCCGACTTATCAGAACCTCTACGTGAAATCGAACCTGTCCGGCGAATTCACTGTGGTGAACCCCTACCTGGTCAACGCCCTGAAAGAGCGTGGTCTGTGGGACAACGTGATGGTCAACGACCTTAAATACTACGACGGCTCCGTACAGCCCATCGAGCGCATGCCGGCGGACCTGAAAGAACAGTTCCGTACTGCCTTTGAAGTGGAGCCACGCTGGTTGGTGGAAGCCGCCAGCCGTCGCCAGAAGTGGATCGACCAGGCCCAGTCACTGAACCTGTACATTGCCGAAGCCAACGGCAAGAAACTGGACGTGACTTACAAGATGGCCTGGCTGCTGGGCCTGAAGACCACCTACTACCTGCGCGCCATCGGTGCCACCCAGACGGAAAAATCCACCATCAATGATGGCAAGCTCAACCGGGTCTCTTCCAAGGTGGAAGAGCCGGCCGAGTTTGGCCAGGCTGCCGATGTACCACAGGCCTGTTCCATTGATGACCCGGATTGTGAGGCTTGCCAGTAAGGGCTGCCTGGCAGGCCCGCGGAGACATCCCGGGCCTGCGCTACCAGAAAAGGGTCGGACATCTGACGTCCGACCCGTCAAAGAATACGCAAGCGGTGATCAACACCACACCAAACTTGTAAGAATGGAATACGGAGAGAGCACATGCTGAACTGGGACGAATTTAATGCGCAAGAGACGCCTGTCGCCAAACCGCAGCCAAGCACCGCAACGCCGCCGCAACCTGAGACGGTACCTGACCAAGCGGCACCTCAAGCTCAAGCACCGGGAGCGGGAAGTGCGCCGATTACAGGCGGAGCCGACGAGCAACGACAAGGACGAACCGAGCGAGCCACCACAGACGCCGTAGCCCGCGCCCGTGCCACTGTGGCGAAAATGGATGCCAGCGAAGGCGTTGCCGAGCTGGAAGGCACTGCCGGTCGTGTGGAAGTGGACGACAAGCGCATGATCAACTGCCGCGCCGACCTCAATCAGCTGGTACCGTTCAAGTACGACTGGGCATGGCAGAAGTATCTGGATGGCTGCGCCAACCACTGGATGCCGCAGGAAGTGAACATGAACGCCGACCTGGCGCTGTGGAAAAAAGCTGACGGCCTCACCGACGACGAGCGTCGTATCGTCAAGCGCAACCTGGGCTTCTTCTCCACCGCCGATTCCCTGGTCGCCAACAACCTGGTGCTGGCTATCTATCGCCTGATCACCAACCCGGAGTGCCGCCAGTACATCCTGCGTCAGTCCTTTGAAGAGGCGATTCATACCCACGCCTACCAGTACTGCATTGAATCCCTGGGCATGGACGAAGGCGAAATCTTCAACATGTATCAGGAGATTCCCTCAGTGGCCAAGAAGGCCCAGTGGGGTATCCAGTACACCCGCGATCTGTCCGATCCGGAATTCACCACCGGCACCGTGGAAACCGACAAGGCACTGCTGGAAAACCTGATCGCGTTCTACTGCGTACTGGAAGGCATCTTCTTCTATTGCGGCTTCACCCAGATCCTGTCCATGGGTCGCCGCAACAAGATGACCGGCGTGGCCGAGCAGTTCCAGTACATCCTGCGTGACGAATCCATGCACGTGAACTTCGGCGTGGACGTGATCAACCAGATCAAACTGGAAAACCCGCACCTGTGGGATTCCCAGATGCGCGACAAGGCCACCCAGATGATCCTGGAAGGCACCGAGCTGGAAATCCAGTATGCCCGCGATACCATGCCCCGCGGTGTGCTCGGCATGAACGCCGCCATGATGGAAGAGTACCTGCAGTTCATCGCCAACCGCCGTCTGGTCCAGCTGGGCCTGCCGGAGCAGTTCAAAGGCGTGAACAACCCCTTCCCGTGGATGAGCGAAATCATGGACCTGCGCAAAGAGAAGAACTTCTTCGAAACGCGGGTGACGGAATATCAGGTGGGTGGTGCGTTGAGCTGGGACTAAATCCCACAACAGCGGCAACAAAAAAGGGCGCTTCGGCGCCCTTTTTCTGGAAATAAGAGATCCATCCTGACCTGTTCCTCTACGTCCTCTCAATTACCCTTAGTGCTTCGCCAACATCTTCTGCAACAGAGCCTCACACGCCGTCTGATTCATGTAGCGCGGCACCGCATAGCTTAAATGCGCCTCCTGCAAGGCAGCTCCGGCAATGGCGGGAATATCCTCTCTGCGTAATGCATCCAGCGTCTCGGGAATGCCAAGCTCCCTTTTTAGCTCACGAATCCGTTCGATGAATTTCTCTGCCAGCATGTCATCGGTTTCACTCCCCTGCTCCAAGCCACTGGCTCGAGCAAGTACTGCCAAGCGTTCAAGACAGGCAGGAGCTGAATATTCGAGCACATAGGGCAGAACAATGGCATTCGCCAGTCCATGCGGCGTGTGGTAATGGGCGCCCAAGTTGTGAGCAATGCCGTGAACATAGCCAAGACCGGCACGACTGAAGGCGAGACCGGCGCGGTAGGCTGCCCAGGACATCATCTGCCGGGCATCTTCGTCTTCCCCGTTTTCCATCACGCGCGGTAGATTGCGCATGATAAGACTGACAGCTTCAAGGGCCATCTGGTCCGTTTCCGGAATGGCAATACGGGAAATGTAGGCTTCTACGGCATGAGTCAGCGCGTCCATGCCGGTGGCAGCGGTGACGCCAGGAGGCAACCCGATCATCAAACGGCCATCCAGTGCAGCCATACGCGGCACCATCTTGTGGTCGATGATCGGCAGTTTTCGTTTTTTACCCGGGTCGGAGACTACCGCACCAATGGATACTTCCGAGCCGGTTCCAGCGGTGGTCGGCACACAATAAACCGGTAAAGGTGCTCTGGAAACCTTGAAGAAACCGGTCATTTTCCAGATCGCCTTGTTGTTGGTAGCGCACGCAGCAATCACCTTGGCGCAATCCATCACCGAGCCGCCCCCTATACCCAGCACCGCCTCGCAGCGTTCACGCTTGAGCACCTCATACGCTTCTTCGCATTGCTCCAAAGCGGGATCAGGCTTGACGCCGTCGTACACGGTCACTTCGACGCCCGACACTTGCAGCCGTTGCAATAACGGCTCGACCAACCCCAGCTTGACCAGCATAGAGTCAGTCACCAGCAGCAGCCGCTTGACACCACTGCCGGCAACAGCATCACACAGCAACAGGGAAGACCCCGGCCCGACATACACTTCCGGCAGCCGCACCACCAGTTGTAGAACCTTGCCAACATGTTTGAGACTACCGGAGATAAAGCGGTAGAAGGGTTCCTGTAGCTGGAAGGGAATAACGTGGTTTAGGGCAAGCATCTTGTTTGAACCTCTGCTGATAAAGTTGGACTCGAGCGGGCTCAAGACGCTGGCAATCTAACAAGCCAAACTATCTCGAGAGACATAAAAAAATCCATCACAAGCAGAGGCTCCCTAGAGAATGCAAGTGATGAATCAGCCCAGAGGCGACATCACCGGATGCCGGCAGTCATCCACCACTGCAATTGCCACTAGCCGGGCTGGCTGAGTCAGTACCCCATTTGTCTGGAGGCCAGATCAATCATCACTTCATTGGCTCCACCACCAATAGACAAGACTTTCGTCTCGCGAAAAATACGCTCGACCTTGGCGCCACGTATATAACCCGCGCCACCCAATATCTGCACCGCTTCACCGGCAATATGTTCGAGACTGCGTGTGGAGAAAGCCTTCAGCATGCAGAGTTCGGCAATGGGTGCCTCACCTTGCCAGACACGCCAGGACAGGATCTCCAGTTGTGCCTTAATGGCATCAATTTTCATCTTCATTTCCACCAGCTTGTGGCGGATTACCTGGTTCTTGATCAGTGCCCGGCCAAAGGTGATACGTTCGCGGGCATAGGCCAGCGCTTCATCATAACAGACCTGCGCAAAGGCATAGGCGGTGCTGATAAGCATCAGACGCTCATGATTGAAATTACGCATAATGGCAAGAAACCCGGCATTCTCCGGGCCGACTCTATTAGCGATGGGAACACGGCAGTTATCAAAGTAGAGAGTGGCCGTATCCGAGCACTGCCAGCCCATCTTGTTGAGCGAGGTGCGATCCAACCCTAGCGTATCCGCCTCGATAACAAGCAGGGAAAGTCCACCGAGCCCCGGCTCGCCGGTACGAACCGCGGTTGTGATGAAATCCGCCCGCATGCCGGAAGTAATAAAGGTCTTCGCGCCGTTGACGATATAGCTATCGCCATCCCGTTTGGCGGTGGTGCGAATATTTGCCACATCCGATCCGCCTTCCGGCTCCGTGATGGCGAGTGCGGTAATCTTTTCACCGGCCAATACCGGCGCCACAAATTTGGCTTTCTGCTCATCGGTTCCCGCGTGCACAATCGGCGGTGTCGCAATATTGTGCGTCAGCAGGGCAATGCACAGCCCACCGGAGCCGGCACGGGCCAGCTCCTCTGCCGCAATGATGGAAAAAAAGGGGTCATCAATGCCATTGCCGCCCTGCTCCTGCGGATATCCCAGGCCGAGCAGGCCAATATTCGCCGCCTTTTCATGCAGTTCACGGGGCACCCTGCCCGCCGCTTCCCATTCCTCGATAAAGGGGCTGATGTCCTTTTCAACAAAACGCCGCAGCTGGTCACGAAAGGCCTGGTGGTCTTCCGTATAAAAGGGTGAATCGGGCGTATGCATAGCAACCCCTCTCCTACACAGTATCAACCGTCAGGTTATTTTACGTTGCCGGCCAGCAAGCCCTGGCTGCCAAACAGCCGCTCACGCCATTCCGCCAGCAAGGCGTCAGTATTGTGATCATTGGGGTGAAACCCGGGCTTCAGGTAATCGAGATATTTGGGCGCCAGGGTAGAGAAAAAGCCCTTTCTGCCGAGGGCAATATTGAGCCCTTTCAGCACCTCCCGAACATTGAAGATCCTGCCGTCGTCGATCACCATCTTGAACGACATGGACAGCACCAGCGGCCAGTACACAGCAGAGATCAGCAGCATGGTGCCTGCCCGCAAACTGTAGCTGCCGGATACCGTTTCATACACATCAAACGCCACCGCCTTGTGCTCGGTTTCTTCCAATGCATGCCATTCCCAGAATGCGCGCGATATGGGTGCCAACTTTTCACGCATGTCCGGGCTTCGCAGCAACTGTTCGGCGATAATCGCCGTGTAGTGTTCCAGCGCCGCGGTCGCAGCCAACTGGAATTTCTGCGGCATTCTGCGCATCAAATTGATCGGTATGGCAAAGATTCGCTCATGACGCTCCATGCTGACACCGTTCTGGAGCAAGGCACGGTTAAAGGCGTCATGTTCCCGGGCGTGAAACGCTTCCTGGCCGATAAAGGCAGAAATCTCTTTTTTCAGTACCGGATCGGATACCCGATCACGAAAATGCCGCACCGATTCCACGAAAAATCGCTCCCCCTCCGGTATCGCCGCCGACAGGGTGGTCATGATTGCCGTAAGCAGCGGGTTGTTATCCGCGTAGTAGCGTGGCAGTGCCGCCGGCGTGAAGGCGAAGTCCATATTGCGCGGCGAAAAGTTCGCCTTCACCACCGTACTATTAGCTTTTGTCGATAACACATTCATCCCAGACCTCCTTACCGGACAGGCCGGCCTGCGCACTGGCAGGCCAGCCCCCGGTATGTGACAGTTCAATCGTTACGGTACTCAGTCATTGCGATACATGGTCACCACACAGGCGCCACCCAGACCGAGATTGTGCTGCAAGGCCACCCGCGCCCCCTCTACCTGGCGCTTCTCTGCCTGGCCGCGCAACTGCCACACCAGTTCGGTACATTGCGCCAGACCGGTGGCCCCCAGCGGATGGCCCTTGGACAGCAAGCCACCGGACGGATTGGTCACGTACTTGCCGCCATACGTGTTGTCGCCATCCCAGATGAATTTCTCCGCGCCGCCTTCCGGGCACAGACCCAGACCTTCATAGGTGAGCAGCTCATTGGCGGTAAAGCAGTCGTGCAGCTCCACCACATTGATGTCTTGCGGGCCGATTCCGGCCTGCTCGTACACGCTGTCGGCGGCGGCACGGGTCATGTCGTAACCGACCATCTTGATCATGGATTTTTCATCAAAGCTGCTGGCGAAATCCGTGGTCATCGCCTGGGCGGCGATATATACCGGGTTAGCAATGCCATGCTTCTTGGCGAACTCGTCCGAACACAGAATCGCGGCGCCGGCACCACAGGTGGGCGGGCAACACTGGAAACGAGTCAGCGGATCAAACACCTCGTCTGACGCCATGATCTCTTCCAGCGACAGCACCTGATTGAACAGTGCGTAAGGATTGTTGGCCGCATGCTGACGCGCCTTCTCGGCGATCTTGCCAAAGGTTTCCCGTTTGGTGCCGTACCTCCAGCGGTATTCACGCCCTGCGCCACCAAACATCTGTGCCGCTGGCGGCGCCTGGTTGAAGCCCTGCGCCTCCATCATTACCTGCACATGCTGGCCCATGGGGTTTTCGCGATCGTTGAACTTGGAGCCCAACGCGCCGCGCTCCATTTTCTCGAAACCGAGCGCAATGACACATTCGGCCAGGCCACCTTCGATAGCCTGGCGCGCCAGGAACAGGGCCGACGACCCGGTGGAACAGTTGTTGTTCACATTGACCACGGGAATGCCGGTCAAGCCCAGCTCATACACGGCGCGCTGACCACAGGTGGAGTCGCCGTAGACATAACCACAGAACGCCTGCTCCACATCGCTGTACTGGATGCCGGCATCCTTCATGGCGGCGAGGCCTGCAGCCTTTGCCATCACATGGTAATCATCGCTGGCACCGGGCTTGGCAAACTTGGTCATCCCGACACCGATCACATTCACTCTACGTTTCATTGTCTGTTCTCCGAATTCTGGCGTTACAGGATTTGTTCAAGTTTGCGCACCAGCGCCAGGTCACCGTCGACGCGCATGTCGCCCTTCTGGTACAGGGCGCTCAAGGTCACCTTGCCGGCAATCAGGTCGGCAAGCTTGCCATCCTCCAGTGTCATCACCGCCGCCGCATCTTTTTCGCCGCTGACGATGTCAGGCGACGACGCGGATAGATCGATAAACCAGGCACTGTCTGGGCTCTGCACCTTGATCTGCAACACACCACCCTGCCCACCAATAGCCGACAGTTTTTCCGCCAGCTCCGGCAGCACTTTCTCCGCCTGCGGAGCTTTCTGCTTTTTCGGTTGTGCGGTAGCGGTATCCGGTTGGCCGGAGGCCAATCGCTTGTCGCGTGCCTGCTCCACCAGCTTCGGGTCCATGTTCTGCAACACGGTGAGCTTGTTGGAGGCCATCACGTTGCCGCCAATCTTCAGATCGCCACCAAAAAACAGTTTCTGTACCGCAGCCAGATCACCGCCAAACAGAGTCGGGGCATGTTTACTGTCCAACTCCAGCGTCACATCCGCCTTGTCCAGCTGGCCCGGCCCGGCAGTACCCGGTGCGTTTTTCAGATCAATATAGAAATCCTGATCCGGGTTGCTGAACGCAAACTGGAAGCTGGTGCCGGTCTTCTCGATCAGGTCCGGGTTGTCAGCGATGAAGTGGCCGATGGCACTGAACACATCCGCCATGGTCGGCTCCTGCGATTCGACCGGTACTGCGACAGCTTGTGAACCACCACCGTCAGCCGCGCGCTTGTCACGCGCCTGTTCGGCCAGTTTCGGGTCCATGTCCTGCAACACGGTCAACTTGTTGGACGCCATCACGTTGCCGGAAATTTTCAGCTCGCCACCGAAGAACAATTTCTGCACCGCGGCAAGATCCCCACCAAACACGGTCTCCAGATGCTCGCTGTCCAGCGCCAGCGTCACGTCCGGTTTATCGATGGTGCCCGGCCCCGCCGCGCCCGGTGCATTTTTCAGATCAATAAAGAACTGCTGATCCGGGTTGCTGAACTCGAACTGGAAGCTGGTACCGGTCTGATCGACCAGTTCCGGTTTCTGCTTGATGTAGGTCGCCACCGCCGCGAACACATCGTCAGGCGTCACCGCCTGCTCCACCTCCGGCGCAGACACTTCCTCGGCGGACGCCTGTACCGGCACTGGCGCTTCTGCCGGAATCTCCGAGAACAACTCGATGGCGGCATTCTTCAGCACCACCTCGTTACGCTCTTTCACCCAGGTTTCG
>NZ_JABURH010000110.1 GCF_014762765.1 Alcanivorax sp.
ACATCGGTATCGCCGGCGCCGGAGATGAAGGCTTTGGCGCCATTCAGCACATAGTCATCACCGTCTTTTTTCGCGGTGGTGCTTAACGAGGCCGCATCGGAGCCGGCCCCCGGTTCGGTAAGGCAGTAGGACGCCAGCTTTTCCCCACTCATCAGGTCCGCCGCCCAGCGCGCCCGGATGGCATCGCTGCCAAACCGGGTGAGCATCCAGGTGGCCATGTTGTGGATGGTGATGAAAGCCGTGGTCGAGGTGCAGCCCTGGGAGAGTTGCTCGAAGATCAGCGCCGCATCCAGTCGGCTCAGCCCCATGCCGCCGTGCTCTTCATCGCAGTACAGGGAACAGAACCCCAATGCCCCGGCTTCGCGAATGGCGTCTTTGGGAAAGAGGCTGCTTGCATCCCATTCTGCGGCGAAAGGCGCCAGCGCTTTTTCAGAAAACTGTCTGGCCGTTTCGCGGAAGGCGATTTGTTCTTCGCTAAAAGAAAAGTCCACGCGTTGATCCTTTCAAGACCTTTTCATCATTCAAGACCCTGCCCCGGGAGCGTCGCTGGCGGCGCGATAACCTGACGCTGGAATCGCGCCGCCAGCGACGCTCCTACGGAGAATCCCGTCACTTCAAATTGATACTCATGTTTGGCCCGGCCGCCGGAATATCGGAATCGAACCAGCGACTGGTGACGGTCTTGGTTTCTGTGTAGAAGCGCACCGCCTGTTTGCCATAGGCGTGCTGGTCACCGTAGAACGAGCCTTTCCAGCCGGTAAAGCTGAAGAACGGCAGCGGCACCGGAATCGGCACGTTGATACCCACCTGCCCCACTTCCACTTCATGCTGGTATTTGCGCGCCGCAGCGCCGCAGGCGGTGAAGATGGAGGTGCCGTTGCCGTAGGGGCTGTTGTTGACCAGCTCCAACGCCTCTTCCAGGGTATCCACGGTGACGCAGCAGAGTACCGGGCCGAAGATTTCTTCCCGGTAGATGGACATGTCCGGGGTCACACCGGAAAACAGGGTGGGTCCCACCCAGTTGCCGTCCGGCAGGCCATCCACGGTGCACTCGGAACCATCCAGCAAACAGTTCGCGCCCTCTTCCTTGCCCTGCTTGATCAGGGTGAGCACACGCTGTTTGGCCTGGGGACTGATCTGCGGGCCGTAGGCGGCATCGGGATCGTTCCAGGCGCCCGGGCGAATCTTGGCGAACTCGTCTTTCAGTTCATCGATCCAGGCTTTGGAATCGCCCACAAACACCGCCACGCTGATGGCCATGCAACGCTGGCCTGCCGCGCCACATGAGGAGCCCACCAGGCTGCTGATCACCTGTTCTTTTTTCGCATCCGGCATGATCACCATATGGTTCTTGGCACCGGCAAAACATTGGGCCCGTTTCAAATGCTCGGTGGCGGTGCGGTACACGTGCTGTCCCACCGGCACCGAGCCCACGAAGGACACGGCCTTGATGTCGGGGTGAGTCAGCAGGGTATCCACCTGCTCCTTGCCACCATGGACCACCTGCAGCAGCCCCGGCGCGGCACCGGCTTGCTGGAACAGCTCCGCCAGGCGGTTGGGGGTCATGGGGTCCTGCTCGGAAGGTTTGAGCACGAAGGTGTTACCGGCGGCGATGGCCAGGGGGAACATCCACAGGGGGATCATGGCCGGGAAGTTGAACGGGGTAATGCCCGCGCAAACGCCCAGGGGTTGGGTCCAGGAGTGGCTGTCGATGCTTCGTGCCACATTGCCCATGGTTTCGCCCATCATCAGCGAGGCGATGTTGGCGGCCTGCTCGGCCACTTCGATACCGCGCCACACATCCCCCTTGGCATCCTCGAAGGTCTTGCCGGTTTCCTGGCTGAGGATCTCGGCAATCTCTTCCTGGTGCTCCTTGAGCAGGGCCTGGTAACGCAGCATCAGCCGCGCCCGCTCGGACACCGGCACTTCCTTCCAGTCAGCAAAGGCAGCCTTGGCGGAGGCGATGGCCTGCTCCATTTCGCCGGCGGTGGCCGCCGGAGCTTCGCACAGCACGGCCTGGGTGGCCGGGTTGGTCACCGGGATCCACTGGTCGGTATGGCTGGCAACGAATTCGCCATTGATCAGCAGGGGCAGACGACGGGTCATGACAGCTCTCCACGCAAGTATTGTCGGTATGGCTTCCTTTGTAGCACAGCAGCAAACGTATAGAGATAGCCACTTTTGATGCAAGATGGACTATATTGCTGTTTATGAGCCTTTCGATTACAACCGGTGAGCACCCGGCGGAAACCTCCCGCTGGCCTTTGCCGGATACCGGTCAGCGCACGGTGATTCCGCCGGCGGTGCTGGCCACCATGACCGCACATCCCCTTTGCCGCGGCTGCCTGCCTCATGGCGTCGGCTACTACCCCCATGCCGGCGGACACCGCATGTTGCGGGCTCAGCCGGCAGATAATCTGTTGATTTACTGTGTCGCAGGTCAAGGCCAATTGCAGGTCAATGGCAGGACATTACCGGTCCTGGCCGGTGACCTGTTGCTGTTGCCGGCAGGCCTGGCGCATCACTACCAGGCTGATGACAGCGACCCCTGGAGCATTTACTGGGTGCATCTGGGTGGCGATGAAGCGCCGCTTTATTTTGACGAAATTGCCGGAGACAGCCCCGAGCGTTACCGGGTAACGGTGGGGGTGCATTCGCGGTTGGCGGAGGAATTTCAGGCCCTGCTCGCCGCCGTCACCCGGGTGCAGCCGGAGCACCTGGTCTACGCGGCCAACCTGTTGCGCAGTCTGCTGGCCTTTGCCGCGCTGATGCGCCGCCAGCACACCACCCGCCACGCATCTCTGGATATCAACCGGGTCAACAGCTACCTGCAAACCGCCCTCACCCGCCGGCTCAATCTTGACGAACTGGTGGACGCCACCAGTGAGCTTTCGCGCTACCACTTTATTCGTGAATACAAACGCCAGACCGGGCAAACACCCATGCAGGCGTTTCAACGCATCAAGGTAAGCCATGCCTGCTATTTGCTCGATATCAGCGACGATACCGTGGCGCAGATTGCCGCCTGGCTCGGCTATGACGACCCCTATTATTTTTCGCGATTGTTTAAAAAAGTGATGGGTATTTCGCCGCAACGGTATCGTCGGGAGCGGGGGCATTAGGCCGAT
>NZ_JABURH010000028.1 GCF_014762765.1 Alcanivorax sp.
ATGATCAAGCTGCCGGTATGGCAGGAGGGCGATGATGTGGTGGTGTTTCCTTCCCACACCTGAGCGATGTCTCTCTTGGGGAGCTGCCCCGTGCGTCAATCCACTACCAGCGCGAGTGTCACCCCGCCCCATCGTTCGCCCTGTATGTCCCTATCAGGGCTGGGGTAATCGATCCCGTGCATTGTCCACCAACCAGTGGAAGATCCTGAATTGTGACCGCAGGTAGATCATGTATTCAGGGTGCCACTGGACGCCGATGATGGGCGCATTGTCGGTGGGTTCAATGGCCTGGGTGATGTTGTCCAGATCCCAGCCGGTGCGGTGCAGGGCGTCGGCGGGCCGTTCCACGGCCTGATGGTGCAGGCTGTTGACGCGGAGCTTGGTCTTGCCGGTGATGTGGGCGAGTCTGGAATCGGGTTCGAGCCAGACCTGTTTTGTCGGCAGCAGCCCGGGGCGGTTGTAGGTCAGACGGCGAATATGGCGGATATCATTGTGAAGGGTGCCGCCGAGAACGGTGTTGATCAGTTGCGCACCGCGGCATATGCCAATCATGGGGATGCCGTGTTTCAGCGCGTACCGAATCCATTCGATTTCCAGTGTGTCTCGTTCAGGATCGAGCTTGACCCTGGCATCGACTTCACCACCGTAATGCTCCGGGCTGATATCGTTACCGCCACCGATCACCAGTGCATCCGGCGGCGCCCCCTGCCACGGATGATCAACCGAAATGCGTTGGGGAACAGCACCGCACAGGCGTAATGCCAGCGCCGTGCACCACCAGGCCGGCGCCCAGCGACGGTGGTTGCCAGTAACGCCTATGTGGGGTCGTCCAGCCATCGGGATATCCTTTTCACCCAGGCGCCACGATCCACACCAATCAGCGGCCTGTCCGCCGCCAGGAATTCGTCGCCCAGCTGCTGGAGCGAGGCGTCGTCGTTGGCGAGTTGTTCAACCCGACACCAGCGTATCCAGGAGGACGCGAGGCTCCATTGCGGGTCGTCAATCTGGCAATTGGGCAATCGGTAATGAAAGGTCGGCCGTGATTTGATCTTCGCGTCATCGACAGTGTCGCGAACACGGTCGGCATCGATTTCGGCAAACAGGGGCAGCATGTCCAGCGCACGGTTGCGGCTGGGGTTATGCTCAAGATAATCATCGATCAGGGTATTGATATCCGGGGCCTCTCGCGTCAGCAGGACCTTGATATAGGACTCTTCGAACAAGTCGATGTAAGGGCTGATCCGTCTTGCCAGGTTGACATCGTTGGCCTCGACCTGCCACCACTGGAGCAACACGAACGCGCGCAGGTAACGGTGAATGGTGGGCGCATCCAGTGCCGGAATTTCCGTATTGATATGCACGCCGTAGGCCGCAATCAATGATTCTTCGGTACCGTTTGCGCCGGCCTTGCGCAGCGCCTCTACCAGATCATCAAGTATATGCAGTGATGTGACGGGCAGTGGCGGGCACACCACTTCGACGGGTACCAGGAGCTCTGCCGCCTTTGACAGCGGATGCAGCAGCTCATCCACGGCCTTGCCCGCGTTGGCCGCCATAGTCTTGAGAAAATCCCAGTCGAGCTCGACATTGAAATCACCGTGATCGGTTTTTACACATACTTCCGCGGCGGTTTCGTCTGTCACTTTTCCATTGAGCGTATCGCACACCACGCGGGCGGTATCGCGGAATGCAATGCCGGAGAACTCAAGCTCGAAGCCCACAGTGCGGACTTTTCCTGCGGTATTTTTCAGTGCATTCAGTGATTCCAACCGGGAACTGTAAGCATCCATTAATGAGCGACCTCGCTGCTTGTCCAGGGTGACCTACCCTGGAGTTGGACCCACTGACTTTATAAGTTTTGACAACATTACGCTGCCTGCGTAGCGGACAGCAACCAAGAACAACAGAACACCCACAGCTTGGCAGACCTGCTACGGATCTGTTGGTTGTTGGCTGATATGTGGCTGTCCGCAAGGTCCGGATCTGGGGCCATGGCCACCGGCAGGGACTATGCAGCGAGCACTTCGTTTAATTCAGGACAGGCTGCAAAAACTGCTGGTCTTGATTGGTTCCTTTATGCTGATCATATTGGCAGTGAGGCTACTGTTCGGGAGCTATCAGATATATGGCGGATCAACTCAGTAAAGAAGAGCTTGAGCTTCAAGAAGAGGCGATAGCCTTTGCCAGAAAGAACAAGAAGAAGATTGGCCGGCGTCTAACCGACACCTCCCGGTTTGCACCAGAGAAGGAACCTGTAACGGTTTTCATGGCTGGCTGTCCCGGGGCAGGTAAGACCGAAGCATCTATCGAACTGATCGACAGCGTCAAAGACGGAGATGGTGAGATTCTCCGGATTGACCCGGATGAGCTTAGATCAGAGCTGCCTGGCTATACCGGCGACAACTCCTGGTTGTTTCAGGGGGGCGTCTCGATTTTGGTAGAGAAGGTTGTTGATCTTGCATTAAAGCAGCGTCAGACCTTTCTGCTGGACGGTACTTTGGCTAGATACGAGGTGGCGCGCCGCAATGTTGAACGGTGTTTAAATAAAGGGAGGTTTGTGCAGATTCTCTATGTTTACCAGGAGCCTTTACAGGCTTGGGAGTTTGTACAGGCTCGCGAGGCCAAGGAAGGTCGACGAATACTTTCCGAAGACTTTATAGATCAATACTTTACGGCTCGAGACGTTGTGAATCGACTGAAGGATGAGTTCCCCGATATCCGGGTAGACTTACTCTTGAAGAACCGGGATGGCTCCCACCGCTTTTACAAAGCCAATGTGGAGCGAATTGACAATTATATCCCCGAGAAATATAGTCGCGCGGACCTTGAGCGCATGCTCGGACTGGAATAGGGTGGAAATATGCTGAAGAAATCGCCCCCGGTCGTGGAATCGACCCCATTCTCTGACTTTATCCGCAACGCTTCCTCTGCAGAGCGTAAGCGGGTGTATGGTCGAGTGCTGAAAAAGGCCTCCGAGCGCCAGAATAGACTTGTTGAGGAAGCCGCCAAGGCTGAATAGCTCTAGGTTCTATTTAATTTCTGACACAAAGAAAAACCCCGGCGGATAAGCCGGGGTTTTTTGTTTCCAATCCCGCCC
>NZ_JABURH010000010.1 GCF_014762765.1 Alcanivorax sp.
GGTGTGCATACCATGTTGACGGTGCTGGCCGGCGGCGAGGTGCCGGAACTGATGGAATGCGGACTCCGTGAGGTGATGGAGGCGGCGGAGTTTCATCGAGATGCGTTTGAGGAGGAGTAGGTGTGTGGCGGGGTGCGTGTCCCCTATCTCGTTAGAATTGAATGGGAAGGATGAGGAGGTTAAGGCGGGAAAGATAAAAAAATTGGCCCCATTAATCGTAACCTACGATTAATAAGTTAATGCCAGAATTTTGGCATCGCCCAATAAATCACGCTTAGAAACCAAAAACTGAAACACAAGAAAAATATTGAAGACCCTGCGATTGCTGAAGAAGTGGATAGCTTTGTGCTCACTATTTCATCCAGCTCTTTCTGGTATTGGTCTTTTATTTCGGGATTTGGAAGTGCATTAATTTCTCTTTGAGCTTCCATTCGTATCTTTTCGAAAGATTTTTTATTAGGTAGACGATGATAGGCTTGGAAAGAAAATAAGAAAAAAGTAATTGATAAGGAAAAAACCCTTATAATGTCACTATTGACACTCCAGCAACCTAGGGTTGCAACAAAAAGCCATATGGCTTCCAAGTTAAGAGACCTTCTATAGTTCTCAATGTTTTCATGAAACTCATATATTTTTTTAAATGCTTTATTAGTCATTGAATGCCTGTGGTTTCATATTCCTGATAGGGTTTTCTCAATGCTTCAGGGGCGCTGGGGGCAAGTCTTGCCCGTGCGCGTAACTAACCCCTAAAGCGTAAACCCATGATGCTGCCCATCTGGCAGCTCAATATCCAGCCGCACTTTCCCGCCAGCCGCTTCAATATAACGTTTCAGGGTTGATAGCTTCAGATCCTGACCAGCCTTTTCCATGCCGGCAATGGTGGGTTGCTTGACGCCAAGTGCAGCGGCCATTTCAGCCTGGGTTTTATGCATCAGGGCACGGATTTCAGCCAGATGGATGTCCAGCAGGATGGCGTCAGCTTTCTTTTTGGCCTTTTCGACAATTTCTGGCTTTTCGGTTTCCAGGATCTGTTTCAGCGTTCTAGCCATTTGAGCCACCTCGGTTGAGTTTGTGCAGATGCGCGGTAAATTCGCGGTCGGCCACGGGAATCATCTCATCGTAGAACCGCTTGTCTTTACCTGTCTTTTCGCCGGCACAGAGCAGAATCCCGGTTCGTTCCGGGTCAAAGGCAAAGAAAGCCCGGATGGGATTGCCTCTGCTCTGGACTCTTAGCTCCTTCATGTTCGGGTGAGTCGACCCCTTCACGGTATCGGCATAAGGTCGGGACAGGAGAGGTCCCTTTTGTTCCAGAACAAGCATGCCGGCGATGACGTTTTCCCGGTCTGTGTCGTTAAGCGCATCGAACCATTTATCAAACCTATCCGTGGTTTGAATTTGCCACATTGTTGCTCCTTCATCCTTGAATAGGTTTTAGCCTATATAGGTTTTATCCTATTATCAATATAAAGGGGGTAGGCGGGGCTGAGGGGGAGACAGAGTAATTGGTTGCAGGGAGAGGTTGGTGGCTTGGGCGCCACCAACCTTGGTCGGAGATTCGCACCTCGAGAGGTGCTCCTACATGGGGGGTCAGGCGACGGAACCGAATACCTGAATGATATTACCCAGCCGTGCCGTGAACTTGTCGCCGCTATTGAGCGGGCCGACGCCGGCCGGGGTGCCTGTGAAGACCAGATCGCCGGGTTCCAGAGTGAAGGTCTGGCTGATTTCGCTGATTAGCTCGAAGGTGGGGAACAGCATCTGGCCGGTGTGACCGTGCTGGCGCACCTCGTCGTTGATTTCCAGGGTGACATTGAGCTTCTGCTTTACGGAAATGCCGCGGGCATCGATGAAGCCGGATACCGGGGCGGCGCCGTCGAAGGCTTTTGCCCGTTCCCAGGGGTGGCCTTTTTCTTTCAGGGTGTTCTGCACCTCACGCAGGGTCAGGTCCAGGCCGACGGCATAGCCGGCGATGCTGAAGCGGACGTTGTCCAGGTCGGTTTCCTTGTGAATCCGTTTGCCGATCAGCACTACCATTTCCACTTCGTGGTGCACCTCGCCCTGCCCTTTGGGCAACTCGAGGGGTTCGTGCAGGCTTACTAACGAGGTGGCCGGCTTCATGAACAGGATGGGGAAATCGGGCACGTCATTGCCCAGTTCCCTGGCGTGGTCCGCGTAGTTGCGGCCCACGCACACGGCCTTGCCCACCGGAATGTCGATGGGGGCGCCGTCGATCCAGCGGTGTTGGTAACCGTCCTGATCCACCGGGGTGTTGATTTCATCAAACATCGAACAGCTTCCCCGGGTTCATGATGTTGTTGGGGTCGAAGACCTGCTTCACCGCTTTCATGCAGGCGATTTCTTCCGGGCTGCGGGAGTATTCCAGGTAGGGCTTCTTGGTCATGCCCACGCCGTGTTCCGCAGAAATGGAGCCGTTGTACTTTTCGACGATTTCGAACACCCATTTGGACACGTTGTTGCACTGGGCGAAGAAGTCTTCCTTGGCCAGGTCGGCGGGCTTGAGGATGTTCAGGTGCATGTTGCCGTCGCCAATGTGGCCGAACCAGACGATCTCGAAATCCGGGTAAGCGTCCTGCACCACGGTGTCGATGTCTTCCACGAAGTCCGGCACTTTCGCCACGGTGACGGAGATGTCGTTCTTGTAGGGAGTGTGCGGCGCAATGGACTCGGAGATGCGCTCGCGCAGTTGCCACAGCTGGTCCAGCTGCTGCAGGGACTGGCTCATGACGCCGTCCAGCACCCAGCCTTCTTCCACGCACTTTTCAAAGATGGCCATGGCCTGGTCGCTGGTGGCCTCTGACAGCTGTTCGAATTCCAGCAGACAGTAGAAGGGGCACTCGGTATCGAAGGGCTTGGCCACGCCGTGTTCCAGTACGTGGGCCATGGCCTTGTCGGAAAAGAACTCGAAGGCGGTCAGGTCGATGTCCTGCTGAAAGGCGTGCAGGATCTTCATCACTTCCCGGAAGCCGGGGGCGCCCAATACCAGGGCGGTCAGGTCTTTCGGCTGGCGGGCCAGTTTCACGGTGGCTTCCACCACGAAGCCCAGGGTGCCTTCGGAGCCGATGAACAGGT
>NZ_JABURH010000097.1 GCF_014762765.1 Alcanivorax sp.
AGTATACCCCGGTAGACGGCACTCCCGGCCTGAAAAAGGCCATCATCGACAAGTTCAAGCGTGACAACAGCCTGGACTACGAGCCCAACCAGATTCTGGTCTCCAGCGGCGGCAAGCAGTCCTTCTTCAACATGGCCCTGGCCCTGCTGAACGACGGCGACGAAGCCATCATTCCTGCCCCCTACTGGGTGAGCTACCCGGATATGGTGCTGGTTGCCGGCGGTGTCCCCAAGGTCATCGAAACCGACGTGAACAGCCGTTTCAAGATCACCCCGGAACAGCTGGAAGCGGCCATCACGCCGAAAACCCGCCTGTTCGTGATCAACAGCCCGTCCAATCCTTCCGGCATGGCTTACTCCATTGAAGAGCTGGCGGCCCTGGGTGAAGTGCTGAAGAAGCACCCGGACATCATCGTCGCAACCGACGACATGTACGAGCACATCCTGTGGACCGGCAAACCCTTCGTGAACATCGTCAACGCCTGTCCGGAACTGTACGACCGCACCGTGGTAATGAACGGCGTCTCCAAGGCCTACTCCATGACCGGCTGGCGCATCGGCTATGCCGGCGGTCCGCAGAAGCTGATCGCAGCCATGAAGAAGGTCCAGTCCCAGTCCACCTCCAACCCGGCCTCCATCAGCCAGGCAGCGGCAGAAGCCGCGCTGGCCGGCGATCAGGGCTGCGTGGACGAGATGGTCAAGGCGTTCAAGGAGCGCCACGACTACCTGACCGCGGCACTGGATGCCCTGCCCGGCGTGAAATGCGCCCAGGGTGATGGCACCTTCTATGCCTTCCCGGATTTCTCCGAAGCGATTGCCAACCTGGACGGCGTGGAATCCGACACCGACCTGGCCGCCCTGCTGCTGGAAACCGCGGAAGTAGCGCTGGTACCGGGCTCCGCCTTTGGCGCGCCTGGCTGCATGCGCCTGTCTTTCGCCGTCGGCATGGACACGCTGAAAGAAGCCATCCGCCGCATTGAGCAAGCATTGGCTAAATAAGCAACAAACGCGCCTCCGGGGTGTTGACGACCCCGGAAGGCGTCACTAATATACGCGCCTCAAGACATTCCGCCTTAGCTCAGTTGGTAGAGCAAATGACTGTTAATCATTGGGTCGCTGGTTCGAGCCCAGCAGGCGGAGCCAAATAAAAGGCGTTGAGAGTTACCAACCACTAACGTCTTGGGTATATCCAAACATCTTGGGTATATTCTGAAAGCCCTGCCAGAAATGGTGGGGCTTTTTTATTGTCTTGATCAGCGCAAAATTCGCACACCACCCTCAGCCATCACCTGCAGACGCCCTCCCTGGCATCTGAGAATCTGACCCTGCCCGCCGCCGGCCACCGATCTCCATTCACCGGCCAGCGACATACGTGTCAGCGTTATGCGGCGGGCGTCAGAAGATAATGGTGCCGAGGTTTGACTGGTCACTCTCGTTGGGGAGAATGGCGAAGTTATCATAGGTTGTTGACGCTCCATTGGCAGTGCCGATACCTGCCTTCGCCACCCCAGAAAAGGCCGCTTCGTTAAAATTCAGCAACTGCTGCCAGCTTGACCCGTTGAGCCTCCCTGCGCGAATTGTGGTGCCGTCGTCATACCACCAGATAACATCGTCTGCGGCCCGTGTTTGTGTAGGGGCACCCGTCAGAACTGAGAAGTTCCCGTCCTCAAACTTAACCGCCCTGAAAGTTCCCCCAGACAGCCATTGAACAGCGATGTAGTTGTCCTCGTCTACCGTCCGCAGACAGGCAAATATGTTCTCCCCGCTAGAGGGGCATGTTACCCGGGCAAGGTACACGTCAGCCCCTGCTTCGGCGAAGGCGAGCCCCCTGTTGGTGACACCGGTCACTTCGACTACGTCTGCAGCCTCTCTGACTGTAGCGGACGATTCTGCCCCTACGGTCCAACCGTTGCCGCTTGCGTCCACGTTTGGCGTGTGCATGGAAAGAGGCGTGTCCGCTGTCGTCTCTGTGAAGGTGTCTTTGAAAGAAGGATCTTCTACGATTGAGTTGATGGTAATATTTACATTCGACACGGAGGCATAGGTGCCGTCTGTGGCGCTGTAGCTGAACGAATCACTCCCGTTATAGTTTGGATCGGGAGTGTATTCAAACGTACCGTCACCGTTATTTGCCACCTCTCCGTCAGCGGGGCCAGTCTGGACCGCATAAGTGATAGGATCCCCATGAATTTGTCGACCAGAAAAGCTATCTGTAGTTGTTGTGTCCTCGTCAAGCGAGACCGCCACATCCTCGGTGATAACGGTTGTCCCCGAGACTAGCGCTCCCTCAAGCAGCCAAGCATCAATATCGGAAACGCTGGACGCCACATTTGATCCGACGAAAATAAACTTCCAGACGTACCGCTCTTCCGCGTTCCTATCGGGGTCATCACCCAGGCCAACATAAAAGCCGTTCACGTCATACTTCGTGCCAACAGGGTTTACTGTGGAGCCCTCCAGAATGCCATCTATGTAAAGGTGGTATGTGTCGTTGGGCGCGTCATACACTATGCCAGCTGTGTGCGACTCTCTATCGGCAACCACCGACTGAGAAACAATGTTATCGGCAGCGTTGTCAGTCGGCGCGTACACAAGTCGGCCCGTGTTGGCTTCAAACGTAACCCCTCCATAGTGCATCCCTCCGCCTTGCTGGTTGATCCACATAATATCAACTGCCGAGACATTCGGCGGCGCCTTTATCGAAAAGGAGCAGAACGCACTAAAACTGCTATCAGCAGCGCTCAGAGAAAACTGATTTGTGCCAAATATATACCCGGGAGAACTAGTATTCTCGATGTTATTATTGCGCCAATAAAATGGTGTGGCGCCTTTATCGTTGATCTCGTACCGGCCAAGCTGACCGTCAAAAGTGCCGATCTCATCATCTTCTTGAATTGGATCGCCAGTCCCGGATTCAGTTAGAGATCCACTTACAGTAGCATCCCAATAATCGCCGTCTTCGCCTGCACTAAACAGAGAAGACGGCGAAAAGCTGGCGCTTACTGAGGCGCTAATCCCGCCAGAGCCAATACCGGCACCGCCAATTCCTCCGCCGCCAATTCCGCTATTTGGTGAAATGCCCATTAGTAGCTCCTCCAGCCGTAGTAGCAGGCCCAGACCACGTAGACGTTGCGCGGACGGGCTTCGTCGCCGCCCGATTCACTGGTTGTTTGTGTTGACTCGATGTCATCATCAATTTTCGCGAGATACACATTGGCGCCGCCGGTTTTTGTTGAAACGCCGAAGTTGTGATCATGGGCCTCATTCTGGCCAAGCTGCTTGGTGCCCACATTGTCACCCGTGGTGCCGTCGCCCCGGTCAGTACGGGTGGCTGCGTCCGGGTCGATGCCGGCGCCGTTGTCCCAGCCGCGCAGGAACTCCCCTCGGTAGTCGGGCAAGTTGAATGTAGTGCTGCCGTCGCCGTTGCCGTAGATGGTGCCGTAGCGGGCGAATAGCTCGGCGTAGGTGGTGCGACTCACTGCACTGCCATCGCACACCAGCCAGCCCCTGGGGAGTGATTCAACGGGCCATGTGTCCACCTTGCCGATGTCGCGTTTGGCGGCGTCGAAAATGGCCACCTTCTCGAAGGGCTCGGGCTCGAATGTGGATACGGCCGCACCCTTGCGAAACACCACATCGGTAAAGTAGAAGTCCTTGGCGGACACGGCCCCGCAGCCGGCGGAAACCACGATTTCTACGCCATTGGAACAATCACCCATGGCCGTGCTGAAGGATATTGTGGTGCCTTCGGAGCCGGACACGCTGATAGCATCGCTCTGGCCGATCAGGGTGGTGGCGGTGAAATTGTCCTCTGCAGTGGCCTTGAAAATGCTGACGGTGTAATCCACCGACGCAACCAGGTTATGTAGCACCGCGCACTGGAAGATGGCGGTCTGGTTCACCAGATCCCGCACATCGTAGCTCTGAAAGCGCATGCGGTAATCAACCGTGCCGCCGGCGCCGGTGGTCAGGTCATCCACCTGTAGGGCGTAACCGGACGTTCCGACGCTGGTGGTGCGGACGGTCTTCACATCGCCATTGGTCGGTGTGCCCTGGGCCTTCACGAAAATGCCGGGGCTGGCCGCTTCCTGGTAGGTGCCGGAAATGGTCGGGTCGTCACCGGTAACCAGCCGAAAGTTGCCGTTCACGGCCTTGTTGAACAGGTAGCCCTGTACCACCTCTTGGCCGCCGCCCGGGGTGTTAACGGTGCTGGTGATGGCCGCCACGTCATCAATGGTCCAGATGGTGTTGCCGTCAGAATCCTTGCTGACCACCCGGTATTGGCCGTCCAGCCAAATATCAGCGTCAACCTGGCCGTTGGCGTTCAGGGGGTACGGGTTGGACTGCTCTACGGTCAGGTCCTCGTCGGAAAACACATCCTTGGGCGTGGTGGTACCTGTTTCGTAGAAGGTCAGCGTCCCGTTGCTGTTCGGCAGGCCCGCCGTGGTCAGGAACTGCTGCTTGGGATTTACAATCCGGCTCATCAGGGTCTCCAGAAACGAGAAAACCCGCCGGGTGGCGGGTTCTGGGTAAATTCGTATCTGTCGGCCCTATCTGGGTCGGTCAGCTATTTCTCCCCTCTGCAGCGCAGAGGGGAGGTTTGGTGGTCCTTGTTACACGCAGGCTACCCGGCGAAAACCTCTTTCGCGGATGCCTGTTCTTGGGTGCAGTCCATTCAGTGCCCGGCGAATGCCCACAACGTCGCCAGCTTGGTCGCTGAACGGGTGAAACAGGCGCCCCAGCCGAGCAAGGCGTTCATCAACTTCCTGCCACTGCTCACGGGGAATCGGCGCAGAGTAGCCGCCCCGGCGCTCCAGAACCGCCTCAACCAGTGGCATGAACATCTCAGCCGGGTAGCTGTTGGGCTTCTTCACCTGCTCCGTCAGCCGCGCCAGCGTGTCATTCAGGGTTTCCCCTACCACGCTTTCCTCTGCCGGCAGCCATTCACCCTCCAGCGGTTCAGCACCCAGGTAGCGGCAAGCCGCCGGGTACTGGTTGGCGGGTATCTGGTCGTACTTGCCAACCCCGAACTTGTCCTTAAGGGACCGGTACACGGCTGCATGGCTGTTGCCGGGCTGGTGGGCCAGCTTGTTCACGATCTGCTGGATGTGGCGCTGCTGGGGCGCTGTCAGCGTATCCGGGTGCAGCGCCTTCTCCATGGCATTGAAGGCCTCAATGTATGCAATCTTGAATTCGGCGGCCTTCTTGCCGGTGAAGCCCATGACCAGGAAGACAAAGCCATCCTTGGTCATTTCGTAGGCTTCATACTGGTTCCCACGGTGCTCATATTGAACCGCCGAAAAGTTGGCGGTTAAAAAATGATCAGGCGCGTCTAGCTTCCGAATCTTCTCCGTGACGTGCTTGTGCTGCTTGCCGAACACCTGGGCCACCTGAAAAGAGGTGGTCACCGGGCGCCCCCTCTGGATCGCGATACACTCCGCTGGACGGAGCTGGATGACTTCTGCTGATTTTCTGGTAGTATTGGTCATGTCAGATTCCTTCGCTTTGTCGTTGGATTCAAAGCCTCGGGTGTTCCAGCACTCGGGGCTTTTCTCTTTCAGGCGCACTGCGCCTCCTTCTGCTTTGCCTCTCGGATCAGCGCCACCAGTTGGCCGTTCATCGAACGACTTTCCGATTTCGCCTTATCCTTCAGCCATTCCGCCAGGTCGGCAGGAATTCTGGTTTGCGTTCTCAATACCGGTTTCATAATCCCTCCTGTGACACTGTTGTCGTGCCACAATATCGTGACACGGTAGCAGTGTCAACTTTTGCGCGACACTATTTTGGTGTAAATTCGCGCCCATGGATAAAGACGACCGCTACACACGCATAACCCTGCGCATCCCTCGCGAGCTTCACTCGAAGCTGACCGATGAGGCAGAGCGCACCAGCAAGTCACTTAATGCCGAAATTATTGGCCGGCTAGAGGATTCGTTTGCCGGCAAGGGCATCACTGCCGAGACGCTCCGTGATATAGATGGGCTCCTTTCCAACTACCGGGACCTGATTTCCGCGATCCGCTCTGGCGGTGACGCCTCAGACGTCCCCTTTATCAAGAAAGAGATCGATAAGCTCAAAAAATAACAACAACCAGGAGCGGGGAATGAGAATTCTTTCTGCTGTTATCGCTTTTAACGACTCTGGGAAGATCCACAAATGCGACGCAATACTGCACAAAGGCGTGCTTTGCCTCGTGCCAAGCTGGCTGCACTACCCAGACGAAGGATATGTAAAGCCAGAGATGCTAATTCGCCTAACCGGGGCTCAGTACCAGAAAACGGACAATCCGGCCTTCGGGGACTACCTTGTAAATACTCAACTACCCAGATCCGTGCTTGAGGGCCAGATCCCGTCCGAACTAGCAGATGTGTTGAGCGTGGAAAATCTGCCGGACGTAAAGATACAGTCCGGCGGGGTGCAGTAGTTTCCATTGTCGGCTCCTGGGGCGACCGCCCCATTCAAATAATTGCGTTTGATGGTAAAGTGGCTAAAACCAATTGCAGGTGATTCATGGACTGGATCTTAGATAATCTCAGCGCTTTATATCTATGGGCTTCAAATTCACCTATTTTTATTCAGGTGGCATTGGGGGTATTTCTTGGTCTTTTCTCTATGACCCTGGTAGGGCTGATGATGGGGCCCAGAATCAACGCCGTTGATATGGCAAGAACGCTTACAGTCCTTGAAAACCAACTTGATTCTATTTACTTCCAGGTTTATCAGATCAATCAGTCCACAGAGGAAATTGAGCATTTGCGGCATAACTCTGATGACATTCTTACTGCGCTGCAGGGCATAGATATTGAGGTGTCAAATATCGAAGCAGGCGTTAACCCCAAAATCCCAGATGACATTTGAGAAAATACCCGCATGGAAATACTCACCTATCTCGCATTCACCATGCTGTTCGCCATCCTGTCCCTGGTGGCGTTTATCGCTATGACCATCGCCAAGGCCGTTGCTGCTCGTCCTGAATTGGCAGATGTAGACCCTTTTGCTTTAAGGCTTATTACTAAAATCAGCGGATTTTGTTTTTATTTCTGTACCGCTGCTGCGGTTTTCATGGCCATTCTTGGCCCTATTTATTTTGTTCCGCTATGGCTCGACAGCTGAACTGTTCAGCCACGCTGTAACGCCCATTCGGGCGATAGCCTGCTTCTCAGCATCAGACAGGGCTGCCGTATACCGCTTCCAGCCAAGGCTATCCTTCAGGGCCTTTTCTGACTTCTGAAGGGTGCCCGCCTTCGCATCGCTGACGATATTTGACACATGGCGCTGGAATGACGGAGAGCCAAGCAAGTCGCTGGCCGCTATATTGAGGCGCTTTCCTTTCCTGGCTGTCTGAAGGACGCTGGCTGCCGCCTCGCCAGCTGCGCCACTACCAAGGCCGGTCATGCGCAATACTCCGCCAGCCACCTTGCGCAGGATGTTCTCTGCCATATTGAATCCCTCTTGGGCGGCCAGCAGGCGGCCTGTCATGATGCTCTTCTCGTTGGCTCGCTTGATGGCGCCCACGGCCCGCCCAAGGTTGTTCAGGTCCTTTCTGGTTTGAGGGTCGAGGTGTTTATACAGAGACCGCTTCGCCAACTCGTTGGAGCTAAGCTCGTTATACCATTGATTGAATCCGCTAATATTTATAGGACTATCCATGTCCTTCTGCTTGAACAGTTTTCGGTAAACCATGGATTTTACTGCCTGCTCGCGCATGTCTTCGGGGAGCGCCTTTACTGCATCATCAAACTCTTTAACCTGGCCTTTGGTTAGGCTGTTCATTTTTTTATCAAAGGTCGCAGTGAAGGATCTGTCCAGCTGCTTGCCCAGCACTTTTTGTGCCGCTTCTTGCGCTGCCTTTTTCGCTCCTGTGGCCTGCATGGCCTGGGTGTATGTATCACCAAAACCAAGATCGTCGGCTATGCCCTTGAGCGTCCCTGAAACTGCGTTCGCATAGGTGTCGAGCTCATAGCTGGCCGCATCGCCAAAGCCACCTTTTCCTTCGCGAGCCGCATTCAGCTCTTTGCGAAGGCCGGTCATTGCTGACCAGGTCTTTTCCTTGGGCGCATAGATAGGGCGACCAAGGGCATCATTGGTGCGAGTCAGGAAGCGCTTAAACAGTTTTCGCTCGATGCCGCCGAGCTCCGACACATCCCCGCCGACCTCATCCAGGCGCGACAACAGCTTGTCTGTGATTGGTGTCACATTGACCTTCTTGTCGGGCCTGACAGAGCCGTCTAGCTGGTCATAAAGCTTGCTCTCAATGCCCCTGGCGCGCTCGATACCGCTGGTAATCTCGTCAGCCACATTCATGTTGAGCACTGAGGGGTCATCCACCTCGGCACGCACAGCCAGCTCGTCAGCTTTTGTCTTCAGGTTCTCAAGGAACTGACCATATCGCACGGATGATTCAGAAGCAGGGACTGACCGTGCTGCCCCTGCCAGCTCCCGAAAGGCCTCATTGCCGGACAGCACTTCCGGAGGAACTGACTCTGCCGGCATGCCCAGATCCTCGAAGGCACGCACAGTCTCCATTTCCGGCCGCACCTCTTGAGCCATCGCTCTTTCTACCGCCTTCTTTCCGGGAATGAATTTGCTATCTGAGCCAGCAACTTCCACACCTTTAGCCAGCTCCTCAATAGAAGCTGGAGGAGGTTCCGGGGCTGCTCGCTTCAGTTTTGACGCAGGAAGAAGCATTGCCAGCGCATCAGGAAGTGTTGCGCCCGCCGCGTAAGCTGCGCCAGCTTCTGGCGAGCCTGGCTCGGCACCCATCGCCTTGGCCAGCCCCTCTCCCGCCCCACCAGAGATGCCCTGAAGCTTCTCCCATGCGGCGCCAAGCTCTTCCATGGCCAGCATGGCCTCTTGGGAGCTTTCCGCCTTGGGCATATAGGTCATGGCGGAGGAAACATTCTCGACCGCCTCTGCCCCCTCGGCAGGACCGTCTGCCACTGTCTTTCCTATCCCGGCAATACCTCCGGCCACCTGGGCAAGCGTTCCGGTCCCCATTGATGCGGCCAGCTCTGCAGGCACAGATGTTGGCGATTTACTGATGATGTCTGAGATGACGTCTGCTGGACTTTCTCCATCGTAAACTCGCAAATAGCCGCCACCCGTTTCCATGATTGCATCTGCCATTTGGCGCAGCGCCACCCAGTGAGGGATTTTGTCGTACCATGCGCGACCTTCTTCGCTTTCTGGTTGTGCGCTTACTGTCTGCTGCTGAGCCGATGGCTGCTCCTGAGCCACAGCGGGCGCAGGAGAATCTAGAGGCGCAGGCACAGCGCCACCCTCTGCCTTCTGGATCGCCGCCTTCATCTGCTCCGGGCTGGTGCCATCGGGGAACTCGATGATGCCAAGCGTAGGATGCTCTACCTCAATCATTTTGCAGGCTCCAGTTCACCGGTTTCAGAGTTGTACCGCATTCTCTGGGTTGCCGCGCCTTCTGGGGCGGCATCGCCTTCCTGCTCCTCAGAAACAAACAGCGGGTTCTGCTTCATGTACCGGTTCCAGTAATCCTTGAAGCCGTCCAGGGTGCCGGTTTTTGATACCCAGGCGTCCATTTCTGCCGCCTTCTGCTTGTTCCGCTCCTGAACCTTCCTGAATGCGCCGATGGCTGCTCGGTTTGCCTCCACGCCTGTGCCGAGACCGCCAATAACCTTTTGATAGGCTTTTGCATCCGAATCGGTCATCTCGCCTTCGCCGGCTTCACGGAGACTGCGCGACAGCTTGGTCGAGATACCTTCCAGCCTCTCCGCTTTTGCGGTATCCATGCCGGTAAGATTGAATCCGAAAGCTGATTCCGTGAATTTATCGATACCCGTACGAGCTGGAGCCAGAGTGCCTGTTTCCAGGCCACTATTCAGGATTGACTCCAGTTCATTGGCCAAGGCGATATTTTCGTCTGCAGATGCCGCCTTCTCGGTCTGCGCTTCCCACTGGTTGGCCTGCTTTTCGGCCAGTTTTTCGGCAAACTTCTTCTTGGAGGCACCGAAACCGTCCTCTCCCTGGCCGCCAATGTTGATGTTGGTGGATGCCTTGGCGTAGCGGTCGCGGATCAGCTGCTGCCCCTCCGGTGATGCCGGGTCGATGCCTGCCGCGTCCATTTCCCTGAGCAGGGCGGTTTTTTCTTCAGGGCCCAGGGCCATCTGGTAGAAGGTGCGGGCGATGTTGAAGTCGTCCACATCGAACTGGTCTTCTTCACCCATCAGGCTGGCAATCGTGGGATACATGCCCACCTGCACAGCCCGGGTGGCGTTGGCCACAAAGTCCTCAGGCGTTTCAGCGCCGCCCAGGCGCTCGAACAGGTCGCGCTTTTCCTCGGCCAGCTTGCCCAGAATGGCTTGCTCCTGCTGTTGCTGCGCAGCCTGCTGGGCGGACAGCCTGTCCTGCACCTGGGCGGCCATTGCCGGGTCTCGCATCATGAGGCCTTCCATGGCGTTGGGGTCGCCCATCATGGCTTGCCCGGCCAGTTCTTGAGTCTGGCCGCGCTTGTAGCCCTGGATGCCCTGACCGATAGTTTGGCCGAGCTGGCCGAGCTGGCCGGCGTAATCAACGCGCATCAGTTGCGGATTTACAGCCATATCAACCTCCCATTGAGCCGGGGCTCATCAGTGCAGCCGCGCCAATACTTGCGCCAGCATTCAGCAACCCCATGCCCATGCTGCTTTCATTCGCCTGTTGCGCCATGCGGATGTTCGCCACGTCGCTGGCGTACTGGTTGCCGGCACCGGCGATATTGGCGGCGGTGTTCATGCGGATGCCGCCAAGCTGGGACGCAGTGTCGCGGCCAAAGCCGGCCAGACCGGTAAGGGTGTTCATGTACTGCCCGAAGGCGCTCTGCCCCAGGTCGCGCATGCCTTCCATCCGCTTGCCGGAATACAGGGTGCCGGTACCGGCCATGTCCTGCAGCATGGTTTCCTTGCCCACATCCATGTACTGCTGATAGATGGGGGACTTCTGGTAGTTGCTGCCTGTGCCGGTCACCACGCCTTGCAGTTCCTGCATGACGGACGGGTCCAGCATGTAGGGATTAAGCAGGTCTTCGGCGTACCCGCCAGCACTTTGCAGGCGCCCCTTGTTCTCCTGATACTGATCATAGAGAAGCTGGCGAACCTTCCGGGCCGAGTCGGCTCCGCTGGAAAAAATACCCATTATTTCACCTCACACAGCGATCCAGCCGGTGTTACCCGTGCCGGTTTGCTTGATGTACAGAACACTGCCGGAAGACCCTGCATCATCCATGTAGAGTCGGGTTGGGTCGGCCTCCACCACCCCTTCAGGGGAGCCGGTGCCGATAAGGATTTCATGGTCGTAGAGGAACGATTCCAGGAACTTCGTGGGCTTGCGCTGCTCGTCCACGATCTCCTGGTTAACATCAATGGTCTGACGGGGGGAGGCCATTACATACCCTCCTCAAGCGTTATCCAGGCGCGGTACATGCGCACTTCGACCGGATCAGACACCCTCAGGCGCAGGGCAAAATCCTGATTCCGGATGACTCGGCCAAACTGGTACATGGGTACCCGGGTGTTGTACTGCCCGAGACGGCCCAAATTGACCGAGGAATGCTCTACCCAGGTGAGGCCGCCGTCTTTGCTGTACTCGACCATCATCAGCGGGTCTTCGCCCTGCCCGTCTGTGAGCCCGACACCGGTTTCCATGTCGATCTCAATCATCGGGATGACCACATCCTTCTGCCAGGACAGGGACGGGGTGGTCAGCTCGAACGTCATCTGGCTACCGTCTTCGGTGCGCGACCCGTAGCTCATGGTGTAGAGCTTGCCGCTTTCGCTATCGGCGACGATAACCTGGTCATAGGCAGACACGGCGCCGGATACGCGCCATTTGCCCATGCCGTCGCTTTTGCGCTTGTGCCAGACGCCCTGGGCCAGATCAAAGCCCCAGGTTACGCCCTCGGTGGGGAAGGTGAGGTAATAGACCTTGTGCACCGGGCCGTCGACGTAGAAAGCGTAGGCGTCATCGATCTTGCTGTACCCGGGATTGCGCAGGGAGCCGTCGCCTCTCACCTCCAGGGTGAAGGCCAGAGTGGACACCTCCACCATCTGATTGCCTGACAGCATGCGGACGGTCTTGTCATCCGAGAGAAAGCACGCGGTGTCACCGGTGCGCACAATGCTGTTCACGGCGGCACAGCCTCGCTCGTAGGAGGCGCCCTTTACCTGTCGCACCGGCAGGGATGAATCGTTGATGCTCTGCCAGTATTCAGTTGTCTTGGTGCCGATAACCCACAGGGCCGACTTCAGTGCGAGCGGGGCCACCACGTTGTCCGGGGATTCCTCGGCAGTGGCGATGGCTGTGGATGGGTAGGTGGTGCCATCGGACACGGCAGAGGCGAAGAACTGGTTGCTGTTGTCTTTCGGGAACCAGAAGCGCTCGTTCAGCACGGTCACATAGCTGGCCGCCTCGTAATTCGGGTCGGATACTGCGGCAAGCCCGACAGAGGGCTGATAGACCAGCGCCTGGCCAAGGCCATTGAGTACCAGAACCTGGGAATCATCGGGGATGTTGTTGGCCGCCAGCACGCATCGGCCTGAACCGCCAACTGTGCCCAGATTCACCAGATTCTTGAGCCGGTCCACCTGGTACAGGCTTTCTCCGGCCACAAAGTAGATCAGCCCATCCACCAGCAACAGGTCAGAGCGGATCCGCGGCTCTTCGCAATCAATCCACTCTTCCAGGCCCTCGGTGCGGCGGACGGAAATAAACTCCTGTTCGCCCTCCATGTAGCCATTGATCACCTCGGCCCGGCTCTGCTTGCTGTTGTAATCCAGGTCAAAGCCGCCCAGGGGGAACTGGATCATCGGCATGTGAGCCTCCAGTCGGCCACTTCGGTGTCAAAGGTCATGGCCTGGGCCAGCGCTTCCTGAGCCTGAGACAGCACCACCTGATACCGCTGGGGGTTGGTACCCATCTTGGTGGCAAGCAGCACAGCCAGGTTCAGGTACAGCGCAGGGAACCAGTACTCGGGAACGTCCAGCGTTTCCGTGGAAGCGGTTACTGCCTCAATAACTCGTTCGTAGGTGAACGGGATAACGATGTCTTCCCGGTTCACCGTGGGCCACAGGTAGATGGTGCTGGCCGACAGTTGGCGGGACACGTAGGCCAACACCGGCACAGACTGCTCTGCCTTGTTCGGCAGGGCCATGTAATCCGCCCGGGCATACATCTGCATGGGGATTTCGTAGGTGCTGCTGTCGATTCGGCGCACCTGTCGGATCCGCTGGCAGGCACGGAAGGTGCCGTCATACGTGAAAACCACGGCGCCGCTGTTCACGTCGCCAGTCAGTGCGTCAGCCAGTGTCACCACGTTGCCAGACGGCGCACCGTTCACTGTGGTCCAGTGCATGGTGTTGTCATCCATGAGGATGCCAATGTTCAGCCCGCTGGTGATGCCGGTGACGCTGGTCAGGGTGACCGTGGTGTCGGTGTCGGACGCTGCTGCGGAGGTGGCGGTGCGCGAATAGGCATTCGCCACCCTGGCAGTGGCCAGACTGAACGATTCTCCACCCTTGGTGGGGAACAGATAGCCCTCTGTCATCGTCCACAGATGCATGCCGCTGCCCTGCCATTGGCGCAGCAGCATGTTCAGGCTTTTCTTGCCCCGAGCAAACAGGTTGCCGCTCAGGGTTTCGCCGTCAGCCGCCACCCCGAGAGCATCGTAAGCCTCTTCCAGGATCTGGTTGACGGTGTAGCCCAGCTCGGTGGTGCCGGAAGTGGTCATATCACGTCAAAGCTCACGGTTGGGACATCATCAGCCGGCTTGGGCCGAGCGTCTGGGATAACGGTTTGAGGGATGATCTGGGGCGGAAAATCCTGAGGCTGGCGGGGGTGCCAGGCCTCAGGTATGACGACATAACCATCCCAGCGGACCAGGCACTCGCTGCGCTTCACCTTGAAGCCGGTCACATCGCAGATGGTGTTGCAGGTGCCCGGGACAAAATGGTCAGCCATTGCCTATCTCCTTGGTTCAGACCATCCGGGCGCTGATCACGTCATATTCGACGGTGCCGTTGGTCCAGGCGGTGCACTTCAGGCGCGTGGCCTTCGGGATGAACTGCAAGTTGCCGTCCGCCGTGGCGGTGCCATCCACGAAATCCGAGGAATCGTGGTCCAGCCAGTTGCCGCCGGCGGCGTCCCAGCTGTAGCCGTCTTTCCAGGTCTGCACCTGCACGTTGTCGAAGGTGTGCTGCACGGTGTAGGTGGCCGTGCCACCCAGGACAACCGCTTGAGCTACACCGTCGCCGATGTAGTGATCCAGGGGGATGGAGGGGGTTGCGAAGGTGGCAGCGATGCCCACAGTGATGCTGCCGGTGCCGGCGCCATCGATGACCACACTAGTCACTTCGCTGAAATAGCCGGTGCTGGATGCGCTGGTGGCATTCGGGCCGGTGATGGCCTCGGAATACTCCTGCCCATCCTGATCCAGACCGGTCACAGTGAAGGTCACGCCGGAATCGTCGCCATCGGAGGTCACCGTCACGGTTTGGCCGATCCGGCTGTAGGGCCGGCCACTGGCATCGGTGTCAGAGCGGCGGATAACCGCCACCCCGTCCACCACCAGGGCCCCGTCAAGGGTCAGATCGCCAGCAGCGCCGGGGGTTTGGCCCTCGGCAATGCCGTCAGCATCGACCGCCCGGGGGAGCGCATAAATTCGTACAGGACGCATGGTGCACTCCCTTTATCGTTCCTGGGCCGCGAGGATGTAATCCACGGTCATGGTCTTGGCCGCGGCTGCACCGTTCTGGATGTGCATCATCGGTGCAATCAGCTCGTCGTCCGGGATGTTGGTAACGGCCACGTTGTCAACCAGGCCGCCATTCACCCACACGGCAATGTTGTCCACGCCGTTGTAGTAGAAGCTCAGGGTGATGTCGGTGGCATCCGCCAGGGTGGCCAGCTCGGTGCTGGTGGTAGCGGTGCTGTCCTTGGTGACAACAAAGTCCACATCAGTGTCGCCGTCATCCTTGCGGAAGAAGGCGCCATCGGTGGGCGCAGTGCCTACCGGGTCGGTGGCCGTCTTGATGGCCAGGCCGACAAACACATCGGACTCAGTGGCATCAGATACCTGCAGCTTGGCTTCGAACCACAGCTTTTTGCCTGCGGTGAACTGGAAGCCTTCGCCGGCAAGGATCAGGTTGTCGTAATCGTTGTCTGCTGCGTCGTTGGTGAGCAGCAGTGCGCCGCCCAGCTTGTCGGTGACTGCCTCAGAGGCAGAACCACCACCGGCTTCCACCGTGGTGATTGTCCAATCACCGGCAGCAAAGGCGTTGAAATCGTTGAAATACTGGTGGTACTTGGTCGGAGACATCGCACCGAAGGAGCCCCAGAAGGACTCAGGATTGACGTTGCTCAAACCATTCGGGAAACGTGTGGGCTTGGTAGCCATGAGAAAATCCTCACTGATTTATCAGCACCCCGAAGGGCAAGGAATAAAAAAGGGGCCCGAAGGCCCCTTTTCATGGTGGTGCAGGTGTTACACAGACGGACCGGACCCGTAGATACCGCGCTTGTCGGTGGCGCCCACAGAGAAGTAGGTCACGCCAACGTGGCGGTAGTTCAGGGTGTTGGTGTCGCTGTTGTCGCTGCGGAACTCGCTGTCCATGCGGTTGAAGAACTTCAGTCCATCTTCCACATCGTTGGCGATGCTCCATGCGCCACCATCGGTCAGGTACGGACTCACGATCATGCCGCCCGGGAACTTGCCGGTGGACGCCAGCGCATTGATGGCGTTGTTACCGGTGTCGTTCTGCAGGGTGGACCGCAGGATGCGCGCCGCCTCGAATTCCAGCTCTACCGGAATCAGAAGCGCCTTGGTCTTCACGTTCACGCGCAGGCCGGCCGGATCCTTCCAGCGGCTGATACCGATGCAGGCGTCTTCCAGTGCCGCTTCGGACAGCTCCGAGTAAACACTCAGGCGGTTGGCGAAGGAGCCGTTCTTCAGCAGGTTGCTGTTGCTGAAGAGAGGCTTGCCGTCACCGTAGGTCACGTTGGAGTCATAACCATCATTGATCACGTCATGCGCAACCAGCTCGCGAGCTTCCTGCAGGGAGCGGGCAAGCAGACGACCAGACTTCTCGATCATGTTCTGGTACTGGTTATTCTTGATCGCTTCATACGTGATGATGGTGCCTTTCGCGTAGACGCGGTTCTGGTAGATGGTGGAATACAGCTGCTGCTCGCCATCGGTGCTGATTTCCGCACCTTCCGGTTTGAGCTGTGCAGCCCCCAGGCCAGCCATGGACACGTCCACTTCGTAGGCCTTGTCGGAATCTTCAACCATCATCCACTGTGAGTAGAGCGGGCTCCAGTTGTCGTATTCCGTCTGTGCTACGGCATTTACGCCCTCCTGCAGGAGGCGGGCGATGTTGCCCTGATTAACGGGTGCAGGCATGAGAATGTCTCCTTATACGCCGCTAGAGCCAGCGGTGAGGTTGGATTCGTTCACACGAACGCGCCATACCGCATTGGTTCCGATTTCGTTGTCGGTACCCAGCGCCAGACCCAGGATGGTCATTTGCGCGCTGGAGCCAGTGGCGGCAGTGCTGCTGTCCAGTTCGACGCCGGACACGCCGGTCACAGTGGAGCCGGCAGCGACGATAACGTCAGCCACAGAACCCACGTCAGTTGCGGCCAGTGCGCCACCCACAGAATCTTCCTGAATCTCGAAGATCATGTCGGTTACCGACACCGCCCAGGCGGTACGGGCAGTGGAAGCCGGGCCATACAGCGTATTCAGGGATTCGGTGCTGTAGTCCGGTTCAAAGCCCACGATTACGTAGTCGATTTTGTCGCCGGCAGCGCACTGCTCGACGGACGGGAAACGGCCAGATGCATCAGAAGATCCGGCCAGTTTCACCGGGTCACCAACAAACACGCTGGTCGCGTAGGTGCTCGCAAGAGACACCTGGGTCAGCTTGCCTTTGTAGTCGCCGCCGGTAAGGGTAGATACCGGGCGCAGACCGAAAGGCGCATCACTATTAGACATAGTGAATTCCTCCAGTTGGAATCAGGTTTGAGTTGAATGCTGATCCCAGCGCCCACTATCTGTGATTGCTGGTCGCACAACCGAGGCCGCGCTATCTGCGCGGTGGCAATGCTTTAGGTGTTGGGTTGCCCCATGGTGTTCGGCAGCACTTTCATGCCGTCGCCGAAACCGTCCGGGGTGTAGGTATCCACACCCGGGTTGCCGAGACGATTGTCCACCGCTGCACCATAGGCGCGTTTGCGCTCACGGTTTTCCGCATGGCGGGCATCAACGATTTTCTGCGCGAACCCCTTGGGGGCGTACAGCAGATAGGCGTTTGTCGGCTTGCCGTCACCCGCAATGCCGCAGGGCACACTTGCGTACCCGTCATCGGTCTTGCCGGCCTCGGTCTTTTTGGTGAACTCGTCGTCGTACAGTTTGTCCTGGTCCCAGACTTTCCAGCCCCGAGCCAGGTGCCGCTGGATGGAGCCGCGGGCGTTGTTGATGACACAGAAGTCGTACTGCTCCCGGTGCTTTTCGATGATGTTATCGAAGGGCAGGCGCTTGCCAATGTCCAGCGGTGAGCGGGCTTCCGGGATGTCGGTTTGGGTCTGTTTCTTTGCAGCAGGCATATCAGCCTCCGTATTGCTTGGCGAGGGTTTTGGCGTATTCACGCTTGGCCGCATCGTGGTGGTTGATCCAGCGGTCGTGCATTGCCTTCACTTCAGGAGGCATCTTGTCCGCCGGCGCCTGGGCCTTGCTTGGGCGCCGCGCTCCTTCCACCTTTGAAGGCCGTTTGGCTGGCGCTTCACCACCGCCCAGCCGCTTCTTCACAGTTTCCAGATGGGTCTGGATTTCCGCCTCGGTCAGGTTGCGGCCGGCACGCTGCTGGGCCTGAGCCACCACGGCATTGAAGGCGCCAGCAAAGGCAGAGGCATACACCGGGTCAAACTCAGGCGCTGCAGGGTTCAGCTGCGGATTTTCGCTACGATAGGTAGCGATGACCGGCGGCTCCTGCGAGTCGCCCGCTTCCGCTTCGGGGCCCTCTTCGATCTGGCGACGCTGCTTTTCCAGGTCGTCGTAAGCATCGAAGTCCAGGTCTTCCCGTGCCTTCTTCTTCTGGTCTTCCAGCTGCTTCAGAAGGCGCTCTTTTTCCTGCTCGCGAAACTTGTCGAACTTGACCGCATCCTCTTCAAAGCGCTTGAACTTTTCCTTCACGCCCTTCAGTTCATCGAGGATTTCTTTCTGCTGCTTGAAGGCCTTCGGGCCCCGGTAGTATTCCGGGTCACCGCCATCAGCAACGTACTGCTCGTAGCTTTTGAAATCCTCGGGCACATCGTCATCGGCTTCGGGCGCATCCTGGTTTTCCGGCTGATCACCGTCAACCTCTTCCGGCAGCTCGGCCATGGCTTGCGGCGCCCCGCCCATCTTCTGGGTTTCGGCTGCCAGGCCGTCCAGAATATCCTGCGGGACGGCGCTCTCTTGTGGTGAGGTAGGATCAGGCATCTTCCGCCTCCTCAATAATGGTCAGGACATCATCGTCATTGATGATCTGGTAAAACTCGCTGGTGGGTCGGTCCAGGCTGTCCTTGTAGCGGAACAGGTGGCCTGCGTACTGCTTGAAACGGATCTTGTCGCCCACCTTGATGGGGCTGTCGTTACCGAATCGGTCTAGCTGGAACGCTGCCGGGCCAATATCGACCACCTCACCCACGTCATTGGCTCGCTGTGCGGCCTCCCATTCGTCGTCCGAATGGAACTTCACGATGCCGCCGGCGGATTCACGCTCCACCTGCTGCGGCCTTACGATCACTCGAAATCCTGTCGCCTTGTCCTTCATGCCACCTCCTCCTTGACCAGCTCGTATTGCTCAAAAATCCGCATGGGATTCTTGAAATCCTCTGCCGCCTGGGTCGCACCCAGATTGCGGAACAGGTTTTCAGCGGTCTTGTCGTTGGTGTCGCCCACAAAGGTGGCGTTACGTCGCACGTCCCCCAGCTGGTCCTGGTACCATTCCAGGGTTTTGAGGAACGATTGGGTTGTTGGATCCTCCAGCCATAGGCGTATTCCGTCCCGGCTGATCCGTGGGTACTTGTCTGCCATTTGCAGCTCCACTGTTGAGTATTTCCAGGGTTCTCATTGCCTTGGCTTCTTCCATGTCCGCTATCTGCGCAAGGTTCTTCATGGCTTCGGTCAAGGTTTTTACGCGGTCGGCATCTGCCTTTTCGGCATCTACCTGCATGGAGGCCAGTTGCTGGCGCATCTCGCCAACGGCCTTCATCTGATCCAGTGCAAGCTTTCCTTCCTTGACCGCCATCTCGCGGTCTTTGAACTCGGCTTCCATCTGGGCGTACTGGAGTTGCAGCTGCTGCATCGGGTCGACCGCATTGGGGTCCGGCTCCGGCAACAGCTGATCAATATCGGGAACGCCCATGGCCTTGTAGTACTGCTCATAGGCGTAACGGACGTTGTGCATCTGGGGATTACCTTGGGCGGCCTGCAATACGGCCTCGGCCCGGGCAAGCCTCTCCCAGTCGCTGCCCTGTGATGGGTTCAGCGTGGGGGCGATGTCGCAATCATCCGGGTTGAAGTCCTCACGCAGGCTGGCTTCTTCATCCACCACGTACTGGTACTGCTTGTCGTCCCCGTGCAGGAACAGCAGCCGGAACATGGCCTTGAACTCGGATTTGAAGCCCTCGCAGACGCGCCAGATCATGGCGTTTGGCGCCTTCAGTGCCTGCTGCAGGCGAGCCAGGTACAAGCTGGCCGCCTCATTGGCGTTGGCTTCAACCTGCTGTCCGGCCACGGTCATGCGGCGGGCGGCCTCTTCCAGGTGCACCATCATCTGGTAAAGCGTGGCGTTGGGCCCGGCGAACGGGAACTGCATCACCGAATCACGCAGGCTGTTGCCGCCGGCCACCTGAACCTGCTTGAACACGCCCAGCTCCATTTCCACTTCACCGGTCTGGAACTGCGATGCCTGGTTGCCACGTGGCTGCACGCCATGGGCGATCAGGCCAGAGTTAGACGCCATGTTGGCCAGCGTCCCGGCGTCAATCATCTGTCGGGTATTGGTGTTGATGGTGTGGAACATGTCGTGCAGCAGGATCCCGAAGCCCAGGCCCATCGGGGAGCCTTCCGGGTCAGGAATCAGCTGCTTCTGCGTCAGGTAGGCCGTGGGCTTGATGTCCACCACCTCGCCCTGCAGGTTCAGCGTGACGTCTTCCAGCTCGAAGTTAGGCACCACACGGACCAGGGCATCCAGTTCCTTGCAGTACATGCCGATGTAGGGCTCGGCATAGCCATCGTCGTCCAGGTCGTAGGTGAAATAGACCTCGCAGAACTCGAACTCGGTCTTCTCTTTGTTCAGCTTGTCGACATCAACATCCCACAACTCGGCACGCTCCATGGAGACGATGCGGTTACGGGAAATCTGGAGCTTGTGGGTGACCTGTGGCGCATCTTCGAAGCAGTCCACTTCCTGGCTGAAGATGACCTCGTCAGCCATCACCAGGCCGGTGCACAGCGTGCCGCGCACATCGTCCCACCAGGTCTTCTTGTAAGTGGTGCCCACGACCGGCAGTGCCATCATTTCCTTGTCGGTGATGCGCTTCCAGAGGCTCTTCTCCACCTCGTAGTTGGCGAACTCAGTCACACGGCGCGCGCGCGCTTCCTTCTCCTCACCCGCCGGGCCCTTGATGTCAGCAAACACGATGTCATCGCGACTGAGCACCTCCATCACAACGCGGCTGTTGAAGTCGATCGCCGCTTCCATGATGTAGGGCATCATCACCTTGGCGCCGCCCTTCAACTTGGTCTCCACTTTCGAGGAGTCCATTCGGGCCAACTCTAGCGCCTTGTCGTACTTCTTCAGGTAGTCGCCCATGGACTGCTCGTCCTGGCCGTACTGATCCAGCACCTGCCGCTGCATGTCGCGCAGGCCTGCATCGTCCAGATCAACCACAAGGTTGTCAGACTGAAGAATATCGGTGAGATTCATTAGTATCCTGTCGGCCCCTCAACGGAGCGTCTGTTGCCCTGAACGTAAACGGGTATGGTGATGGCAGCTTCCAGGCCAGACATGACCAGGTAGCGCATGCAGTCCATCAAGTGATCGTTTTCCTTTACGATTCGGCCTTTCTGGTCCCGGCGATAAAGCCGGAACTCGGCCAGCGTGTTCTGCAGGGTCTTGAAAATCTTCAGCCTGCCGGATGAGAGCCGCTGCCAGACCTCGAAGATGCCCGCCTCCACCGCGTTGTTGGCCGGCACCAGATTCAGGCCGAGCTGCTGGTAGATGCCCATCAGTTGGCTGCCGTCAGTCTGGCTACGACCACGGGAAGCCGGATCAATCACGCCCGGTATCCAGTCCGCCCGTGAGCGGATGGCATCGGCGTGGATGCTGGGCTCAGCGTTGCCCCGGTAATGCTCGGACCAGAGATAGACGATGTCGCTCTCACGGTCCCATGCGCCCCAGATAGCGGCAGTCCGCTTCCAGCCCACGTCCATGGCGTAGACCATCGGCCAGTGGCCGGGCACCTGGAACGGATCGCAAACGATCTCCGATTCCGGTATCGGGTAAATGGCACCGGAGCCAAGGGATGGCTTGCCGAACTCCCGGGCATCACGCAGATGCGGCGGCGTTGATTCGCGCAGCTCTGCTTTGGCCTTCTCGTCCAGGTGCGGCACATCGTTCCAGCCAGCCATGACCAGGTACTTGCTGGGGCTGATCTCAGGCACTGAGCTGGTACTCCTTCGGCAGGAAGCTCATCACCACGTTGCTCAAACCCTCAAGCGGGGTAAACGTCAGGTAGACGATGCCGCCGGTGGTCATGGTTCGGGTGACGCACTCGCTGTAAACGTCCTCGGGCGGCTCCTCATCGAGCCACACCAGATCAATCTCCGTGCCCTGGAACTTCTTTCGGCCCTGCTCGTAGGACTTCAGGGTCAGCACGCTGGTACCGCCTGACACATGCTCGATGTAAATATCCAGGATGGCGCCGGGAATGCCTGAGCGCGGCGTCGTCTTGATGATTTTGGATTTCGGTATCAGCCCGGTGCCCTCGTAACCATGCGGGCCGACCAGCTTGCGCTGAATAATGTCCCGGGTGGTTTCGTTGGTATCGCCGGCAGCCCAGCCAACAATCGGCTTGGTGAACCGCTTTCCTTCCCACCAGTCCGGATAATCGCCGGTCAGGTGCAGCACGGTTTC
>NZ_JABURH010000209.1 GCF_014762765.1 Alcanivorax sp.
ATCTTCGATGCCCGCACCCTGGACGAAGTGGCTGTAGTGCCGCTGAGAAACCATGTGCCTTTCGGTTTCCACTGCGGTTACAGTCCCAGGTCGTTTATACGTTAGGAGGGATGTGGGGCAGGGCGGACCCCTTGCTGCCTGGCTAGCTGATAAATTCAGACATTGCCGATTCACGCTCAGAACCCTGTGCGAGCCCTGCCTTTACGCCAGCCCGATTGCGCTCTGGATGATTCTGGCTGGCTTTCACTTGTCCTGTCAGAGCGTCGATGCGGATCTCGATACCGACAATCGCGTTCACCAGGCGACCGGTGAAATCGGAAGGCGCATCATCCACCGACCAAGGGTTCTCTCTGCTCGACTCATGAAAATCGGTTAACTGTTGAAGATGCGCTTTCAGCCAAACGTGATCCTGAAAGATAGCGCCTTTGCCTTGCGCATGAACCGCCACATAGTTCCATGTGGGCACCACCCGTCCGCTCTCCGCCTTTGTTTCATACCACGACGGTGACACATAGGCATCTGGCCCTTGAAAAATTGCCAGTACAGAGGCGCCGTTTTCGATTCGCTGCCAAACCGGATTAACCCGCGCCACATGGCAGCGCAGCGTGCCAAGCGGATGTTCTTCACTGGCACTGAAATGGAAAGGCAGATGGTTGGCGTCGATACCATCACCATCGGCGACTACCAGCACACCAAAACTGTATTCCTTGATGTACTGCTGAAGTGTTTCCTGGTTCTCTTCTCTGAAATGGCTCGGGACTAGCATTCTGGTGACACTCTATGGGTTAATTTTGCGCTGCCTGCCGCCGGCTATTGTATGAGACCCACATAGTGAAAGCAGGCCACAGGAGCCAGAACAAGACGATAGAAGATAATGGCTAAACTCCTGTGCGGAGTTTAACGGTAGGTGCCTGTGAACGCCGTGCCAGATATCTCACCGGACATACCTCCCCCCCCAAGCCCCTTTAATACAGTGGTTTGATCAACGCCGTTTCGGGGTAACCGGAAAGGTCCGTTGAAAGTGGGGGGGCTGCGAATCGGAATTACCGTGGTGACCAGCATTAACCCAATGCATGATCCTCCATGCACCCCGATCAATGTCATCGCTATGGCCGACTGGCTACACTGTGGTCTTTGCCGTCGAATCAAAGACCGGAGTCCGCCGTGCCCGTGCCGTTTTCTGCCATCCTGATTGCCAACCGTGGCGAGATTGCCATTCGTATTGCCAATGCCTGTGCGGATCTGGGGATTCGGTCTGTAGGGGTGTATGCGCAAGATGATCAGGCATCCCTGCATACCCGCCAGGTGGACGAGGCGGTGGCGTTGGCGGGGCGGGGAGTGCCGGCCTACCTGGACGGGGCGCAGCTGATTGCCATTGCCAGGGCGCAGGGGTGTGAGGCGATTCATCCCGGTTATGGCTTTCTGGCCGAGAACGCGGACTTTGCCGACCAGTGTGCCGAGGCGGGCATTACCCTGATCGGGCCGGGGGCGGACACCTTGCGCCTGTTTGGCGACAAGGCGGCGGCCCGGGCGCTGGCCGCCCGCTGCCAGGTGCCACTGGTGCAGGGCACGGCGCAGGCGGTGTCGCTGGAAGAGGCTAGGGCGTTCATGGCGTCGCTGCAGGGCAGCGGGGTGATGATCAAGGCCCTCAGCGGTGGCGGCGGACGGGGTATGCGAGCGGTCACTGACCCGGCAGCGCTGGAAGCCGCCTATCAGCGCTGCCAGTCGGAGGCGAAAGCGGCCTTTGGCAATGACGCAGTGTATGTGGAGCAACTGGTGACCGCCGCCCGCCACATCGAAGTACAGGTATTGGGCGACGGCAGCGGCGCGGTGAGCCATTTGTGGGAGCGGGACTGCACCCTGCAGCGCCGTCATCAGAAGCTGGTGGAGTTCGCGCCGGCGCCGGGCCTCGACACCGCCCTGCGCGATCGCATCATCCACAGCGCCCTGACCCTGGCGGCTGAGGTGAACTACCGGGGCATCGGCACCTTCGAGTTTCTGGTGGAAGCGGAGCAGGGCCGTTTCTACTTTATGGAAGCCAACCCCCGGGTGCAGGTGGAGCACACCGTCACCGAACAGGTCACCGGGGTGGATCTGGTGCAGAGCCAGATCTGGCTGGCGGCGGGGGCGAGTCTTGCCGACCTGAACCTGGAAGCCGCCCCGGGCTGTGAGGGCATGGCGGTACAGCTGCGCCTCAACCTGGAAACCCTCAAGGCCGACGGCAGTACCGCGCCGGCGGCGGGCACTCTCACCGCCTATGAGCCGGCCAGCGGCCCGGGCATCCGCGTGGACGGTTATGGCTACGCCGGGTACCCGGTGAGCCCGGCCTACGATTCCCTGCTGGCCAAGCTGATCGTCACCGGCACGGATTACGGGTCGGTTCTGCAGCGCGCCCGTCGCGCCCTGAAGCAGACCCGCATCGACGGTGTGCAAAGCAATCTGCGCCTGTTGCAGGCGTTGCTGGCCAGTGACGCGGTGCAGGCCAATACGGTGACCACAAGGTATGTGGAAACCCATCTGGCCGCGTTGCTGGATGCCATGCCTGCCGAACCCACAGCGGCGTTGCCGTCGGCCGATCACTCTCCCCAGGCTGACACCCTGGCCACCCCGGCGGGCTGCGAGGCCTTGGCCAGCCCCACTACCGGTGTGCTGCTATCTCTGTTGGTGCAGGAAGGCAGCACGGTACAGGTGGGCCAGGTGGTCGCGGTGCTGGAAGCCATGAAGATGGAGTTCGAGGTGCGGGCAACGACCGCCGGTGAGGTGCACAGCCTGGCAGCGGTGGAGGGGGATGCGATCAACGAAGCGGCCCCGCTGTTGTTTGTGCAGCCGGGGGACGTGGATGGCGCTGCCATTGCCACGGAAGAAAGCGTGGATCTGGACCATATCCGCAAGGACCTGGCGGAGGTGCTGGATCGCCACCGGGCCATCAGCGATGCCGGTCGTCCCCAGGCGGTGGAAAAACGCCACCGCAAGGGCAAGCGCACCGCCCGGGAAAACCTCGACGATCTGCTCGATGCGGGCAGCTTCCAGGAATACGGCGCCATGGCC
>NZ_JABURH010000106.1:0-1458 GCF_014762765.1 Alcanivorax sp.
GCTGTAATGCAGAGCATGGTCCAGATCGAGGTGATCTTGGTTTCCGCGGTGGCTGATTTAATCGGTTCATGATTGTTGCCGGCATCTGCTTTCAGTGTGCGACCGATCTCAATGGATAACCCCAGAATGACAAGGTAGGAAGCCACAAGAATCGCGTCATCAAAGTACAGTAGGATGCCTGTGAAATACTGTATGAATGCGGTTGCCGCCAGTATAAAAAGCAGAGTTGAAGTAAGCGAAAAATATTTGGGTGGTGTTGAGAACGCAAGTAAGACAAGGCCGAAAACCGCAGTGCTTTCTTTGTAAAATGTTGGCCAGGGGCCGCTTAGTACAGGAAATAAATATGCCATGGAAAAAACGAGAAGGCCTGCCCACCAGATAGTGAGATTAAAACTCAGGGGGGTTTCGGTGCGGTTCGTGGCGGCGGGAGAATCCTTGACGTCTCTGTTTGTTGTTATCATAGGTTTTGCGTCGCTTGAATCCGGCCGGGGCCGGGAAGTGGTTATTTGTTGTTCTTTGTGAAGCTAATATTTGAGGGCGACCTGCCAATATTCTTTTGGCTCTACTATGGTGTCTAGCTAGTCAGCCGAAGAGACAGGTCCATTGCCTGTACATGCTTTGTTAATGCCCCAGATGAGAGAAACCATTCCCGCATACTAGGAAGGCTTGCCGCGTTTTCCACTGTCAGGTTGCCAGAGACTTCAAGTGCGGATTCCGCTCTAATTTCCGCTGCTTCGCTCAGCATCCCTGCGCTGAAATTATCCAGCATGATCTGATCCGGTTTCAGTCGCGCGGCTTCCTTCAGCTCCTCCAGCGTTTCCACTTCCACAATGATTTTCTTCTCCGGCGCCAGTGCCCGCGCCCGCTCAATGGCAGCGGTAATGCCGCCACAGGCCGTCACATGGTTCTCCTTGATCAGGAAGGCATCGTACAGGCCGATACGGTGATTCTGGCAGCCGCCACAAAGCACGGCATATTTCTGGCCAGCCCGCAAGCCGGGCAGTGTCTTTCGGGTATCCAGGATAGTGACGTTGGTGTGCTCTACCGCATCTGCATAGCGGCGCGCTGTGGTAGCAGTGCCCATCAGGGTCTGCAGAAAGTTCAGCGCGGTGCGCTCGCCGGTTAGAATCTTGCGGGTGTTTCCGTGCAGAGTGCAGAGGGTGGTTTCTGCAGTCAGCCGGTCGCCATCCTGCACATGCCACTCAATCTCCACATCGCCCAGTTGCCGAAAGACCTCATCCGCCCAAGGGATGCCACACATGACTGCGTCTTCACGGGTAATGATGGTAGCGGTGCTTTCGCTGTTGGCATCGATAAGCTGGGCGGTGATGTCGCCGCTGCGGATATCTTCTTCCAGGGCAAAGCTCACGTTGCGCTGAATGTCGTCACGCACATAGTCGGGCAGGGTGATGGTCATGCTGTTCTCGGTGCTGAACTCAATGAAAACCCGCAGACAGG
>NZ_JABURH010000106.1:1936-15820 GCF_014762765.1 Alcanivorax sp.
GTGATGGAGCAGACGATGATGGTGTCGATAAAGGTGCCCAGCATGGCAATGGACCCTTGCCGGGCCGGATGATCGGTATTGGCGGAGGCATGGGCAATGGGGGCGCTGCCCAGACCTGCCTCGTTGGAGAAGATGCCACGGGCAATACCGAAACGGATGGCTTCCTTGACCAGGGCGCCAGCAAAGCCGCCGGCGGCGGCGGTGCCGGTAAAGGCGCTTTCGAAGCACAGGGCCAGAGCGGCGGGCAGGGCCTCGGCATGGTCCACTAACACCACCAGGCCTGCCAGCAGGTAGGTCAGTGCCATGAACGGAACAATGAAGGTGGCCACAGTGGCGATTCGCTTCATGCCGCCGAGCACAACCAGGCCGACCAGTACGGCCAGTGTCACCCCGGTGATCCAGGCAGGCAGCCCGAAGCTGTCCTGCAGGCCATGGGCCACGGAGTTGGCCTGGACACTGTTGCCAATGCCGAACCCGGCCAGCATGCCGAAGATGGCAAAGGCGATGGCCATCCAACGCCAGTTACGGCCCAGGCCGTTCTGGATGTAGTACATAGGGCCGCCCACATACTGGCCGGCGGCATCCTTTTCCCGGTATTGCACTGCCAGCACGGCTTCCGCGTACTTGGTGGCCATACCTACCAGCGCAATCAGCCACATCCACACCAGCGCCCCGGGGCCACCGGAGTGGATAGCAGTGGCCACCCCGACGATATTACCCGTGCCGATGGTGGCAGACAGGGAGGTGGCCAGAGCGGCGCCAGCGCCAATGGTGCCGACCCCGGTCTGGGGGCCGAACATCTGTTTGAAGCCGAACCCCAGCTGCCGAATGGGAAGGAACCGCAGTATCAGGGTCAGGTAGATGCCGGTGCCGGCAATCAGGATCAGTGCCGGCCATCCCCACAGGAAGCCGCTGATCTGTTTAAGAATGGTAACCGCTTGCTCCATGGCTCTCGTCCATTTCCCCAAAAGGCCTTAGGCTATGGGAATTTGGCGGGCAGGGAAAGCTGGCGACGTATTTGTGGATGCTTACATATAAAGCATCACATGCGAACTGGTTCAAAATTCGTATATTGATGCTGTGTTAGCGTAGTAAAGTATTAAAACTATCGTCCCGTTATGCTCGGGCTTGATTCTACTCTCCTTGGGGGGAGCCATGGCCAAAGTTACCCAGCTCAAACCGGTTTCTGGCAAAGCCGGAGTAAACAGCCTGCCAAGGCCCATCGAAAAAGTCCGTGATCGTTATGTGTCACTGGCATCGTCCTATCTTGAGGACATGCTGGATGGTGCTGATGACACCCTCTATGACCTGGCTGAAAAAGAAGCGGAGGGTGAACGGGAGCGTTTCTTCGATGCCATGCGGGAGGTACGCATCCAGCGGTCCGGTCTGGTTGCAGGCCTGAAGCAGTCACTCCAGCATCAATTTGCCGAGCTTGCCCAGCTGCGAGAAGGTGGGACTCTGGAAAACACCAAGGTCGACCTGGAATCCCTGACGCTGGTCAATGAGGACGATCTTGAGACCACGGTAGCTCTGGATAACATGGCCCGTCGTGCCCGCAATGGTTGTGATGAACAACTGAAGGTCCTGTGTCACCGCCTGGAATATCTGTTCGAAAGCAAGGTCGAAGTCGGTGAAAAAAATAACCCCTTGGAGCCGCGCCAACTGGTGGATGCCTTCAGCCAAGGCCTCGAACGGCTGTCACTTGATATCAAGGCAAGGCTGATCATTCTCAAGCTGTTTGAGCGCGAGGTGTTGGTAGAAACCGGCTACATGGTGACCGAGGTCAACAAGGTTTTGATTGATGCCGGCGTGTTGCCGGACATGAAATCCGCGCCGATAGCCCCGGTGCGCAAGCCAGGTAACCGCTCATTGGCCCAGAGTGCCTCCTCTCAATCACCGGCCCCTTCCTCGGCCGGCAATGACCAGATGTTCAGCCTGCTGCAGGAGCTGCTGGTTACCATGCGCAGTATCCAGGGCGGTGGAGCCTCGGCGGGCGGTGCTGCACCCGGTGCGGACATGAGCGCAGCCATGGCGGTAATGCAAAATGGCGTGCCCTACCTCAATGGCGCTCCGGTATCTAATGCGGCTTCTGTCCATCAGGTCAGTTCCGATGATCTGGTGGGTGTGCTCAATCGCCTGCAGCGAGTGGAGCGTAGCCTCAGCGAAAAAGACGGGGAGAGGGCTAACCTCAAGGAAGACCTGTCCGAGCTACTGGACAGTGAGCATGGCGAAGCTATTCATGCCCTGGACCAGGCCGATGACGATGTGATCAACCTTGTGTCTTTGCTGTTTGATTTCATCCTTGATGACGAAGGCCTGCCGTCGGAGATCAAGGCGTTGATCGGCCGTCTGCAGATTCCCCTGCTGAAAGTGGCGATCACCGACAAGACCTTTTTCAGCAATGATAACCACGAAGCCCGGCTGCTGCTCAACATGCTGGCCCGGGCCGGCAACCAGTGGGATCCACAACAGGGTATTCAGGACGATCTGTACCAGCGTATCAACCATGCGGTACATCGCATCATTGATGATTTTGAAGAGGATGCCAGCCTGTTCGCCACTCTTCTGGACGAGTTTCAGCGCTTTTTCGATAACCAGAGCTCACGCTCCGAACGGGTGGAGCAGCGGGTCCGTGAGGCGGAAGAAGGCAAGGCCCGTGCCGAGCAGGCCCGTCTGGAAGTGGTGGCAGTGCTCGACAAGCGCATGGCTGGCCGCCAGCTGCCTGATGTGGTGGTGCGGCTGCTCCGTCAGGGGTGGCAACAGGTGTTATATCTGACCTGGTTGCGAGAAGGGCCTGATAGCGCTACCTGGCAGCAGCAGGTCAAGGTTGTCGACGGGGTGGTCTGGAGTGTACTGCCGCACCGTGACCAGACGGCCCTGGAAAAGCTTAAGGCGCTAAGCCCCAAGCTCCTCAAAACCCTTTACAGTGGTCTTGGCCAAATCAGCTATGACGAAGCGGAAGCCAAACAATTGCTGATCAAGTTCCGGGATGTGCACCAGCAGCTGCTCAAGGGGCTGGAAACCGAGCGAGTAGCGGTGGAGCCGGAAATGCCGACCACGGAAGCTCAGGCTACCGAGAACGCGGCCTTGCCGGAAAATCATTTTCTGGTGAAAAAGGCGGGCCAGCTTGCTCCCGGCCAGTGGATTGAAATCGTGGATGGCGATGAGCCTCGCCGTGCCAAACTGGCCGCCAATATCCGCAGCGGCGTCAAGATGGTGTTTACCAACCGGCGCGGTATCAAGGTGGAAGAGTTTTCCGCATACACCTTGGCCGTTGCCCTGCATGAAGGGACTGTTAAACTCATCGAAGAGGGAGCCCTGTTCGACCGGGCTCTGGAAGCGGTCATTGGCGACCTGCGCCGCATGCAGGCCAACGCACAGCATTAAGTCGCTGGTTGGTGCCGCGCAGGAATAAGGAGCTTGCGCGGGTGCTCACCCTTAACGAACACCGGGTTGATCAGGCACAGTGGTGCCCATCCCCCAATTTCAATCTCCGCCCTGATCCCGATGATATTTCCCTTCTGGTAATTCATAACATCAGCCTGCCGCCGGAGCAGTTCGGCGGCGATCATATCCAGGCCCTGTTCCAGAACTGCCTGAACCCGGACGACCACCCCTATTTCCGCGAAATCCATCAGCTCACCGTATCGTCGCATTTTCTCATCCGGCGTGACGGCAGCCTGTTGCAGTTTGTCCCCTGCGACCGGCGTGCCTGGCATGCCGGGATCTCCCGTTTTGCCGGGCGGGAAAACTGTAATGATTTTTCCATCGGCATTGAGCTGGAAGGCGCAGATACTGTGCCCTATGAAGATGCGCAGTACGCGACGTTGACTGAGCTGACTGCGCTACTACAGTCCCATTACCCGGCGATTGACGATACCCGCATTACCGGCCACGAACATATTGCTCCTGGCCGCAAGACCGACCCGGGACCCGCTTTCGACTGGGCGGATTATCGGGCCCGCCTGGCCCGCTACAAGGAGGAAATGGCATGAAATTTCTGGTCCTGATACTGGTTCTCGGCCTGCGGCGGCTGGATACCAGCTGGCCGTTCTGGATTGCCAACCCCCAGCGTCATAAGAGCTGGTTGCAGCAATGGAGCAATCGCCTGGGGCAGGGACAAGGAGTCTGGTGGCTGGCGGTGTTGTTGCCGTCACTTCTGATTTATGCCCTGACGTGTTGGCTGGGAGGCTTCTGGGGGCAGCTGTTGGTGTTGCTTCTGGGCATGGTATTGATGCTGTGGCTGGTAGGTGGGCAAAGCGAGTTTCGTCATGTGGATGAATTATTGGTGCGCGGTCGAATGAACGATCCGGAAGGCTTTGCGGCCCTGGCCACGGATGAATTCGATGTTACCGGAACGCCAGGGGATCCCACTTACCAGAGTGCCCTGACGGAAAAAATTCTGGCGCGGGAGCAGCAACTATTTATCGCTATTTTCTGGTTGGTGGTGCTGGGTTTCGGAGCGGCGTTTTTGGTCGTACTCAACCGAGCCTGGGTAATCCGGGCTGGCGACGAGCAGGCCAATAACTGGCAGATGCGCCTGGATGGCTGGCTAAGCTGGCCGGCCAACAGGTTGCTGGTATTGAGTATGGCCCTGGCCGGGGATTTCACCGCGGTGATGGAGAAAATGCGAGGCCATTGGCTACGTCAAGAGCACAGTGGTGAGTCCTTGCAGCAGGTGGTCAATGTGGCACTGGAAGCGCCACCATCAGGGGAGTCAGGTTCCCTGTCCGCGGCCCTGGATCATCTGGAGTCCCTTCAGGGGTTGCTACTGCGTTGCGTTGCCATCTGGCTGATCCTGTCGGCGCTGTGGATCATCGTGATCTGAAGGCGCTGGGTCGCGCGTGGGGTGCACTGAGCGAGCCATCTAATTGATAACGGTGCGATCAACGCCGTAGCGGTTCTCAAAACTCAATGGCCGCGCCCAGAGCTTGGGCGCGGCCTTTTCTGTTTGACAACAGAAGGGCGTGCTCCGCGTGTTTTCAATTCTCAATTATCCATTATCAATTGCTTTTCGCCTGGTGCAATTCGCTTAGGCTCATGCACCCTTCGGGAAGTGTTGAGGTGCTTTTCCCCTGATCAGACTTAGGTCTGATGTCGTCCTGCTCTGCCAGACCTCATGCTGGTAGGGCTTTGCCATACCAAAAAATCCGCCTGTAACCCGCCTGTGGTGATTATCGTCATTTGACCGGCCGGTCATTGCGGCTAGTATGGAAAGAGCTTGTATCAGTTCGCCCAACACCCCCGGGCGCTTATTTCCGCGGTGCTGCAGTGATCCTGCAGGGCCGCCTGGCAACGCGAAAAAGGACGCACGCCCATGCACAAAAGAAGTTTCTTTGATGATATGGACCCGGCAGAAACCCGGGAGTGGCTAGAAGCCCTGGAATCCGTCGTCGAGCGCGAAGGCCCTGAGCGGGCTGCCTGGTTGCTTGACACCATCACCAACGAGGCTCAGGAACAGGGCATCCGCCGTACCGACCTCAATACCCCTTACCTCAATACCATTCCTGCCAAAGACGAAGTGCCGATCCCCAGCGATATCTTCATGGAACGCCGGGTGCGCTCCCTGGTGCGCTGGAATGCGCTGGCTACGGTGATGCGGGCCAATATGAATGACGACGAGCTGGGTGGCCATATTGCTTCCTTCGCGTCATCCGCCACGCTTTACGATGTGGGTTTCAATCATTTCTTCCGGGCCCCCAGCGACAAGAACGAAGGGGACCTGGTGTTCTTCCAGGGCCATTCCGCCCCGGGGGTGTATGCCCGCGCTTACCTGGAAGGGCGCATCAGCGAAGAGCAGCTCGACAACTTTCGTCGGGAGGTGGATGGCAAGGGCCTGTCTTCCTATCCGCATCCTTGGCTGATGCCGGATTTCTGGCAATTTCCCACCGTGTCCATGGGGCTGGGGCCGATTCAGGCCATTTACCAGGCCCACGTCATGAAGTACCTGCAAAACCGCGAGCTGATCCAGAAGGATGACCGCAAGGTGTGGGCCTTCCTGGGTGACGGCGAAATGGACGAGCCCGAATCCCTGGGTGCCCTGGCGCTGGCCGGTCGCGAGAAACTGGATAATCTGATCTTCGTGGTCAACTGCAACCTGCAGCGGTTGGATGGTCCGGTGCGCGGTAACGGCAAGATCATCCAGGAGCTGGAAGGTGTGTTCCGGGGCGCCGGCTGGAATGTGATCAAGGTGGTCTGGGGCCGTCTCTGGGATCCGCTGCTGGAACGGGACAGCCAGGGGCTGCTGCGCCGGCGTATGGAAGAGTGCGTGGACGGCGAATATCAGGCCTACAAGAAAAACGGAGGCGCCTACACCCGTGAGCATTTCTTCGGTGAGTACCCGGAGCTGAAGAAGCTGGTGGAGCATATGTCCGACGATGAGGTGTACCGCCTAAATCGCGGTGGCCATGATCCCTTCAAGGTCTATGCGGCCTATCATGCGGCGGTTAACCATACCGGTCGACCCACGGTGATTCTGGCCAAGACCGTAAAAGGGTACGCCACCGGCGCCGGTGAAGCGGTCAACAAGACCCACCAGATGAAGAAGCTGGACCTGGAAAGCCTGAAGGAATTCCGTGACCGCTTCGACATGCCGTTCACCGATGAACAACTCAAGGATGTGCCCTACTACCGGCCGGAGGGTGACTCCCCGGAAATGCGCTTCATGAAAGAGCAGCGCGATAAGCTGGGCGGTTATATGCCGGTGCGTCGCCAACAGGCCAGCCAGGCGCTGACCCTGCCGGGGCTGGATATCTTTGCCAACTTCCTGGAAGGCAGTGGCGATCGGGAAATTTCCACCACCATGGCGTTTGTGCGCATGATGAGCGCGCTGATCAAGGACAAGCAGATCGGCGAAAGGGTGGTGCCGATTGTTCCGGATGAGGCGCGTACCTTTGGCATGGAAGGCCTGTTTCGGCAGCTGGGCATCTACTCTTCTGGTGGCCAGAAATACGAGCCCGAGGATGCCGGGCAGGTCATGTATTACCGGGAAGACAAGAAGGGTCGTATCCTGGAAGAGGGCATCAACGAAGCGGGCGCCATGTCCGGCTGGCTGGCTGCCGCCACCAGCTACAGCGTGCACGATTTCACCCTGATCCCGTTCTACATTTATTACTCCATGTTCGGTTTCCAGCGCGTGGGCGACCTGTGCTGGGCCGCCGGCGACAGTCAGGCCCGCGGTTTTCTGCTGGGCGCTACCGCCGGACGCACCACGCTCAATGGGGAAGGGTTGCAGCATCAGGACGGCCACAGCCATCTGCTGGCCAGCACCGTGCCCAACTGTGTCAGCTATGACCCCACCTACAGCTACGAGCTGGCGGTGATTCTCCATGACGGGCTCAAGCGCATGTATGAAGACAACGAAAAAGTCTTCTACTACCTGACGCTGATGAACGAAAACTACGTGCACGGCGCCATGCCGGAAGGTGCGGAAGAAGGCATTCGCCGTGGCATGTACCTGTTGCGTGAAGGCAAGGGAAAAACCAAGAAATCCCCCCGCGTGCAGTTGCTGGGTAGCGGCACAATTCTTCGCGAAGTGGAAGCAGCCGCCGAGCTGCTGCGGGATGACTTTGGTGTGGCCGCAGACGTGTGGAGTGTCACCAGCTTCAACGAACTGCGCCGGGAAGGCCTGCGCCTGGACCGGGATGAAATCCTCCACCCGGATCAGGAGCGCGAGCGTACCTGGGTAGAGAGATGCCTGGATGGTCGCGACGGCCCGGTGATTGCGTCCACCGACTACATGCGTGCCTTTGCCGACCAGATCCGGCCCTGGGTACATGCTCCTTATACGGTGCTGGGCACCGACGGGTTCGGCCGCAGTGATTCCCGACAGAAACTGCGCCACTTCTTTGAAGTAGACCGCTATTTTGTGGTGCTGGCGGCACTCAGTGCACTGCGTAAGGACGGCAAGGTAGAGGCGACTACTGTGAAAAAGGCCATCGAAAAATACGGCATCGATACGGATAAACCCTATCCGGTGATGCATTGATCGCACCCCAACGTGATCTCACAAAAGGAGACCGGTGTGAGTAAGACCATGATTCGTGTTCCCGATGTGGGCAGCAGCGATCCTGTTGACGTCATCGAGATCAGCGTGAAAGTCGGCGACACCATTGCCGAAGAAGACACCATTATCGTCCTGGAATCTGACAAGGCCACGGTGGAAGTGCCGGCGCCGCAAGCGGGAAAAATTACCGCCATCAGCGTCAAGGTGGGCGACCGGGTCAAGGAAGGCGATGACCTGATGGAAGTGGAGGCCGGCGGCGAGTCGGAAGACGAAGCCGTCCAGGAATCCGAGGCTGCCAGTGAAGCGTCGCAAGCCGCAGAGGAAAAACCGGAGACAGAGTCTAAGCCGCAAGAAGAGGATGAGTCCGAAGTACCGCAAGCGAAGGCAATCGGTGGCAGCGAAACTGTTTCAGTCCCTGATCTTGGCGATATCGATTCTGCAGAAATCATCGAAGTGAATGTGGCCGTGGGTGATGAGCTCGAGCAGGAGCAGGTCATCGTGGTGGTGGAATCGGACAAGGCGTCCCTGGAAATTCCCGCCCCCTCCGCTGGCAAGGTCGAGTCGGTGGCAGTGAAGGTGGGCGACAAGGTGGGAACCGGTGATGAGCTGCTGACCATGGCGGTGTCCGGCGGTCAGCCGGCAGCGGACCAGCAAGGCGAGGCAGACGAGAAGCCAGAGGAACCCGCGACAGCGCCGGCTTCACAGCAAGCTCAAACTGGGCAGACGCAAAAACCGGCGCCGGCGGCCTCATCGTCGCCAGCGGCAGATTCCGGGGCTCCTTCCAAGTCCGTGCATGCCGGCCCGGCGGTACGCAAGCTGGCCCGGGAAATGGGCGTGGATCTGGCCCAAGTCAACGGCACCGGGCCCAAGGATCGTATCCTCAAGGAAGATGTGCACGCCTGGGTTAAGCAACGCCTTGAAGGCACGCCAGCGGCATCCGGCGGTGGTCTGGCGGTGGAATTGCCGGAGATCGATTTCAGCCAGTTTGGCGAGATAGAGCGGCTGGAACTCAACAAGCTACGCAAGGTGTCCGCCCAGAACCTGACTCGCTCCTGGTTGACCATTCCCCATGTCACCCAACACGAGATGGCAGATATCACCGGCCTGGAAGCCTTCCGCAAACGGCAGAACAAGGTGCTGGAGAAAGAAGGCGTCAAGCTGACCATGCTGGCGTTTCTGGTCAGCGCCTGTGCCAGAGCGCTGCAGGAGTTCCCGCGTTTCAACAGCTCCCTGGAAAACAGCGGTGAGGCCCTGATTCAGAAGCACTACATCAACATCGGCATTGCCGTGGACACCCCCAATGGGCTGGTGGTGCCGGTGATCAAGGATGCGGACAAGAAAGGCCTGAAAGCCATTGCCCAGGAAATGGGTGAGCTGGCTGAAAAGGCCCGCAACCGCAAACTGACACCAGCGGATATGAAAGGCGGTACTTTCAGCATTTCCTCGCTGGGGGGGATCGGAGGCACCGCCTTTACGCCCATCGTGAACTGGCCGGAAGTGGCCATCCTTGGGGTAAGCCGATCCGACATGCAGCCGGTCTGGGACGGTGAGCAGTTTCAGCCCCGGCTTATGCTGCCGTTGAGCCTGTCCTATGACCACCGTGTGATTGATGGCGCCGATGCGGCTCGCTTCATTACCTACCTGAGCCAGTTGCTGACGGATATGCGGCGGGCGTTGCTGTAAGCCCCTGTCAGTCGGTGTTTGCGACACTAAAAAGCCGGCATATATGCCGGCTTTTTAGTGTCGCAAGATAAAGATTGCGCCTGGGTTACTCTTCGCGTTTGCCTTTATTCTCCTTCCACTTTTCCTTGCGTTCTTCCCGGCGCTCCATGCGCTTTTCTTTCATCTCGGCCAGTTTTTCCTGCTGCTCGGGGGTCAGTACCTTGTTCATCTTGTCCTGGGTTTCTTCGTGCAAGGCTTTCATCTTCTCGCCTTGCTCCTGAAAGATCGCTTTGAGCTGAGTGCTTTGCGCCTCACTCAGTTCCAGTTTCTTTTCCAGACGCTCCACCATGTTCTCCCCGCCTTTATGACCGGGGCCATAGGCAAAAGCGGAGGTGGTAAAGATAGCCAGGGCAACAATAGCCAGTTTTTTCATGGTGCTCTCCTTGTGACTCAGTGAGTCCCTGTGAATGTGTGGGATCAGTATGTAAGGGAAGAGTGCAAGGAATATGCAGGAAAAAAGGAAGAAGCAGTAGCAAGTGACAAGTTGCAAGTCTCAACGCGGTAAGGGTGCGTTGCTAACCAACTTGCGCTGATATGCGCGGTTCTGTGTTGGGGGCAGTTAGCAGAAAAGTTTGCGGCGCGGCGTCAGCGTTTATTCCAGGCGCGGCAGTGCTTCGCGTTGAAACTTGTCACTTTCAACTTGCAACTCAGGGCTGCTCTAACCGATACCCCACCCCATAAACACTACCAATCCAGTCATGGGACTGGTCGTCGCCGTCGCTGAGTTTGCGGCGCAGTTTGCGGATGTGGCTGTCGATGGTGCGGTCGGACACTACCCGGTGATCCTGGTAGATTTCATCCATCAACTGGTCCCGGGACCAGATACGGCCGGGGTGGCGGGCCAGGGTGGCAAGCAGGGCAAACTCAATGGCGGTGAGAGCGACCCGCTGTGACCCCATGACTGCCTCATAACGCTCCTCGTCCAGAGTCAGGGTGGGGGCGGAACTGTCCTGTTGCGGATTGGCCCGGCGCAATACCGCCTTGACCCTGGCCACCACTTCCCGGGGGCTGAAGGGCTTGCAGATATAATCATCGGCGCCCAGCTCCAGGCCCAGCAGACGATCCACTTCATCCACCCGGGCGGTGACCATCAGGATCGGCACCTGGCTGTGTTGGCGAATGGCTTTGCACACTTCCATGCCATCACCATCCGGTAGCATCAGATCCAGCAGAATGGCCTGAAAGTGTTCCTTTTTTGCCAACGCCATGGCTTGCCTTGCGCTGTCGGTCTGCTCGGTGTGAAAGTGCGCGTGCTGGAGATAGTCCGCCATCAGTTGTGACAGGCGGGGCTCGTCTTCCACGATCAGGATGCGATTCATGGGGCGCCTCCCGGCAGGGTAATGCGGATGCGAACGCCGCCCCGAGGACTGTGTGCTGCCGCAATAGTGCCGCCATGGGCTTCAACAATCCGCTGGCAGATAGCCAGCCCCAGGCCGGCCCCCCCCGTGCGGCGGTTGCGAGAGCTTTCCACCCGGTAGAGATGATCGAACAGGCGGGGCAGGGCATGGTCGGGCACGCCGGGGGCGCTGTCGTCGACAAGGAGTTCCCATTGGCCTGACTGCTGTGTCAGGGACAGGCTCAAGGTCCCGCCGCTGGCCGTGTACTTGAGCGAATTCTGCATCAGGTTGTCCAGCAACTGGCGAATACGCACCGGGTCCATATCGATAACGGCTCGGTCGGGAAGATGGGTTTCCAGGCTGATGCTCTGCTGGCTAAAGCTGTTGCGATAACTGTCGGCCACCTCGCCAAGCAGGTCCGCCAGATCGTCTCGATGGAACTGGTAACGCAGATTGCCACCGTCGGCCAGCGCCAGATCGTGCAGGTCGTTGATCAGGTGGGTGAGCTGGGCCACTTCTCCTTCCAGGGACTTGATGAACGCCGGGCTTAGAGGGCGAATACCATCGCTGATGGCTTCCAGTTCGCCCTGCAGGATTGCCACCGGGGTGCGCAGCTCGTGGGCAATGTCCGAGAACCAGCGTTGACGGGCTTGTTGCCCCTGATCCAGTCGTTCTGCCAACTGATTCACCTGTTCGGTGAGCGTACCCAGTTCGTCCCGGCGCCGGCTTTCCAGACGGGCGCTGTAATGGCCTTCCTGGAGATCGCGGGTGTGCTTGGACAGGGCCAGAATCGGCGCTACCAGGTGGCGAGCCAGCAGCCAAGAGACCAGCAGTGACAGCAAGACACCGACAAACAGCATCCAGCCGATGAAGCGCAATTGGCGGCCCATAAAGCGCTGGTCCAGTTTGTCGCGGATGGCTTCCTGGTCCGGGTAGGTCAGGTAGCCGACGATACCGCGACCGACCTGAACAGGAATTTCCGAACGGAATTTCGGGGGCGCTGGTGGGCCCAGTAACCGTTGTTTGTGGGCATCCAGCAGCTGCAGATGGCGGTGGTCGCTGCGGCTGTCCCGGTCGTCTTCCCGATCTCCGGCCAGCCGGTACAGCCGTTTGAGAAGACGGGGATCGTCCATCAGGAACTGCCAGCCGCCGCGCTGCTGGTAGAGCAGGCCCAGATGATCTGCGAGCCTTTCTACCTGGGCCTGCTGGCGTTCATCCAGGTAGGTTTCCAGGCTACCCAGAAACGACAGGTAATAGAAACCGCTGGCCGCCAGGGTGAGCACCAGGAAGGTAGACAGGAAAATGACAAAGAGTTTGTTGCGGATGCCCATGGCGAAACGTCGTCGGTCCGGGTCTCCAGTGTAGCCCGAGCCAGCGCCCCTGCGGCAGGGTTGCACAATGTTTTCACAATGAGGAGCGGCAAGCTTCAAGCAGCAAGTTACAACACGGATGAGGTTAGGAGTTTGAGTGAAATGCTCTGCCCGCGATTAACGCTGATTCGCGGGAAGACCATTTGAGTGCCTGACAATCCTTTTTCGCGTTGTAGCTTGAGGCTTGCAGCTTGCTTCCTGCTTCGATTACCACAGGCTGTTCGGTGGCACGATTCCCTCTGCGGTAAGCGGGGTCAGCCCCTCTGTGTCTTCGGCTCCCAGAGTACTTCCGGGGACTTCTGGCGCAGGTTGATCACCCGGGCCATCACGAACAACAAATCGGAAAGCCGGTTGACCAAGGCCAGGCTCACCGGGTTGACGGCGTCTTCGTTGGCTTCTTGCAGAGCCACGAAGTGGCGCTCGGTGCGTCGGGCCACCGTGCGGCAGTGGTGGCACCAGGCAGCGTCCGGATGGCCGCCGGGGAGCACGAATTCTTTTAAAGGCGGCAGCTCCGCATTGAAGGTGTCCGCCCGGGATTCCAGCTCCACCAGATCATGATCGTCAATCACGCGATGCCCGGGGATCGCCAGCTCGCCGCCAATATCGAACAGCAATTGCTGGGTCAGGCCAAGCGCGGTATCCAGATCCGCATCCAGGGATCGGGCGCGCAACACCCCCAGGCTGCTGTTCAGTTCATCCAGTTCACCCAGTACCTGAATGCGCGGGTGCCACTTGCTGACCCGGCTACCATCGGCCAGCCCGGTGTCGCCACGGTCGCCGGTGCGGGTGATCACCCGGTTGATGCGGGTCTTGTCCTTGTCGCTCATGGTGGCTCCTAGTGCAGGGGGGGTAACCACAGAGGGCACAGAGTTCACTGAGAAAAACGAGTTGCTGCTCCCCGTGGCGTCCGGGTCTGTCGTAGGGTGCACTGAGCCTAAGCGAACTGCACCATCAAAACGTGTTCGGTCGGTGCAGTTCGCCCTAGGCTCAGTGCACCCTACACAGATTCCTAGAACTCCACGCCAAACGCGGCGCGGTAGTGGCGTTCCGGTAATGGATACAGTGTTGCTGTGCTTGTGGTGTTGCTGAAGTTACCGTAGTCCACTACCTGATGATCTTCCAGGTTGTAGACGCCTGCCTTGAGATAGAACGCCCGGTAGCGGGCAGTCAGTTGCAGATCCGTGGTGCGGTAGTGGTCCAGTTTTCGGAAGCGGTTGTCCAGGTCACCGTCAAAGCGGCGATCCCCCACATAACGGTGACTGATCTGGGTAGACAGCCAGGACAGGGCCTGCCAGTCGGCGATCAGCTGCAGGGTGTGTTCAGGCACCAGCGGTACGTCGTTGCGGTCGAAGGGGCCGCCGTCGAAACGGGCTTGCTGGGCGCTGGCGTTGATGGTCAGCATCAGGTTCTTGTCCAGCCGCCAGCGGGAATTGATGCTGACGCCCTTGTG
>NZ_JABURH010000106.1:16191-21473 GCF_014762765.1 Alcanivorax sp.
AGGGTGCTTTCCAGCTTGCGGGCACCAGCGCTGAGAGACAGTTTCGGGGTCAGGCTGACCAGATTGTGCAGATACCAGGCCCGCTGACTTTGCTCCAGTTCCCGGTTGCCGAAACTGGTTTGACTGTCGTAATCGTATTCGTGCAGGTCCAGGCCCAGGGTCCAGTTGTGCACTGCGCTACCGGTAGTGTGCTGGCCTTCCAGTTTGGGGGTGACGCTGACGCTCTCCACCACTGTTTCGCCGAAGCTGCCGCTGGAGACGAATTCAAACGTTTGTTTCTGCCGACGTTTGCTGGCTTCCAGAGTCAGCGCAGTGTTGCCGCGCAAGGCGATGCGCAGGCCCGGCATCAGCCAGTAGTTGTCCTGTTCGGCATCATCGAAGGGCGTGTCGGTTCCCTGCGGGTCGTTGCGAAATTGTGCATCGGTGCGACCGCCGGGCAGGCCCAGCTCCTGGTCTTCGCCGCTGGCGGTGAAATAGGCCTCGATGCCGTCCTGTTGATAACGCACATCGGCAAAAGCGCTGTGGTTGCGCACCTCGTTATTGTCCCGGTAACCGTCGCTGTCCAGGGTGCTCATGGCCACGGCGCCGCTCAGGCCACCCTGGTGGCCGGTGGCGTAGCCGCTGCCGCCCAGGGTGCCGTAGCTGCCGCCGTTGACTTCCAGTCCGGCACTGTTTTCATAGCGGCGGCGGGTAACGATATTGATCACCCCGCCTACGGCACCATTGCCATACAGCGCAGCGCCAGCGCCGGGGAGAATCTCGATACGTTCGATGGCGGCCAGGGGAATGCCGCTGAGTGAAGGGCTGGCCAGATCGATGTTAGAAAGGCGGCGACCATTAAGCAGGATCAGCGTGTTCTGGTTAGCGCCGGCGCCGAAGCCCAATAGATCCAGGCTGGCCTCACTGCCGTTGATGCCATAGAGCTGGCTGGCCTGCAGACCTCCCACCGTATCCAGTACCTCTGACAGGTTGCTGGCGGGCATGCTGGCCAGGGTTTCCCGGTCCAGGGTCAGGGTGCCGGTGGGCAGCTCCCCGGCCAGACTGGGGTGGCTGGCGCCGCTGACTTTCACTGCCTTGAGTTCGTTATCGGCCAGGGTCAGGCCGCTGATGGCAATCAGGCCGACTGAGAGAAGGTGTCGAGGTTGCATCGGTATTCCACGAATCCGGATAAGTGCCCGCTACGATGGCGAAAAACGGCGTTTAATTCCAGTGCTGGCGGGTAAAAGCGTCGGCGAAGAGGCGTTTGTGCAGGGCGGATATCGACAATGGCTCAGATTTGCGTTGCGTGAAACGGCTCATCTGCGGCGAACCATGATGCTGGCAAAGGCAGGTTCTCGCTGCTCGTACCTGGTTGCTCTATAGCAATGTCAGTGCCGAAACCATCTTCCTGTTGGCGGGGACGGCCAGCCCCAGCCGGTCCGCCTGCTTCACCAGCCAGCCATTGATGGCATCGATTTCCGTTTGTGCCCCCCGTTGCCGGTCCGCGCGCATGGAAGAGGTGTTGCCTGCGGTAGCTCGAGCTACGGTGAGCACATTGTCCAGGGAGTGGCCGGGCCATGCCGGGTCCAGCTGTTGCAACACCTGATCCGCTTCCTCGCAGAGCTGTGTGGCCTGTTCTCGCAAGATTGGGTTGTCGCTAATCTGGCCATTGGGCACGTCGTGAAGGGCGGTCAAAGGATTGATCACCGCATTTGCCACCAGTTTGTGCCACTGGCGTGGGCGGATATCGTCTTCCCAGTGCAGGTCCGGCCAGTATTCGGTCAGCGAGACAAACCAGGCTGGCGGGGTGGTGCTGCCTCCCAGCCAGGTGGCATTTTCTGCCACTACCGTGTGGTCCGGGTGCTGACCTTTGACGGCGCTGGTGGTAACGGCCTCTATGAGCTGGCAGCCCGTTGGTAATAAACCGTCCAGGGCACCGATGCCGTTCTGGAAACGCAGTACCCGGGACCCTGCATCAAGATGGTCAGTCACGGCCGCCATCGCTTGGCGGGTATAGGGGGTTTTGACTGCCACCAGCAAATTATCGATATGGTCGGGCAGGGCAGCAGGGTCCAGCACCGGCAACGACAATGCCTGCTGACGTCCGTCCGGCAGCCAGAGGGTCTTTTCCAGTGGTGCCGGGGAGGCGTGGCGAATCACTGTAACGCCATGCCCGGACCGGGTCAGATACCAGGCCGCCAGCGTGCCCATATTGCCGGCACCTAGCAAAAACCAGTGGGGGAGAGTGTTTGGCATGTTGTCCAAAGGTAAAAAATTGATTTTTACCACAGCGGACACAGAGAGCACAGAGTTAACGGGGTATTCTTGTGGGTGCGAAGCAATGACGGACGCTGCCAGGGTCGAGTTGCGAGACGCGAGTTTGGAACATCAAAGCTCTGGAGCTGGGAAAGCCAGGTCTTCGCTACTCGTAACTCGTATTTCGCAACTGGATGGGATTATCGTGCCGCCAGCGACGCTCCTATAGCATGGGGTGGCGTTATCTTCACGTATTGGCAGTGGCCGATACGATACGCCGTTCGCTGAGGGACTGATCCAGCTCTGCCAGGGCCTGCTCGAACATCTGCTCGGCACTGCTGTTGCCTTCGGAGGCGGCGATTGCCATGCTCACCTGCAGGCTCAGGAAGCCGGCGGCGGTTTGGTAGGCTCGATGGTTGAGGCCTTCATAAAGTCGCCGGAAACCGGTGGGGTCGCAGTGGCTCAGCTGGGGCTGCCAGGTGATCAGAGCAAATTGGTCGGTCTGTAACCGACACAGATGATCCATGGGGCGCACCGATTGGCGCAGGCGTCGGCTGAACGCCAATACCCCCTGCTGCATCACCTTGTCGCCGCGCTGGGCACGCAGTGCCTCGAAGTCTTCCAGGCGCAGCATTAACAGACAGGCCGCGCCGCCGCGTTTTTCCGCCTGCTTCAGGGTATTCTGCAACGCGCGCAGGGCATCCTGGCGATTGCCGAAACCGGTAAGCGGATCGATCAGGGCGTGACGTTTGAGCTGACGGTTCACGGTCAGCATGCGCTGGTAGTCGGTCTGCACCCGATTGTGACGCTGGATGATCCGGTCCGCGGCCATGACACGGTGATGCAGTTGCTCGGTCATGGCGGATTTGGAGACAAAGTCGTCCACGCCCTGATCAAAGGCCTGCTGCAGGGCATCCACCCCTTCGCGAGCGGTGAGCAGCAGCACATAGGTATAGCGATTGCTGGCTTCATCGCTTTGACGAATACGGCGGGTCAGCTCCAGGCCGTCCATGCCGGGCATCAGCCAGTCTGCGACAACCAGATCGGCGGGCTGCTCGGTCAATTGACCCAAGGCGTCGTGGGCGCTGTGGGCGTGGCGAATGCGGGTGTAACCGGCAGAGGCGAGGGTACGGTTGACCACCGCCGCCGAGAAGCGGGCATCATCCACAACCAGAATATCGAGTTCCGAGTGACTCATCCGTGTGTTCTTATTGTTGTTATGTCGAGAATCTCGCTCGACTATAGCGGGTTTCTTATTTGATGGAAAATTGTACACGATATGCTGATTTTTGTACTTCCTTGTTTTTTGGTTTCTGTCCTCTGCTCTATCTGTCATTCGGCCGGGGAGCGCTAGCATGTCGATGAATGCCTGGCAGCTTTACCGCCACCCGCGGGTGCTGGTAATGCTTTTCCTCGGTTTTTCCGCCGGACTGCCATTTCTGCTGGTGTTTTCCACCCTGTCAGCCTGGCTGGCGGATGTGGATGTAGACCGGGCCTCCATTGGCTATTTCAGCTGGGTGGGGATCATGTTTTCCATCAAGGTGTTCTGGGCGCCGGTGGTGGACCGCCTGAAATTACCCCTGCTGACCCGTTGGCTGGGTCAGCGACGAAGCTGGTTGGTGGTGGCGCAGATCGGCATTGCGGTTTCATTATTGCTGATGGGGACCACCCAGCCGGTGGGTAATCTGGCCCTGTTTGCCCAGCTGGCCTTGCTGGTAGCCTTTTTCTCTGCCACACAGGACATCTGTATCGATGCCTACCGGATCGATTCCGCCGCCGATGAATTTCAGGGGGCCATGGCGGCCACCTATATCTTTGGTTACCGAGTCGCAATGCTGATGGCTGGTGCCGGGTCTTTCTACATTGCCGATATGGATAGCTGGGGAACGGCGTATCTGGTCATGGCCGTGCTGATGGGAGTGGGGCTCATCACTACCTTTATCGTCGACGAACCGGACACGCCGCCTCGGGATGATTTTGGCAAGAGCCCAGCCCAGTGGATCAACAATGCGCTGGTGCGTCCCTTTGCGGATTTTTTCGGTCGCTATGGCCAATATGCGTTGATGCTGCTGGCGCTGGTGGCGGTGTATCGGATCAGCGATATCACCATGGGCGTCATGGCCAACCCGTTCTATCTGGATATCGGTTATACCAAGAACGAAATCGCCACCGTGGCCAAGTTTTTCGGGTTCTTCATGACCATTGCCGGGTCGGTAATTGGTGGCTTGGCTGTCTCCCGTTTCGGGTTGCTGCGGCCGCTGCTGGTGGGAGCGGTAGCGGTGATGCTGACCAACCTGCTGTTTGCAGTAATGGCCACCTACACCCCGGTAAGTCCGCTGGTGGGCGAGCCGGAAGCCGTGCGCTGGTTTTCCCTGGCGTGGCTGGCTGCGGTGATCAGTGCCGATAACCTGAGCGGCGGTTTTGCCAATGTGGCGCTGATTGCGTTCATGTCCAGCCTTACCAACCGGGCTTTCAGTGCCACCCAGTACGCCCTGTTCAGCTCACTGATGACGTTGCCCGGCAAGTTTATCGGCGGGTTTTCCGGGGAGGTGGTCAAGGGCGCCGGCTATACCGTGTTCTTCAACTATGCTGCGGTGATGGGCATTCCCGCCATCGTGCTGGTCATGATGATGATGCGCCGCAAGAAAAAACTCAGGCAGGCGGCGGTCCGGGAAGAGGCTGGCTCCAGTCTGTGAAGTAGCGGCGGGGGACCTTGTTCCTCATTACCGTCACGCCTTCATCGCTAAGCCGCTGAATCTGTATCTCGCCCGCTGGCGCACCCGCCAGGGCAATCCGCCCGTCGCCGCGCAACACCCGGTGCCAAGGCAGGCGGGTGTCCTTGGGCAACTGGCTCATCAGCCGACCCACAAAACGGGCATGGCGGGGAAACCCGGCTTGCCGCGCCACGGCACCATAGCTGCTCACCGCCCCGGGCGGGATGGCGGCAACGATCTGGTAGACGGCGTCTCGGAAAGAAGGGTCCATAAAGGCAGCTTCAAGCCACAAGTTTCAAGCTACAAGGAAAACATGAAAGAAGACAAAAGGGC
>NZ_JABURH010000195.1 GCF_014762765.1 Alcanivorax sp.
CTGAAAGCCGCAGCGACATGGGGAAAGGTGCGAGCCGCCGCCTGCGTCGTCTGCAAGAACGTGTTCCCGGCATCATTTACGGTGGCGACGCCGAGCCGCAGATGATCAGCGTGGAGCTGCGTGAACTGAAAAAGGCCCTGGAAACCGAAGCCTTCTACAGCCACGTACTGACCCTGAAACTGGACGGCGCCGACGTGCAGGCCGTACTGCGCGACATGCAGCGTCACCCGGCCAAAGGTCACCCGATGCACGTGGATTTCCTGCGTGTGGACAAGACCCACAAAATCACCATGAACGTGCCCCTGCACTTCATCAATGAAGAAAGCTCCATTGGCGTTAAGAAGCAGGGTGGTGAGATCCACCACAACATCTCTGAAGTGGAAGTGAGCTGTCTGCCGCAGAACCTGCCCGAGTTCATCGAAGTGGACATGGCAGCGGCCGAGCTGGACAGCATTGTTCACCTGTCTGACCTGAAACTGCCGAAAGGCGTGGAACTGACCCAGCTCGCACTGGGTGAAGACCACGACCAGCCGGTAGCCGCGATTCACGCGCCGAAAGTCCGTGCTTCTGCTGACGACAAAGACGGCGAAGGCGAAGAAGCCGCTGGCGAGGAATAAGACGCACTGTGGCTGTGGCGGAACCGGTTCGACTGATCGTAGGCCTGGGTAACCCGGGTCGCGAATACGAGGACACCCGCCACAATGCCGGCGTCTGGTATGTGGACGCCCTGGCCCGTCGCCAGGGCGTTTTCCTTTCCGAAGACAAGAAATACTTCGGCCTTACCGGCACCTTTACCTTCGAAGGCGAAACGATTCGTCTGCTGGTCCCCACCACCTTCATGAACCGCAGTGGTCAGGCAACCGCCGCTCTGGCGAATTTCTTCAAGATTCCTGTCACGCAGATGCTCGTGGCCCACGACGAACTGGACCTGCCCCCCGGCTGTGCCCGCTTCAAGCAAGGCGGCGGTCACGGCGGCCACAACGGTCTGCGCGACATCATTAGCAAGCATGGCAACAGCCGCGATTTCTACCGGCTACGCATCGGTATCGGCCACCCCGGCTCCGCCGACCGCGTCACCCCCCATGTACTCAACAAGCCCTCCCAGGCCGACCGCGACCTGATCGACCGCGCCATCGACGAAGCGGCCTATCACACCGCCGATATGCTGCGCGGGGATTTGAACGGGGCGATGAATCGACTGAACGGGTTTAAGGCTTAAAGGCAGGTACGAGTTGCGAGCAGCGGGTTTCGAATACCGCAAACCGGCGCCTACCTCGTAACTCGTAACTCGTCACTGATTCTTACCTATCTTCCGCGTACCTCGCCAGCAACCACTCTCCGGCTGGCCGGGATCGCCATTTTTCGATCTGTTTGCGCAACGCTGGCGACAGTGTTGTTTCATCGAACAAGTCCCAGGGCGAACCTTTCGGGCTCACCAATGGCGCCATCATGCTGGCAGCCGTGATATCCGCCAGACTGAAGCGATCGCCAACCAGATATTGCCCCTTGCCTTTCTTCAGCTCGCTCTCCAACAGTGCCAAGCCCTCCTCAACGCGCTGTTCGGATCGCATCACCCATTGCGGATTGATGGCATAGCCGCGCCGAATGGCCTCCCGAACCAGCGGCCTGGCCACCCGTTCCAGGGGGCCGGGCAAGCCGCAATCGCCCACCAGGGCTCTCATCACTTCCGGCCGATCAAGGACCTGGCCGTACACCCAACGCCGAACATGGACGCCATAGCGATCAAACTGCTGCTCCAGCTCAATCACCCGGGCGCGGGCATCACTGGCCCGTGGCAACAGTGACGGCTCCGGGTAATATTTCTCCAGATAATAGGCAATCCGGGTGGAGTCACTGATCCTGCGTTTACCGTCGCGCAGCAGGGGCACCGTATTGGCGCGGGCCAGCCACTGGGTACGCACCCGGTGGGCCACGGGCAACAGATTGGCCGTTCGGTACGCCAGGCCCTTGTGGTCCAGCTGCCAACGGGACTTCTCGCAGTAATGAGAGATCGGGAACTGGTAAAGGATGCGCTCGGCCATGGTGACTCTTGTTCAGTTGACGGACTTGCAGTCTAGCCCGCCCCCGCCATGTCGGTAGCGGCAACAGCGCCTGGTACAGTCGTCCCGCCAGCAACCCCCGGGTTCGCCGCGAAATGCCCGGCGGTGGTCGCTTTTTCAACCCGCCTTGAGTAGCATTGCGGCCTCGAAAAACGGAGGTCTGTCATGGGTTTCAAATGCGGTATCGTCGGTCTGCCCAACGTGGGCAAATCCACCCTGTTCAACGCGCTGACCAAAGCGGGGATTGATGCCGAGAACTTCCCGTTCTGCACCATTGAGCCCAACACCGGCGTGGTACCGGTGCCGGATCTGCGTCTGGACAAGCTGTCCGCCATTGTCAGCCCGGAGCGGGTAATGCCTGCCACCATGGAATTTGTGGATATCGCCGGCCTGGTTGCCGGGGCCTCCAAAGGCGAGGGCCTGGGCAACAAGTTTCTCGCCAATATCCGTGAAACCGATGCCATCGCCCATGTGGTGCGCTGCTTCGATGATGAAAACGTAATCCATGTGTCCGGCAAGGTTTCGCCGCTGGACGATATTTCTGTGATCAACACCGAGTTGGCCCTGGCCGACCTGGATACGGTGGAGAAAGCCCACCTGCGCGCCACCAAGGCTGCCAAGGGCCAGGACAAGGACGCCAAGGGCTTGCTGCCGGTGCTGGACAAGGTGCTGCCCGCCCTCAACGAAGGCGAACCGGCCCGATCCGTGGATCTGAACGATGATGAGCGCAAGGCCATCAAGAGCCTGAACCTGCTGACCCTGAAGCCGACCATGTACATCGCCAACGTGGACGAAGGTGGCTTTGAGGACAACGCCCTGCTGGACGCCGTACGTGAACTGGCCGAGAAGGAAAATTCCTCCGTGGTGCCGATCTGCGCCAAGATCGAATCGGAAATTGCCGAGCTGGACGACGAAGAGAAAGCCGATTTCCTGGCCGATCTGGGCATGGAAGAGCCAGGCCTGAACCGGGTAATCCGTGCCGGCTTCAACCTGCTGGGCCTGCAGACCTACTTCACCGCAGGCAAGAAGGAAGTACGCGCCTGGACCGTTCGCGTGGGCGCCACCGCCCCCCAGGCCGCCGGTGTGATCCACACCGATTTCGAAAAAGGTTTTATCCGCGCCGAAGTCACTGCCTACGAGGACTACATCGAGCATAACGGCGAAGCCGGCGCCAAGGATGCCGGCAAATGGCGCCTGGAAGGCAAGGAATACATCGTCAAGGACGGGGATGTGGTGCACTTCCGGTTTAACGTCTAGTTGCAAGTAACAAGTTTCAAGCTGCAACGCGAACCTGGCATTGCAAATCTGAAACGAAAGAGGCCGCGCCCAGAGTTTGGGCGCGGCCTCTTCACTTTCAGCACGCGAAAAATCTTTTTCGCGTTGTAACTTTCAACTTGAAACTTTCAACTGCTCTTCAGTCTGTGCCGCCGGCGTTGACCGGTTCGAAATCCTCGTCTTTCAACTCCGGCAACTTCTCGTCGCAACCCTGAATCCCCTGCTTCTTGAGATTATTGCAGACCCGGTCCAGCTTGTTGTCCACTGCGTGCATGTGATCCAGCAGAAGATGGATGGCTTCAGCCACCGGATCGGGCATATCGTTGCTGACACCATAGGCTTGAAAGCCGATCTTCTCTGCCATTTCCTGACGGTTCTTTTCCGTCTCGGTGATCGGCTTGCTGACCACCCGGCCGGGAATGCCGATCACCGTTGCCCCTTCCGGCACTTCCTTGGTGACCACGGAGTTGGAACCGATCTTGGCGTTCTTGTGTACGGTGAAGGGGCCCAGCACCTTGGCGCCGGCGCCGACCACCACACCGTCCTCCAGGGTCGGATGGCGCTTGCCCTTGTTCCAGCTGGTGCCCCCCAGAGTGACGCCGTGATAGAGCGTCACGTCATCGCCGATTTCCGCGGTTTCACCAATCACCACGCCCATGCCGTGATCGATAAAGAAGCGTCGGCCGATCTTCGCTCCAGGGTGGATCTCGATACCAGTCATCCAGCGGGCGAAAGTGGAAACAAATCTCGCCAGCTGCTTGAAGTTCCGTTTCCACAGGGCGTGGGCGAGGCGGTGGAACAGCACGGCGTGCAGGCCCGGGTAGTTCAGCAACACCTCCAGGGTGTTACGTGCCGCCGGGTCCCGGTGGAATACCGACGCGATGTCCTCGCGTACTCGATCAAACATAGATACCTCGTCTCAGGCGTAACCGGTTGGATACCACGGGGAGCGGGAACTATTCCCCGTCATTCCGCGGCATTTTTCTTTCCAGCGCCACCAGCACACCACGCAAAATGCTCATTTCCATTTTGTCCGGTCGCGCGCGCATAAACAAACGACGCATTCTCGTCATGACCTGACCAGGCTGCTGCGGATTCAGGAAACCGCTCTGCGTCATGACGTTTTCCAAGTGATCCAGGAAACCGGCCACCGCCTCGTTACTGGCCAACGGCTCATCCCAGAACATCTCCGGCAGCGGCATTGCCTCGCGGCGGGAACGGGCTTCCTTCAGATCGAAATCGTCCCCCAGCAGAGCCATACGCAGCTCGTAACTGATTAATTGGACCGCCGACGCCACATTCAAGACCCCGTACTCGGGATTGGTGGGCACACTCACATGCAGGTTACAGCGGCGCAGCTCGTCATTGGTGAGCCCCCGATCCTCACGACCAAACAGCACCGCAATACGAGTGTCATCAGGCTCGTGGGACAATTGCGCCGCCAGCTGCCGGGGGGTCAGACAGGGCCAGGGAATACGTCGCTGGCGGGCGCTGGTGCCGATCACCAGGGTGGCTCCCTCCAGAGCCTCATCCAAAGTCTCGCAGACCTGGGCGGCTTCCAACACATCGCCTGCCCCGGAGGCCCGGGTGGTGGCTTCCACGGACGGGAAATCCCGGGGCTGGACCAGTCGCAGGTCCGCCAGCCCCATGGTCTTCATGGCCCGGGCCGCGGCACCGATGTTGCCGGGATGGGAGGTTTCCACCATCACAATACGCACATTTTCTAGCATGAAAGGTACCTGTACACGGGTCTGGCCGGAAAAGGCGGCAATGTTATCATGGGAATCACTGAATAATCCCTTAAGTGGCACCCAACGCTGCCCTGATCGCGCGGGCTCTGCTACAATCCGCGCCCCGGTTTATTTGGCCGGGCGTTCTTTGACAACCCAAGCCCATTTTTTGAGGACAGATGCATGCATGCGCCGCAAGTGAACATTGCCCTGCGAGCCGCCCGTCAGGCGGGTAACCTGATTCGTCGTGCTGCCGAAAGCAATGACCCGTTATCTGTCAGCAAGAAAGGGATGAACGACTTCGTCACCGAAGTGGACCGGGCTGCCGAACAACGCATCATCGAGGTTATCCTCAAGGCCTACCCGGATCACAGCATCCTGGCCGAGGAATCCGGCGAAACCCGCGGCAAGGGTGACGGGGCAGAATACCAGTGGGTGATCGACCCGCTGGATGGCACCACCAACTTTATCCACGGCTTCCCCCAGTACTGCGTGTCCATCGCCCTGAAATACCGGGGCAAGCTGGAACATGCGGTGATTTATGATCCCAACCGGGATGAAGAATTCACCGCCAGCCGCGGCCGTGGCGCCGCCCTCAACGGCCGTCGTATCCGCTGTACCAACCGCCCCGGCCTGGAAGGTTGTCTGATCGGTACCGGTTTCCCGTTCCGCAAGGACCAGGCGCCGCATATGGACGCCTATCTGGGCATGTTTGCCGACATCGCCGCCTCCACCGCCGGCCTGCGCCGCCCGGGCTCTGCTGCGCTGGATCTGGCCTGGCTGGCCGCCGGCCGCCTGGACGGCTTCTTCGAATTCGGCCTGTCCGAGTGGGACCTGGCCGCTGGCGCACTGCTGATCACCGAAGCCGGCGGTCTGGTAGGCGACCTGAGCGGTGGCCACAAATTCCTGGAAAGCGGCGGCATCGTCGCCGGCAGCCCGAAAGTCTTCAAGGGCCTGCTGCAGAAGATCAAACCGCACCTGAACGAGAGTTTGCGTCGGTAGACCCTTTATCGGACGCCGCTGTAGGAGCGCCGCTTGAGGCGCGAATCGGCAAAATCCGAGGCGAGTAACGAGAAGCGAGTTGCGAAAGGCGATACGAACTTCGGTTTTGAGTTTCGTTACTCGCTTCCCGGTACTCGCTCCGTATCATTCGCGCCTCAAGCGGCGCTCCTACGGCGACGTTGTTGTCCTCCCCTCCCAACTCCTTCCCATCTTTTCCTTAGACCCCGAACCGATTTTTTGCTTCCGGCATGGACATCTGCCCTTGCTTTGCTAGCGTAATACGCAACACGGTGCAAAAAGTTCGGGAGATGTACGATGACGGTTACCCTCACTGACAACGCCCTGTTCCGCCAGCAGTGCTATATCAATGGCCAATGGTGCGATGCGGAGGATGGCTCAACCTTCACCGTGAGCAACCCGGCCACCGATGACAACCTGGGCACGGCCCCGCGTATGGGCGAAGCGGAAACCCGCCAGGCAATCGATGCCGCCCATGCTGCTTTTCCCGCCTGGCGGGATCTGCCCGCTGCACAGCGGGCCTCCTTGCTGGAGACCTGGCACGACCTGATGATGGAACATCAGGATGATCTGGGCCGGCTGATGACCCTGGAGCAAGGCAAGCCTCTGGCCGAGGCCAAAGGCGAAATCGCCTACGCCGCCTCCTTCCTGAAATGGTTTGCCGAAGAGGCCCGGCGCGCCTATGGCGACACCATCCCGGCCCCCAAACCCGGCCAGCGAATTGTGGTGATCAAGCAGCCCATCGGTGTCACCGCCGCCATCACTCCATGGAACTTCCCTTCCTCTATGATTACCCGCAAGGCCGGGGCCGCCCTGGCCGCGGGCTGCACCATGGTGGTCAAACCCGCCAGCGCCACTCCTTACTCCGCTCTGGCCCTGGCCGAACTGGCCGAGCGAGCCGGCATCCCCGCCGGGGTGTTCAACGTGATTACCGGCAGCGCCGGGGCTATTTCCACGGCACTGACCGATTCCTCCATTGTCCGCAAGCTGAGCTTCACCGGCTCCACGGAAGTGGGCTCCAAGCTGATGGCCCAGTGCGCCAAGCACATCCAGAAAGTGTCCCTGGAACTGGGTGGCAATGCGCCCTTCATCGTCTTTGACGATGCCAACCTGGACAAGGCCGTGGAAGGCGCCATGGCCAGCAAGTTCCGCAACACCGGTCAGACCTGCGTCTGCGTCAACCGCTTCCTGGTGCAGGACAGCATCCACGATGCCTTCGTGGAAAAACTGAAAACTGCCATCGAGGCCATGAAGGTGGGCGACGGCCTGGAAGACGGCGTCAGCCAGGCGGCCCTGATCAACCGGGATGCCGCCGACAAGGTCATGGAGCATCTGGAAGACGCCCTGGGCAAAGGCGCCAAGGTGGTTACCGGCGGCCAGCGCCATGAGCGCGGCGGCAGCTTTGTACAGCCCACCCTGATCACCGGCGTGACCACCGATGCGCAGCTCTGCCAGGAAGAAACCTTTGGCCCGCTGGCCGCTGTGATTCCATTCAACACCGAAGAGGACGCCATTCGCATCGCCAACGACACCCCTTACGGTCTGGCCGCCTATTTCTACAGCGACAACATCCACCGCTGCTGGCGCGTGGCCGAAGCGCTGGAAAGTGGCATGGTGGGCGTCAACGAAGGCCTGATTTCCAATGCGGCAGCCCCCTTCGGTGGCGTCAAGGAATCTGGTCTGGGCCGTGAAGGCTCCCACCAGGGCATGGATGAGTATCTGGAAGACAAGTATCTGTGTATGGGTAGCTGAAAATAGCGACAAGCTTCAAGCCACAAGCGGCAACGCCACTCATCGCTTGCAGAAATCGCAACGCTTTGATTGCGCGCACCAAGGCTTGGGTCGCGGGCACGGCATTGCCGCTACAGCCACGACACCCCGTGTTGCAGCTTGGAGCTTGTGGCTTGCAGCTGATTAGGAGGCGGAATGGGACAAGCGTTGAACATCGCCCTGCTCCCCGGTGACGGCATCGGCCCGGAGGTGATGGATGTGGCAGAAGCGGTGCTGAATCTGCTGATCCAGCGCTACCAGTTGCCACTGAGCCATACCCGTTTTGACTGGCCCTCCCACGCCTGGCATCAGGACCATGGGCAAATGATGCCCAGCGACGGGGTGGCACAGCTGCGGGAGTTTGATGCCATGCTGCTGGGCGCCCTGGGTGACCCGGGGCCGCTGGATGAGCCTTCCCGCTTTGTGCTTTCCGACAGTGTCTCCCTGGCCCCCTTGTTGGCTCTGCGCAAACAGCTGGACCTGTGGGCCTGCGAACGCCCGGCCCGCTGGCTGCCCGGCGCGCCCCAGTATCTTGCCGACCCGCGCGCCCGTGAGGTGGACATGCTGGTGATCCGTGAAAACAGTGAAGGCGAGTACAGCGGTCAGGGCGGTCGCCTCGCTCCGGGCACGGCCCATGAAGTGGCCACCCAGGTGGAGGTTTTCACCGCCCGCGCCACCGAACGGCTGATCCGTCACGCCTTCCACCGGGCCCAACAGCGGGCCGCCCAGCGGGAAACGCCACGCCAGTTCAAGGACGGTAAAGCCGCCCAGGTCTGCCTGATCACCAAGCGCAATGCCCAGCCCTTCTGGGGCGATCTGTATACGGACACCTTTCAGCGTATTGCCGCCGAATTTCCCGAAGTGGACACCCACCACGAACTGGTGGATGCGGCCTGCATGAAGTTCGTGCAGTGCCCCTGGCGCTTCGACGTGGTGGTCGCCAGCAACCTCCACGGCGATATTCTTACCGACCTGGCGGCAGTGCTGTGCGGCGGCCCGGGGCTGGCCCCCTCCGCCAACCTGAACCCGGACGAACCTGCGCTGCCTGCCCTGTTCGAACCGGTGCACGGCAGCGCCCCGGACATCGCCGGCCAGAACCTGGCCGATCCCCGCGCCACCCTGATGAGCCTGGCCATGTTGCTGGACAATCTGGCCCACCATCACCCGGCCATCGGCAGCGCGGCACAACATCTGCATGACCTGATCAAGGCGGACCTGGCCCGGGAGGCCAACGGCGAAGCCTTCTCGGGGACCCGGGAAACCGGACAACGACTATGCCAGTGGCTGGCGGCCTGAGGGCAAGCTACCGGCAAGCCAACAACAGGAAGGAGGCGTCATGAGTCATTTGTCCCCCCTGCTGGTGCAATCCAGCGGTATTTGTGCGGAGCGCGGCGAAGGAAGCTGGCTCTACGACCAGGACGGCAACCGTTGGCTGGATTTCACCTCCGGCATCGGGGTGACCTCCACCGGCCACTGCCACCCCAAGGTAGTGGCCGCCGCCCAGGCCCAGGTGGCAAAACTGGTCCATGCCCAGTACGCCACCGTCACCCACCCCAATATGCTCACCCTTACCGACCGGCTCTATGAGCACCTGCCCAAAGGCCTGGATGCGGTGGCCTTTTCCAACTCCGGCAGTGAATCCGTGGAAGCCGCCGTGCGCCTGGCCCGACAGGCCACCGGACGCCCCAATCTGATTGCCTTTCGCGGTGGCTTCCATGGCCGCACCCTGGCGGCGGCCTCGCTGACCACCTCCACCAGCAAGGTGCGTACCGGCTGGCAGCCGTTGATGGCCGGGGTCAGCATCGCCCCCTTCCCTCATGCCTACCGTTACCAGCAGGACATGGACACCTGTGTGGCCGACTGCCTCCACGAGCTGGACCATATCTTTGCCACCGAGTGTAATCCGGCGGACACCGCCGCCATGATCATCGAACCGGTGCAGGGCGAATACGGCTACTATCCCGCCGGCCAGGCCTTCATGCAGGGGCTGCGCGAGCGCTGCGACAAGCATGGCATCCTGCTGATCGCCGACGAGATCCAGGCCGGTTACGGGCGCACCGGCAAGTTCTGGAGCCACGAACATTTTGCGGTTAAACCGGACATGATCATCACCGCCAAGGGCCTGGCCAGCGGCTACCCGCTGTCCGCCATCGCCGCCAGCAAGGCACTGATGAACCACGGCTACCCGGGCTCCCAGGGCGGCACCTATGGCGCCAATGCGGTGGCCTGCGCGGCAGCACTGGCGACGCTGGATGTGATTGAGAACGAACAATTGGTGGGCCGCGCCGACACCCTCGGCAACAAACTGCGCCAACAACTGGAAGGCCTGCAAAAACAGCATGACTGCATTGACGAGATTCGCGGCATGGGCCTGATGCTGGGGCTGGAAATCGTCAGCGCCCCCCACACCCCGGATGGCGACCGCGCCGCCAGGCTGATCAAACACTGCGAAACCAACGGCATGCTGATGCTGCGCTGCGGCAGCCAGGGCCAGGTGGTCCGCTGGCTACCACCGCTCACCGTCAGCGAAGCAGAAATCGACAAGGCGGTAGAACTGTTCGCCGCTGCGCTGAAAGAAACCTGAAGACAGTTACAAGCTTCAAGCCGCAAGCTACAACGCGGTTGAGCACCGTGCCCCAGGCAAAGGCGCGAGCACGGAATCAGGAAAACGTCAGCCCTTTCCCGTGTTGCAGCTTGAAGCTTGGAGCTTGTCGCTAAAAAGGAGACCCGATGACCGATACCACCATCACCGTACTACTGGCCGAAGACGAGCCGGCGCTGCCGGGGCTGGACACCCTCACCGGCCACGCCCGGGTGCAAGAGGTGCGTACGCCTGATGAACTACGAGCCGCGCTGCCAGACACCCAGGTGCTGGTGGTAACCGATTTCCGTACCGGCTTGCTGGAAGAGGTGTGGCCGGACAACTGCCCGGTGCGCTGGGTGCATGCCACCAGCGCCGGTGTGGATGCGCTGATGATCGACCCGATCAAGCACAGCGATATCGTGGTCACCAATGCCCGCGGCATTTTCGACCGGGGTATTGCCGAATACGTCCTTGGCGCCCTGCTGCTGTTCGCCAAGGACACCCTCACCAATCTGGCCCTGCAGGCAGAAAATCGCTGGCAGCATCGGGAAACCCGGCTGCTGAAAGGCAGCCGGGCACTGATAGTAGGCGCCGGTTCCATCGGTCGGGAAGTGGCCACGGTGCTGCGTGCCATGGGTATGGAGGTGATCGGCACCGCCCGGCGCGCTCGCCAGGACAGTGCCTTCGACCGGGTCCATCGCCAACAGGACCTGCCCGCCCTGCTCGGCGATGCGGACTATGTGGTGATTACCGCGCCGCTGACCCCGGACACCGAAGGTCTGTTTGATGCCGCCCAGTTTCGACGTATGAAACCCGGTGCCATCCTGGTGAATGTGGGGCGCGGCGCCATCGTCAGCACCGACGCCCTGTTCCAGGCCCTGCAGACCGGCCGTCTGGGCGGCGCCGCGCTGGACGTGTTCGAGCAGGAACCCCTGCCCGCCGACCACCCGTTGTGGGACCAGCCCAATGTGATGCTGTCGGCACACATGGCCGGAGATTTCATCGGCTGGCGTGCGGCCCTGGGACAGCAGTTTGTCGACAACTTTCACCGCTGGCGCCGGGGCCAGCCATTGATCAACCCGGTGAACAAGGAATACGGCTATGTAAGCAGTAGCTAGCACATCGTCCGGTGTGCATCCGATCTGTGGAGGAAGCTTGATGAGCAAGGAAGTATTGACCATGAGCGCCCTGGCGCTGAAAACCGCCTACCAGACAGGTGCCCTGTCCCCCGTAGAAGTGTGCAATACCCTGCTGGACCATGTGGAGCAACATGACCAGGCGCTCAACGCCTGGTGCCTGATTGATCGGGATACCACCCTGCAATGGGCTCGCGAGTCCGAGCAACGCTATCTCGACGGCAATACCCAGGGCCTGCTGGATGGCGTGCCGGTGGGCGTAAAGGATGTCTTCCTGACTCCCATGTGGCCAACGGTGAAAGGCTCTCGCACCATCGACCCGACCTCCACCCTGCAAAAACGCTCCCCCGCCGTGGCGGCACTGGAGCGCAACGGCTATGTGCCGCTGGGCAAGACCACCACCCCGGAATTCGGCTGGAAGGGGGTTACCGACAGCCCCCTGTGCGGCCCCACCAACAACCCCTGGGACCCGGCCAAGACCGCCGGTGGCAGCAGTGGCGGTAGCGCCGCTGCGGTCTCAGCGTGCATGGCGCCGATGGCCCTGGGGACCGATGCGGGCGGCTCCATCCGTATTCCCGCGGCGTTTTGCGGTATCGTCGGGCACAAGCCCACCTTCAGTGAAGTCCCCCACTGGCCAGCCAGCCCCTTCGGCACTCTGGCTCACGCCGGCCCCATGACCCGCACCGTGGCCGACGCAGCGCTGATGATGCAGGTGCTCACCGAAGCGGATCCCCGCGATAGCCTGGCGGCACCGCGCCGCAACACCGATTATCTGGCCGCCCTGCACCAGCCCATGAAAGGCCTGCGCATCGCCCTGAGCACGACACTGGGCTATGTGGATGTGAATCCGGACATCGAGAAAGCGGTCCTCGAAGCCGGCAAGGTATTCGAGGCACTGGGCGCCATCGTGACCGAGGCGGACCCGGGCTTCAGCAACCCGCTGGCCGCCTTCAGCCACCTGTTCTACAGCGGTGCCGCCAACGCCATGCGCGACCTGGGCGAACGCCAGCGCAACCTGATGGATCCGGCATTGGTGGAAGTGGCCAGAAAGGCAGAGAAACTGTCCATGCTGGATTATCTGGGTGCCATGAATGAACGCATGGCGGTCAGTGAACGCATGGCCCTGTTTCACACCAAGTACGATTTGCTGATCACACCGGCCCTGCCCCTTGATGCCTTTGACACCAACCGGGAGGTACCGGTGGACTGGCCCAGCACCCGCTGGCCCACCTGGACGCCCTTTACCTACCCCTTCAACCTGACCGGCCAGCCAGCCCTGTCGGTGCCCCTGGGGCTCACCGGCAATGGCCTGCCCATGGGGCTGCAGATTGTCGGTGCGCGCTTCGATGATGCCCGGGTACTGGCCGCCGGCCACGCCTTTGAACAGGCGCAGCCGTTCACCCAGATGCCGCCGTTGATGGGCAGCTAATTAACCACAGAGGACACAGAGTTCACTGAGGAAAGACAGATATTATCCAGTGAGGCATGACAAACCGGCCCGCCGGTTTAACGCGGCGGGAACGAACAACAAGCGCACTGAAGCACACAGCAAGACTCCGTGTCCTCAGTGCCCTCTGTGGTGAAAAAGACAGGAGTACAGAATGGGCAATATCAATCTGGATACGGATTTCTACGAAAGCGAAGACCCGATCTGGAATCCGGCGCTGCTCACCATTCCGGTGCCTGGCATTCGCCGTATGGTGAATCTGGCGTCGGATCTGGACGACGTGATTCACCTGTCCATCGGCCAGCCGGATTTCAAACCACCCAGCCATGTGATCCAGGCCGGCGTGGATGCCCTGAATGCGGGCCAGACCGGCTACACCATGGACGCAGGGCTGCCGGAACTGCTGGAAGCGCTGGCGGACTACTACAGTGAACGCAGCCAGCGGCCCTTGTCGCCGGAAAACATCATGGTCACCACCGGCGCCACCGAAGCCATTTATCTGGCCCTCACTGCCACCTCGGCACCGGGCCGGGAATTTATCGTGCCCGACCCGTCCTTCATGCTCTATGGCCCGCTGATTCGCATGAACGGAGGGACCGTTCATGCCATTCCCACCCGGGCGGAGAATAATCATCAGCTGGACCCCCAAGAAGTCATCGACGCCATGGGGCCCAACACCTTTGCGGTGATCCTCAACTCCCCCAGCAACCCCACCGGAACTCTCTATCCACGGGAAACCGTGGAGGCCATTGTCGAGGAAGCCGCTTACCGAGGCATTCATGTGATCAGCGACGAGGTCTACGACCACCTGATCTATGATGGCAAGGAATACCCCAGCGTGCTGTCCTGCTGCTCGGACCTGGACCATGTGATGGTGATCAGCAGCTTTTCGAAAACCTTTTCCATGGCCGGTATGCGCATCGGCTGGCTGATCGGCAGTCAGGGCGCCATCAAGAAATTGCGCCGCTACCACATGTTCACCACCACCGTGGCCAACACGCCCTGCCAGTGGGCCGGGGTCGCAGCCCTGCGAGGCAGCCGTAACTTTATCGACACCATGGTGGAGGAATACCAGCATCGCCGGGACCGGCTGGTGGAACTGGTGGGCCAGACCCCACACCTGACCGGCTACCGCCCGGATGGCGCCTTCTATCTATTCCCGTCCCTGCCGGAAGGAGTGGACGGCGCCAACGTGGCCCTGAAACTGCTGCGCGAAACCGGCGTCTGCACCATCCCCGGCGACACCTTCGGCGAAGCCGGCAAACACGCACTGCGCATCAGTTATTCCACTTCCCTGGACCAGATCGAGGAAGCCTTTGAACGCATCATCCCATGGATGAAAAAACAGAACTTCGGGTAAAAGGCGAGGTGCGAGTCACGAGAAGCGCGTCGCGAAAGGCGAAACCGGTTTTTTGTCGTAACTCGCATCTACAGAAACGAAAAAGCCGCGACGAATCGCGGCTTTTCCGGTTTTAGCTATTAACTATTAATTGTTAACTATTCACTGCTTTTACGGTGTTTCATCCAATTCTTCCGGTTCCGGAATCAGGAAGTCTTCCTTGTTAACCTTCATCATGAAGAGAACGTTAGTGACCACATAGATGGAAGAGTAGGTCCCCACCAGCACACCCACGATCAGCGCCTCAGAAAACGCCTTCATCACTTCACCGCCGAAGAAGAACAAGGCGACCAGTACCAACAAGGTGGTTAAGGAAGTATTGATGGTCCGCGTCATGGTCTGGTTCACCGCACCATTAATAATGGCCTCCGGATCCGTTTCCCGAGTATTGCGAAACTCATCACGTATCCGGTCCGCTACCACGATGGAATCGTTTAGCGAGTAACCGATCAGTGCCAGCACCGCCGCCAGCACCGTCAGATCGAACGGCCACTGCAGCAGCGAAAACAGGCCAAGTACGACGATCACATCGTGGAACAGCGCCACCACAGTGGCCACCCCAAACTTGTTGGAAAAGCGGAACCAGACATAGAGCATCATCAGCCCCAGCGCCAGCAACATGGCAGTGCCGGATTCATCGCGTAGTTCATCGCCCACTTGCGGGCCGACAAACTCCACCTTCAGCAATTCCAGATCACTATTTCCCGCCTTGAGCGCATCAAACACGACATAGCCGATCTTGTCCGCATCGACACTGTCCTTGGGGGCCACACGGATATTCACTTCCTTGGGCGAACCATAATGCTGAACCACCGCATCACCAAAACCGGCTTCGGTCAGGTCAGCCCGGGTCTGGGACAGCTCCACATCCACCGGACTTTTCACCACGATGGTGGTGCCGCCGGTGAAATCCAGGCCCAGGTTCAGGCCACGGGTCACCAACAGAATCACTGAGATGACCACCAGCGCAATGGACAGGATCCCAAGAGGTTTCCGGGCAGCCATGAAATTGATGTTCATTTCTTCCTTACTCATCGCCATCACCGCCTCAGATACTCAGTTTGGCCGGTGCACGAGCACCGCGACCGTAGATCATTTCCACCATGGCACGGGTGCCGATGATAGACGTGAACATGGAAGTGAGAATGCCGATAAACAGGGTTACCGCGAACCCCTGTACCGACCCGGTACCGGCAGCGAACAGGATCACCGCCACGATCAGGGTGGTGATATTGGCATCCAGAATGGTGGTAAAAGCCTTACCGTAGCCTTCTTCAATGGCTTGCAACGGTTTAAGGCCACGGCGCAGATCTTCTTTCACCCGCTCGAAAATCAGCACGTTGGCATCCACCGCCATCCCTACGGTCAGCACGATACCGGCGATGCCGGGCAGGGTCAGGGTAGCACCGGGAATCAGTGACATGATGCCAACGATGATTACCAGGTTACCCAGCAGAGCCACATTGGCCACCAGCCCGAATACCTTGTACCAGACCGCCATGAAGATCAGCACCAGGGCCAGACCCAGCGCCATGGATTTGAGACCGGCTTCGATGTTTTCCGCACCCAGGCTTGGTCCCACGGTGCGCTCTTCGACAATACTCACAGGCGCAGCCAGCGAACCGGCTCGCAGCAGCAGAGCCAGCTCTGAGGCTTCCGCAGGATTATCCAGGCCGGTGATGCGGAAGCGACTGCCCAGAGTATCCTGAATGGTCGCCACGTTGATCACGTACTTCTCCGTGGTGCTGACCATCTTGTCCACGGTATTGCCATCGGCATCGATGGATTTCTGCACATCGGTTTTCGTTTCGATGAACAGCACGCCCATGGGGTTGCCCACATTCTTGCCGGTGATGCGCTGCATACGCTTGGCGCCATCACCGTCCAGCGTCACGTTCACCTCCGGTGAACCGTTCTGCTGGTCGAAGCCCATGCGCGCATCAATCACCTGGTCGCCGGTGGCAATCTTGGACTTGCTCAGTGCGACAATACGGCCTTCCTGCCCCTTGAAGGGGAAGAACTCCAGCCCCGGCGGCGCCACCCCGGTGCGCAGGCGGGCCGAGGACACGCTGTTGTCGACCAAGCGGAATTCCAGGGTCGCGGTACGCCCGAGAATCCGGCGAGCCTGAGAGGCATCCTGAATCCCCGGCAGCTGAACGACGATACGATCAGATCCCTGACGCTGCACTACCGCTTCCGCCACGCCCAGTTCATTGACTCGCTTATTCAGCGCGGTGCGGTTCTGATCCACCGCGTAGTCCTGCATTTCCTTGAGCGCACTGTCATTCAGCGTAAGCACCACTTCCGGACTTTCACCGGCCGGCTTCATAGCGAAATTTTCCAGTGCCCGACGCAACGGCGACCGCGCCGCATCGGCAGCCACCTGATCTGCGAAAGTGGCGGTAATGGTTGTGCCATCAACGTCCACACTGCGATAGCGGACCCCGGCATCACGCAGGGTCAGCTTGGCATTCCCCGCCCAGGCTTCCATGCGGCTGGTCACAACTTCGTCCATATCCACCTGCAGCAGGAAGTGCACCCCACCACGCAGATCCAGACCCAGGTTCATGGGGCTGGCGCCCACAGATCGCAGCCATTGCGGGGTGGTAGCTGCCAGGTTCAGGGCTACCACATAGTTATCACCCAGCAGGTTGGAGGCGATCTCCCGGGCACGGAGTTGTGCTTCCGTATCACCCAGGCGCACCAGCAGAGAGGTACCAACGACCTCACCAGGGCCGGGGCTCAGATTGGCATCCTCCAGAGCACCCAGTACCCGCTGACGGGCCACATCGGTAACTTCACCACCAGCTTCGGCATGGCTGATCTGGATGGCAGGCGCATCGGGATAAAGATTAGGGAGCGCATAAAGGCCGCAGACAATCAGCGCAGCCATTAGCAGGAAAAATTTCCAGCGGGGGTAGCGGGTCATAGTTCTTTCCGGTGTTGCCGGTCCTTTGGGCTGGGTATTGAAAGCACTTCGCCCTCAACCCCTTGGCAATACAGGCATTACAGATGCCTGCAAAAAGCCCCGTACTCGACGGGGCTGACCGTTGTTTTCAGATGGACTTGATGGTGCCTTTGGGCAGGGTCGCCTGGACACTGCCTTTCTGCAGTTTGATTTCCAGGTTATTACTGATTTCCACCACCACGAAGTCATCGGTGACCTTACTGATCCGGCCCAGAATGCCGCCGCTGGTGACCACCTCATCACCCTTGCTCAGGCTTTCAACCAGGTTCTTGTGTTCCTTGGCACGCTTCTGCTGAGGACGGATCAGGAAGAAGTAGAACACCACCATCATCACCACCAGCATGATCAGCTCCACACCGCCGGGGCCGGCAGGCGCAGCAGCGTACGCCGGGGAGATCAGGGCCGTGGCCAACAGGGCCAGGATGGAACGCATTGCGATTTTCATTGATTACTCCAGTTTCAAATAGCTACAACGCGGGGGTTTGTTGGCCACGCGCCGCATAGAAGTCGTCCACAAAGGCGGACAATGTACCCCCTTCAATGGCCCCCCGCAATCCAGCCATCAGGCGCTGATAATAACGCAGGTTATGGATGGTATTGAGTTGAGAGCCCAGCATTTCGTTGCAGCGGTCCAGGTGATGCAGATAGCTGCGCGAGAAATGCTGGCAGGTATAGCAGTCACAGTCTGACTCCAGGGGAGCCAGATCGTGACGATGCCGGGCGTTGCGGATTTTCACCACGCCTTCGGCAGTAAACAGGTGCCCGTTACGGGCATTACGGGTGGGCATCACACAATCGAACATGTCCACACCGCGGCGAACTGCCTCAACAATGTCGTCCGGCTTGCCCACGCCCATCAGGTAACGGGGCTGGTCCTCAGGCATATGTGGTGCGATTGCACCCAACGTGCGCAGCATCTCTTCCTGGGGCTCGCCCACACTGAGGCCGCCAATGGCATAACCGTCAAAACCGATATCCACCAGCCCGGCCAGGGATTCCTGGCGGAGGTTGTTGTACATGCCACCCTGGACGATGCCGAAACAGGCCGCATCATTACCCTCATGGGCCTCTTTTGAACGCTGGGCCCAGCGCAGGGAGAGCTGCATGGAGTCCCGGGCCTGCTGTTCGGTGGCAGGGAACGGTGTGCATTCATCAAAGATCATGCAGATATCGCTACCCAGGGAACGCTGCACCTGCATGGCTTTTTCCGGAGTCAGCTCCACCCGGTCGCCGTTGATGGGATTCTTGAACACCACCCCCTGCTCGGAGATCTTGCGCATCTCGCCCAGGCTGAACACCTGAAAACCGCCGGAATCGGTGAGAATCGGTTTGTCCCACTGCATGAAACCATGCAGGGAGCCGTGGGCCTCGATGACTTCGGTGCCCGGGCGCAGCATCAGGTGGAAGGTATTACCCAGACAGATCTCGGCGCCGGTGTCGGCCAGATCCTTCGGCAACATGCCCTTGACGGTGCCATAGGTACCCACCGGCATGAATGCTGGAGTCTGGATAGTACCGCGCGGAAAGGTGATCTGCCCGCGTCGGGCGGCGCCATCAGTGGCGCTGAGAGAAAACTGCATTCGAGACATTCAACGCCCCTCTGCGGGAAGCATATCCACCCGCTCAATAAACATGGCATCGCCATAACTGAAAAAGCGGTACTGCGCGTCGATGGCCGCCTGATAGGCCTCCATCACCCGGTCTCGCCCGGCAAAAGCGCTGATCAGCATCAGCAGGGTGGACTTGGGCAGATGAAAATTGGTCACCAGACAATCCACCAGCCGGAACCGGTAGCCCGGATAGATAAAGATATCGGTCTCCCCCTGCCCCGCCTTCAAGCCGCCGGACTGACTGGCCGCTTCCAGGGCACGCAGCGCCGTGGTGCCCACCGCCACAACCCGTCCACCCCGGGCATGGGCCTGCGCCACCTGCTCCACCAGTGAGTCGGGAATCTGGTAACGCTCACTGTGCATGTGGTGGTCTTCCACCTTGTCCACCCGCACCGGCTGAAAGGTGCCTGCTCCTACATGGAGGGTGACGAAACCGATATCAACCCCATGTTGCTCCAGGGCTGCCAGCATCTCGTCATCGAAATGCAGGCCGGCGGTGGGCGCAGCCACCGCCCCCGGCTCACGGGCATAGACGGTCTGGTAGCGTTCCATGTCACCAGCCTCATCGGGCCGGTCGATATAGGGTGGCAGGGGCACATGACCGATATGCTCCAGCGCCCCCAACAAGGTATCGCAACCGTGAAACTGAAGAATGAACAGGGCATCGCGGCGGCCGGTTACCTGGGCGCGTACGCCTTCTTCAAACTGCAGCCAGGAACCCGGCTTCGGGGACTTGGAGGCACGCACATGGGCCAGAGCCTCATGGTCATCCACCACCCGCTCAATCAGCACTTCCACCTTGCCGCCGCTTTCCTTCTGACCAAACAGGCGGGCAGGAATCACCCGGGTATCATTGAAAATCAACAGGTCACCGGGGCGCACATGGGAGAGCAGATCCGGGAATTGCTGGTGCTGAAGGGCGTCCCGGGTCAGTGCCAACAGGCGGGCATCACGACGCTCGGCGGGAGGATGGCGGGCAATCAGCCCATCAGGGAGAACAAAATCAAAATCGTCGACGTTCACGTACTGTACCGGCACGGAAGCTATAAGGGGTGGCAAGGATACCTGCTCTGCCTCGAGGAAAAAACACCCTTCATCAAGACCTCCACGGCGTTGCTGTAGGAACGTAGCGAAGCGGAGTAACGCCGCAGGCGGCCCGAAGGGTGAGCGAAGCAAATAATTCCTCTTGAGGGACGAATCACGCGTCTGCGTGAAAGGCCTATCAGGTTTCTCCTGAACGCCCCGGAGCCAGACATCACTGCTTTTTTCCTCGCGAAGGCTCGGATTCGTCCCTCAAGAGGAACTCCTACGGCGGCTTCGCGAGTAAAGTGCGAGGGGAAAATCAGCTCTTCTTCGGCTTTTTCGGCAATTCCACCGTGGCAGTGGCGGACAGGCGGTCGTGCAGTGTCTGGTGAGGAGCGATCAGCACCACCAGATAACCGGCGCCGAAGAGTGCCCAGGAAACACAGGCGCCCAGAAAACGGGCCACGGTCTGCCACAACTTGACCGACCCACCCCGGTAATCCTGCACCTGCAACCGCCAGGCACGCATGCCCAGCGTCTGCCCGCCGCGCATCCAGAACCAGGCGTAGAACAGCCAGGTTTCCACCAACAACAGGGGCAACAGAATGCCCTTCAGATAGCCGGGCGCCGCACGGGTAACACCGTTGATGGATTCTTCCGGCAACCCGGTATGGGGATACACCAGCACAAAGATACCCGCCGTCACGAACCACAGGGCCATCACCAGAAAACCGTCATAGACCAGCGCCATCAGACGTTTGAGCAAACCGGCAGGTTGCAGCTTTTCCATCAGGTCACTCCATTCAGGGGCGGGCAGCTTGCATATATGCGCGTGCTGCGCCCATAAAAAAGCCCGCACAAAGCGGGCTTTTTTATTCGTCTGGTAC
>NZ_JABURH010000082.1 GCF_014762765.1 Alcanivorax sp.
GTTGAGCATGACGATGGGGGTATCGTCCGGCAGGGACGCCAGGATATCGGGCAGGGTCTGGGGATTCGGGTCGATGACCGGTTTCTCTGACATGAGGACTCCGTGTGGGTTTTTATCCGCGAGGTCGTGCCATCTTCCAAGCTTCGCCTTGCAGGATTCAATCATCACCTTGCCCCTGGATCTGGAAGAAAGACAGAGGCGATTACGACACCCTGTACGCCAAAGCGGTCACAACGTTGTCAGTTCAATCTGTTCCGCTGCACAGAGACTTTCCAGATCCTCCAGATACTGTGCCGGGCAACGCAGCGTCATCGCCACCGATTGACTGTAATGCACGTCCAGCACCTCGGATTCATTCTGGTCCGCCCAGTGACGAAGGCGCTGCTCCAGGGGAAAGTCCAACTCCAGCCGGCAGGTCACATGCGGAACACTTTCCACCCGTTCCACTTCCGCCAGCACCGCTTCCGCTGCAGCCGCGTAGGCACGGACCAGACCACCCGCACCCAGTTTCACGCCCCCGAAATACCGGATCACCACCACCAGTACATCACTCATGCCCTTGTGCTGGATCACATTGAAAATGGGTTTGCCGGCGGTGCCGGAGGGCTCGCCATCATCGTTCATGGCGGCCTGAGCGGAAGCCGGGTTACCGAGCAGGTAGGCGTAGCAATGATGGCTGGCATCCGGATAACGGGCTCTGGCCTCGTCAATCACCGCCATGGCCTGTTCGCGGTTTGCCACTGGGCGCAGCCAGGTGATGAAACGGCTTTTGTTGATCAGCAGCTCCCGGTCAACGGGACCGGCGGGAACGGGATAACCTTTGATGGCACACTCCGGGTATCACTGGCAGGAAACGGCTATGGTAAGGTAATTGCCGCCTTTATCCGAATACGCGACTTACCATGACCGATCCTCTCAGCCGAGACGATGACAGCCTGCGCCGCCGTAAGCGGCTGGCCATCGGTGTTGCCCTGCCCGTCAGCGGTGTGATTTTCGCACCGCTGCTGTGGGCCTTGTACCAGGATGGCAGTATTTTCTTCTTTGGGCTTTGTGCCCTGTTATGGCTTGGCGTCGGGCGATTTATCTATCATCTGCTGGCACCGGATGAAAAAGGGCGGCACATGGCCGCCCGTGATGAGAATCAGTGATCCACATAGAGGTAGTGCTGCCAACTCATCATCCTCAACAGAATTCGGCGAATGATTGCCACATGGTGAAGATGCTCTGAATAGACAGCAGCCTGGGCACTGACACCCATCGGAAGAGCATCAACACTGTCATTGGGTTCCAGCTCGATGATTGCCAGCGCTTCATTATCCATGCGGCGGAAAGCTTCACCGCCGACCAACTGCTGTCCCGCTGAAAGCTGGGCTTCCGCAATAGTGGGCAGTACCTCCACAAGCTTGCCGGTGAACACCTGCCCCGGTAACGACGTGAACGTGACTTCCGCCTCGTTGCCGGCCTGTAAACGCAACAGGGACTGCTGACGGAAGGCACCCACATAGCGGCGTTTCTCACTGTTTACAAAATTGGCCAACGGCTTGAGCGGCAAAGGCACCGCCATCATGCCCGGGCGAACCGCCAACTGAGTGACAAAACCATCCACCGGTGCGCGGATAATGGTGTTCTCCAGATCAAAGCGTGCTTCATCCAACTGCGCCTTGATGGCGGCAACCGCCGGGTCGTCACCATCGACGGAACCATTGAGCTGTGTTTCCGCCTTGGCCAAGGCGGCTCGGGCGGCTTGCAGGTCCGCATTGGCCGCAGTGACGAGTTCACGCTGGGTATCGACCTGTTGTTTGCTGAATGCTGACAAGGCGCCTTCGTAGCGACGCAGGGTTCGCACGGCCTGGTCACGTTTGGCCGTAACCTGCGCGACTCTGGCTCGAGCTTCCGCCACAGAGGCCACATTGCCCTGTGCCAGCTGACTGGTGTCGGCCAGCTGGGCCTCCAGCTGGGCGACCCTGGCCTGGTAACGGGTATCATCCAGAATCACCAGGGGATCGCCCTTCTTCACCGGAGTGTTCGGTGTCACCGGGACTTCCAGTACCCGTGCACGCACCTCCGGCACTATCGGTGTCACCACATAAACCTGACGTACCTTGCGGGTGAAAGGATGGTTGTAGTTCATGGCCAGCACCATGGCGCCCACCAGCACCACACCGCCGAGTACCGCGGTGGGCACCGACCATTTATTCAGCGGAATCTTGAAAAGTTTGAAAATAAAAACACAGATCGCGGTATAGGTGAGGAGAATAAGCATTTCCATCAGGCTTTCTCCTCCAGCTTGCCTTCCAGGGCGGCAATCCGCTCAGCCTGGGCATCCAGCTTTTCCTGCAAGGCAACCAGCAAGGCTTCATCAACCTGTTGCTGCTCCTGTATTTGCTGAAACCCCCAGCCCCGCTCAGGGCGATAAAGCGTTGCCCAGATCCAGAGGAAAGGCCACAGCACATGCAGAGTGAACAGGCTTACCCAGCCGGCCACATGAATGGCGTCCTGATGAGGGTGATTGCGTTTTTTTGCAATTTCATAGGGGATATCGTGGATAACAATGATGCCGTAGAACAGCACCAGCGCCACAAATATCAGCAAGCCCAGAGCCAGATAACTCAACATTCAGTCCTTCCCCCTTGTCAGTTTCAGTGAGCTCCCGTCACCTCCGGCAATCCATGCCAGCCATGTATCGGCTACAAGTCCCGACCACAACCACTGTAAAGCTGCTCATTACTGGTCACCTTCACCTGGTACTCGAAGGCCTCCCCGCTCATGGTATCCTCACAGGCCATTTCAGAGATTTCCACTTTCAGCTGGGCGGTTTCCGTGTTGGTCTGATAGATGGTTTCGGTCCCTTCAGTCTGTGCACCGGGGTCCGGGGTGGTCACCGTGGTTTCACCGTAATCGCCGACAAATACCAGTTTTTCTTCCGGATAAATCGCCAGGTGCCAGCCGGGCTCGTTACCCACCGCCCAG
>NZ_JABURH010000027.1 GCF_014762765.1 Alcanivorax sp.
CCCTGGCCGAGGAACTGGACGTGCCGATGATGATGCACGTGCACGAAACCGCCGGAGAGATCCAGATGGCCGTGGGCAACACCGGTGAGCGGCCACTCACTCGCCTGAAGAATCTGGGCCTGCTCTCGCCGCGTCTGCTGGCGGTGCACATGACCCAGCTCACCGAGGACGAAATTGCGCTGGTGGCAGAAACCGGCACCCAGGTCGTGCACTGCCCGGAATCCAATCTGAAGCTGGCCAGCGGCTTTGCACCGGTGGAAAAACTGCGTAAGGCCGGGGTCAACGTGGCTCTGGGCACCGACGGTGCCGCCAGCAACAACGACCTGGACATGATCGGCGAGGCCCGCACCGCTGCCTTCCTTGGCAAAGGAGTGAGCCTGCAGGCGGATGCCCTGCCGGCCAGCGAGATACTGCAGATGGCCACCCTCAACGGCGCCCGCGCTCTGGGCCGGGACGACCAGCTCGGTTCACTGGAAATTGGCAAGCAGGCGGATATGGTGGCGGTAGATATGAACCGCCTGGAGACACAGCCTGTCTATGATCCGGTGGCGCAATTAATCTACGCCGCCAGCCGCGATCAGGTAACCCACACTTGGGTGGGTGGGCGCTGTCTTATGGAAAATCGCAAACTCACCACCCTGAACGAAGCCGTGATCCTCAAGAATGCCCAGCAGTGGCAGGAAAAAATTGCCGGAGCCGACCGTGACTGAACAGCAACCGCAGATTCCCAATGTAGACGCCGGCGAAATCGCCAAATTCAATGCCCTGGCAGAGCAGTGGTGGGACCCCAATTCCGAGTTCCGCCCGCTGCACGACATCAACCCGCTGCGTCTCAATTACATCGACGAGCGCGTCAGCCTGCCCGGCAAGAAAGTCATCGACATCGGCTGCGGCGGCGGCCTGCTGTCCGAAGGCATGGCCCGGCGCGGCGCCGAAGTCACCGGCATCGACATGGGCGAGGCGCCCCTGGCAGTGGCACGCATTCACGCCGAACAGGCCGGCGTGCCAGTGGAGTACCGGCAGATTCCGGCGGAGCAAATCGCCGAGGAACGGCCCGCCCAGTACGACGTGGTCACCTGCCTGGAAATGCTCGAACACGTGCCCGACCCATCCTCGGTGATCCGCGCCTGCGCCACCCTGGTAAAACCCGGCGGGCAGATTTTCTTCAGCACCATCAACCGCAACCCCAAGGCCTTTCTGTTTGCCATCGTCGGTGCCGAATATGTGTTGCGACTATTGCCGCGCGGCACCCACGAATACGCCAAGCTGATCAAACCCTCGGAGCTGGCCGGCTGGGCCCGGGACGCAGGGCTGGAAGTGAAAGACACCACCGGCATGGTCTACAACCCACTGACCCAGGTGTACAAGCTGAACCGGGATGTGTCGGTGAACTATCTTATGCACGCCGTCAAAGGCGAATAAATTCCTCCCTGTAGGAGCTTGCTTGCACGCGAAGAGAGCCGGGCTCGCTTGCAAGCAAGCTCCTACAGCGGCGTCGTAGAGAGAATGTATGAACAAGCTTGAAGCCGTTTATTTTGATCTGGACGGCACCCTGATTGATACCGCACCGGATTTTTATACGGTGCTCAACAACCTGCTGAAACAGCATGGCCGGCCAGTAGTCAGTTACTCTGCGGTGCGCGCCAATGTGTCCAATGGCGCCCGCGCACTCACCGAGCTGGGGTTCGGGGTGGGGCCGGAAGATGCAGAATTCCCCCCCCTGCTGGACGAACTGCTGAACGCCTATGAGCAGCATCTGGCCGTGGATACCTGCCTGTTCCCCGGCATGGCGGAGACCCTCGACTGGCTGGATGCCAACGGACTGCCCTGGGGCATCGTCACCAACAAGCCATCACGCTTCACCGGACCAGTGCTGGCAGGGCTGAATCTGGACCAGCGAGTGGGCGCGGTGATCTGCCCGGACCATGTCAAACAGCGCAAGCCGGACCCGGAAGGCCTGCTGATGGCCGCCCGGCAGGACCGAGTGGAACCGGCACAATGTCTCTACGTGGGCGACCACCTGCGCGATATTCAGGCGGGCCAGAATGCGGGTATGGCTACCGCAGTCGCTGCCTTCGGCTATATCGACGCGGATGATGATCCTCACGGCTGGCAGGCTGACTATTATCTGGAACAGGGCTGCGACCTACTGCCCCTGCTGCAAACGATGAACACAAGGAGTACCGCATGAGCGAGCTTTCGTCCGTGAATGCAACAGCACTGGCCTATCAGTGCCCCGCCGATGCCTTCAAGAACCGCATCATTCTGGTCACCGGTGCCGGTGCCGGTATCGGCCGCAGCGCCGCCCTCACCCTGGCCCGCCACGGCGCCACCGTGATCCTGCTGGGGCGTACCCCGGAGAAACTGGAAAAGGTCTACGACGAGATCAAGGCTGCCGGCGGCCCGGAGCCGGCTCTGGCACCGGTGAACCTGGCGGTGGCCCGCCCGGAGGACTTCCAGGAACTGGCCGGTCTGTTCGACAAGGAATTCGGGCGTCTGGACGGCATTCTGCATAACGCCTCCGTGCTCGGCGACATCACCCCGCTGGAGCGCTACGGTGTCGGCACCTGGGATTCGGTAATGCAGGTGAACGTGAACAGCGCATTTTACCTGACCCAGGCCATGCTGCCTCTGCTGCGTGCCAGCGATGATGCCCGCCTGCTGTTCACCTCCTCCAGTGTTGGCCGCAAGGGCCGCGCCTTCTGGGGCGCCTATGCCGTCTCCAAGGCGGCCACCGAAAACCTGGCGCAGGTACTGGCCGAAGAGCTGGAGAACACCAGCAATATCCGCGTCAACACCCTTAACCCTGGTGGCACCCGCACCGACATGCGCGCCCTGGCCTACCCCGGCGAGGACCCGAAAACACTGAAAACCCCGGACGAGATCATGGCGCCCTACCTGTTCCTGCTCGGCCCGGACAGCCGAGACGTGAACGG
>NZ_JABURH010000112.1:0-9350 GCF_014762765.1 Alcanivorax sp.
GCCTTGCTGCCGGTTCTGGGCGAATCCTTCAACACCATTTCCCTGTTCGCCTTTATTCTGGTGCTGGGCATCGTGGTGGATGATGCGGTGATCGTCGGCGAGAGCATCGACCATCAGCGTCGACAGGGTGGCATGAGCGGGCAGGAGGCAGCCATCGCCGGCGCCCAGCGGGTCTCGCGACCGATCCTGTTTGCGGTTCTGACCACCCTGTTTGCCTTTGCGCCCCTGCTGTTCCTGCCGGGGCCGGAAGGGGCCTTGATGCGGGTGATCCCCATCGTTTCCATGGCAATTCTGGTGCTGTCGCTGGTGGAATCCCTGTGGATTCTGCCTTCCCACCTCAGCTATGACCGCCCGGCCCGGGGCATCTGGCGCCAGTCTGAACAGCTATCTACCCGTATCAACGCCGGGCTGGACCGCTGGCTGGAATATCGCGCCCGGCCGTTGCTGCGCCGTGCCCTGCGCTGGCGCTATGTGCTGGTGGTGGTGTTTGTGGGGCTGTTTATTTTCTGCTGCGCCCTGGTCAACAGTGGTTGGTTGACCATGGTGTTGTTCTCCCGGGTGGAAGGAGATCGGGTGATGGCGGAAGTGGTGTTCCCCCAGGGCACCGGCGAGGCGCGGCTGCTGCGCGAAGTACAGGCCCTGGAGGGTTCTGCCCGCAAGCTGTCGGCGCAGTTGCAGAGCGGCGATCAGCCGGTGACCGTGGATGCGGTGTTCGCCGAGCAGGGGGTACGCCAGAAAACCTCCAATGCCCGCGATCCGGGGGCCCGTTTCCGGGTGCGGGTAACCCTGGCCATTGGCGGCGATACCAGCGCCTTGCCGCCCCGGGAGCTGGCCAGCCTGTGGCGTGAGCAGCACGGCCCGATCGCTGATGCCCTGTCGGTCAAATTCCACGCCAGCCTGATGCAGGTGAAGCCGGACATCCATGTCAATCTGTTCCACCCGGATCTGGCCACCTTGCAACGGTTGAGTGAGCAGACGGCGCTGGCCCTGTCGCGCATGGAAGGGGTCCATGAAGTGGCCAACAACCTGCATGCCCGCCGCACCATCGTCGATATCGGCCTGCGTGAGGAGGGCAGGCTGGCCGGCCTGCGGGCGGAGCAGCTGGGCCTGCAGATCCGCAATGCCTTCCACGGCATAGAGTTGGATCGCTGGTTCGAACAGGATCAGGAAGTGCCGGTGATGCTGCGTCTGGCGAGCAGGGACAGCCGCCGCATCAGCGATCTGGAACGACTACCGGTAAAGCTGCCGGATGGGGAGATCACCGTGCTGGCGGCGGTGGCGGACCTGAACCGGCGACAGGTGCCGGCCATGATCAGCCATTACGATGGCCGTCGCAGTGCCACCATCAGTGCTTTCGTGGATGAACATGTGACGTCACCGGCTCAGGTGATGGCGGCACTGCAGCAACAGGTGTTGGTCCCCATGGAGTCCGCAGATGCACAGGCGGGCTGGACAGTGGCCGGCAAGCAGGCGGCGATCCAGGATTTTCTCGATCATCTGTCGATCAGCTACCTGATTGCCCTGGCTGCCATATTTTTCCTGCTCACCGTGCTGTTTGGCGGCTATGGCCAGCCGCTACTGGTGATGGCGGCAATCCCCTTCGGCATGGTGGGGGCCTTCATGGGACACTTCCTGCTGGGTTACAGCCTGACATTATGGTCGCTGGTGGGGGTGATTGCGGTGAGCGGAGTGGTGGTCAACGACAACCTGGTGCTGATTGATGCCATCAACAGTTTCCGGGCCCATGGCATGCGCCTGCGCGATGCGGTGATCGAAGGCGTGAGCGGTCGATTACGGCCGGTGATGCTGACTTCCATCACCACCTTTGCCGGGGTGGCGCCGCTGATGCTGGAAACCAGTGTACAGGCCCGCTTCCTGATCCCCATGGCGGTGTCCCTGGCCTTTGGTGTGCTGTTTGCGACGCTGGTGAGTCTGCTGTTGGTGCCGTGTCTGCTGGTGGTCAGCCATGACGTGCGAGCCTTGCAGCTGCGCTGGCTGGCCCGCTGGCGGGCACCGGAGGTTTCGGAAGATGACAGCGTGGATGTGGCCTATGAACGGGGCCGCCTGACCGCCTGGTGGGTTACCGCTAATCCCTATGAAGATCCTGTGCTGCATTCGGCATGGGAAGCGGGGCGGCAGGATCAGGGCCAGGGCAGCGCGGATCTTCTTTAGGCGCTCTGAACCTGAAATTCTTTTTCACCACAGAGGGCACAGAGTTCACAGAGGAAAAACAGGGTATCTGGGTGCTCCTGATCAGCGTCATGGTTGACTATTTTCCCTTTCAGAACCGCACCAAACGGCGATGCTGACCGCAACAATGCCTTCCAAAATGTCACATCGCTACACGATCTGATTGATTTATCACAAAGGCATGCAACGTTCAGAAAACCCCGGTTTTTTTCCTCAGTGAACTCTGTGCCCTCTGTGGTAAAAAAATTGACGTTTATAGGATCTCTACGAAGCTGAGCTGCGCCCACAAAAAAGCCCGCCCCGGTTCCCCGGGGCGGGCTTATGCGTCAGGCCGGCCGTCGGCGTCTTGCTTACGCCTTACCCTGATTGGCCACGGCTTCGGCGGCCTTGGCGACTTCCTCGGCATCGCCCAGGTAGTAGTTCTTGATGGGCTTCAGGTTGTCATCCAGCTCGTACACCATCGGCACGCCGGTGGGGATATTGAGCTTGACGATTTCCTCGTCGGAAATGTCGCCCAGATACTTCACCAGTGCCCGCAGGCTGTTGCCGTGGGCGCAGATCAGTACCTGTTTGCCGGCTTCGATCTGCGGTTTGATCTCGCTTTCGAAGTAGGGCACGAAGCGGTCCACGGTGTCCTTGAGGCTTTCGGACAGCGGGATCTCGTTCTCGCTGAGGCCCTTGTATACCCGGAAGTTGCCGGCGTAGCGTTCGTCGTCGCGCTCCATCTTCGGCGGCGGGGTATCGTAGCTGCGGCGCCAGATATGCACCTGATCGTCGCCGTACTTGGCAGCGGTTTCTGCCTTGTTGAGACCCTGCAGGGCACCGTAGTGGCGTTCATTCAGACGGTAATCGCGGATCACCGGAATCCACATCTGGTCCATGTTGTCGAGGATGGACCACAGGGTGCGGATGGCGCGCTTGAGCACGGAGGTGTAAGCCACATCGAACTCAAAGCCTGCTTCCTTCAGCAATTCGCCGGCCTTGCGGGCTTCTTCGCGGCCCTGATCAGTGAGATCCACGTCTTTCCAGCCGGTGAAACGGTTTTCCTTGTTCCAAACGCTTTGGCCATGGCGGACCAGTACCAGTTTCGTGCTCATGGGTTATTCCTGTGCGGTTTTCAGTGCGGCGCAAAGCGTAGCAGAAAAGCGCCGGGAAATTGAGCGTGAGCCGTGATATTTCGCTGGAATTCGATCCGTTGAGCGCAATTTTTCACACCGTCTTCAGTCGATTATCTGGTCGAGTCGCGGATAAATACCACATCGGTGGCCAGCGTTGCTGAAATGTGCCGCCCTGAGCCCGTATAATCGTCGCCAATTCAGACTCAGGCGACTTCATGGCTTATCTCTGGTGTGACAACGGCGACGATATCACCTCCTGGCGCTCCGGACTGGCGGCGGCAACGCCTCTCTATCTGGACACCGAATTCATGCGTGAGCGCACCTTCTGGCCGCAACTGGCCTTGGTGCAGGTTCACGATGGTGAGCAGATCCGGCTGATCGATACCACCAAGACGACCGGTTCGGAACTGGCTCCTCTGTTTCAGCAGCATACCCTGGTGATGCATGCCTGCTCCGAGGATCTGGAGGCCATCGCGGCGTTCAGCGGTGACTACCCGGCGGCCATCGAAGATACCCAGATCGCCGCCGCCCTCACTGGCGAGGACATGCAGCTGGGTTACCAGAAGGTGGTGCAGATGCTGCTCGGCGTGGACTTGCCCAAGGGGGCGACCCGCACCAACTGGCTCAAGCGACCGCTCAGCCAGGAGCAGTTGCTCTATGCCGAGGATGATGTGAAATACCTGCCCGAGGTGACCGACATCCTGCGTGGCCGGCTGGTAAACCTGGGCCGTGAGAGCTGGTGGCGGGAAGAATGCCAGCGGTTGCTGAACCAGGCTCAGGCGGTAACCGCTCCGGAAAAGGCCTGGCGTAATGTGAAAGGCGCTGGCCTGCTGCAGGGTCAGGCGTTGGCGGTGCTGGCGGCATTGGCCCCTTGGCGGGATCGCATGGCACGGGAACGGGATCTGCCCAAGGGATTTATCCTAAAGGACGCCCAGCTACTGGATCTGGCCCGCTCATCCCGCAGCGATCGGGGCCTGTTTTCGGATCTGGGGCTGCATCCCAAGGTGGTCCGCCGCGATGGTGATACCATTCTGGAGCTGCTGGAAGAGGGAAGGCGCGGCACGCCGCCTGAGCCCTTGCCGGGGCCGCCGGATGCTCACCAGAAAAAACTGGCCAAAATCCTGCGTAAGCGGGTCGGTGAGATTGCCGAGTCCATGAACATGAAACCGGATGTGCTGATGCGCCGTCGCTGGCTGGAGTCCCTTATTCGCCACCCGGACCAGGTGCCCGAACCGCTTACCGGCTGGCGTCATGATATTGTTACCAAGCCGCTTTTGGAGTTGCTGTAGTGCTGAAAGGGAAGCTGTTCTGTTCCATTTACAAGACCCGCAAAAAGTCGGGGATGTACCTGTTCGTGGATCGCCAGAAAGGTCTCAAGAATCTGCCTGAGGTGCTGGTCAAGCAATTCGGTGCCCCCATCCATGTGAATGACATGATCCTGTCCCCCGATCGGCCGTTGGCCCGGGCGGATGTAACGCAGGTGATGGATAATATCCGTAATCAGGGCTTCTATTTGCAGATGCCTCCGCCGCCGGACGAGGACATGTTCATGGCCGATGGCCACCCGGACAAACCGGCAGGGCCGGATGCCTGAAAAGGGCCTGCGTGCGCGTTTCTGGGAACTGCCCCTGGGGGAGTTGTCGAAAGCAGAGTGGGAAGCGCTATGTGACGGCTGCGGCCGTTGTTGCCTGGTGAAGCTGCAGGATGAAGACAGTGGTGAGCTGGCCTTCACCAATCTGGCCTGTCGTTATCTGGACAGCCAGAAATGCCAATGCCGGGTGTACGATAACCGCTTTAGCAAGGTGCCGGATTGTATCCAGATCAGCGAGGCGGTGGCCCGAAACACTGACTGGCTACCTTCCAGCTGCGCCTACCGACTACGGGCGCATGGGCAACCTTTGCCGGATTGGCACCCTCTGATCAGTGGGGATGCAGGTACGGTCAGACAGGCAGGGATCAGCGTGGCCGGGCGCGTGGTCTCCGAGCAGCTTGTGCACGAAGACGATTGGGAAGAGCATATTATTCACTGGATAGAGTAGGGCGGGCCCGGGGAAATGGAAGCCGCTCTTCACCCGCATAAACGGGTTGCTCTGTCAGCATTGAGTTGGGAGTCATTGTGACAACGGAAGCGTATATGTGGGGCTGGTTGGCGTATTTGTTGGGCTGCGTGGGCGTGCTTTTCGTCTGGTGGTGGCTGACTCGGCCGCTGGCTGTCTGGGCCAAGGTGCCATTGCGTATCCTGCTGACGGCACTGTTGTTGACCCCCTGGTCGGTGTCGCCGCAGCACGATGAGTGGGCGCCGGCCTGGGTCGTGACCTTGTTTGACGGTCTGGCCCAGGACGATGTGAGTCTGTGGCGTGCCGGTGGCCCGTTGCTGGCCATGCTGGTGGTGGCGCTGATCGTGGCGGCGCTGGAGTTATGGCGTCAGCGCCGCAAGCAAGACGCCGTGGCTGATCAACAGTGAGCGAGTGCATTTTCTGCCAGATACGCGACGGTAAATTGCCTGCCAGCGTGGTCTATGAGGATGAGCGGGCCATGGTCATTCTGGATCTGTTTCCGATCCGCGAAGCCCATTGCCTGGTGATTCCCAAAGAGCATGCCCCCTTGCTGGAGCAGTTGGACGGCAGCCTGAGCAATCATCTGATGGATCTGGCCCGCCGCACCATCATGGCTCAGAAACGGGCCGGGCTGGCGGTGAAGGCGCACAATATTGTGGTCAACGATGGCCGTGAAGCCAATCAGCACGTGCCCCATGTGCACGTGCATGTCATTCCCCGCCGGGGTGGCGACACTCTGGTCACTGCATTCACCTGGGCTACCCGTCTGCTGAACATCTTCGGCCTGGCCCGCCGCCGCAAAAGGCTGGATCGCCTTGCCGGCCTGCTGGCGGAGCATTTCCCGGAAGCAGCTAAATAATTAACAGTGAAGAGTTAACAGCGTCGCGATTTGGCGGTGTTTTGATCTGAAACGCAAAAGGGCGCGCCCAGCCTTTGGGCGGGGCCTGTTTGAGGGAAAAGAACAGCGAAAGATTTGGCAGTGTTACCTCAGATCACAGCCTGAGACTGTTCACTGTTTGCGCCAGGCTCGTACCCGTAATGGCCAGTGTACCGCTCGCAGCCCGTCTCCCCAGGCTTGCCTGAGCGTTGGTGCGAAGTCGTCCAGCGGATTCTCCCCGGCCCGAAAGGCCTGGACCAGCGCGGACCAGGTATCCAGATAGCCAAGCATGTCGCTAGCCGTCCAGTCGCGGATAATGGCGCCGCCGGGGTAGGGGAGTGCAGGCCAGGGCAGACTGGCATCCGGGTAGCCGGCCACCACCTGGGCCCGTTCCGCGGGCCACCAGGGCGCCAGTGGGCCGTCGTGAAAGTCCTGGATCATGCCTTCCAGCCCCGCCACCTCGCAGATCCCGTAACTGATCAGGGCCAGCACGCCGCCGGGCCGCAGGGTGCGCTCTGCTTCGGCTTGAAAGGCGGCTTGATTAAACCAGTGGTAGGCCTGGGCGACGCTAATCAGGTCCAGGCTGGCGTCCGCCAGCGGTAGTTGATGCGCCCGACTGACCAGATAGTGGCTTTGCGAAGATGGGGCGGCCAGTAACTGTTCATGGCTGATGTCTGCACCCACTACTTGCCGGAAAAAGGGCTCCAGGCCCCGGCTGGCTTGCCCGCTACCGCAACCCAGATCCAGCGCACAGTCATGGCCGGCGCTCTGGTCGGCCAGCCATTGGAACAGGGAAACGGGGTAGGTGGGGCGAAATTGCTGGTACTGACTGCCGCGCTGAAACAGCGGTTCAGTCACTGAAGAAGCCGTCGTCATCGAAGTGGGCAGCCCATAGACGACCATCCGCCTGCTCCAGATCCAGCGCGATGCCAGCCAGAAGCTGACCTTCCGGCGCGGCGCACCAGGCGATGGTGCCGTACAAGTGGTAGGTACCGTGCTCTTCCAGTAGCGCCACCCAGAGCTCCACATCCGTATTCGGTTTGATCGGAGCCGGGAGTTCGATGCTGATGCCGGCCAGGGAAATGTCGTGGGTGGTCAGGTACAGACGATCGGCCGGATCCAGCGAGCCGGACTGGCTCGGCAGCAAGGTCAGCGCCAGGTTTTCTTCGCGGGTTGTGCGGGGGAAGCGACGATTGTCCATTGCCGTTGCCATAGGATTTATCCGTAAATCATTCTGTCGACCGCATAGGCCGCAATCGCAATGGTAGCGACCACACCTGCAAGGAACAGTAGAAACAGCAGGGCGGGTTTGACCGTTTTCGGCAAGGGTTCGGTTTCACGTGGAGTCCGGGTCTCCTGCGTTTTACTCATCAGCCATCTCCCTGATTGATCCGGATACTTTACAGTATCAGTTATTCGCCGACGATAGGAAACTGGTATCGAGCCGGCGCTGTATTCGCTGCCCTCAGAGGGGGCAGGGAATTCCCTGGATCAGCTAACGGCAGGCAAGAAAAAAGGAGCCAGGGGCTCCTTTTTTTGCTGGGTGTCAAGATCGGCGCGGCTTCAGCCGGCAAACTCGATTTTCTGGAACATGTATTCATGCACCGAATCGGACATCAGCGGGACGTAGGAGACCAGTAGCAGTGCGGTAAGCATGACCGCGATGGGCAGCAGGTATTTTTCATAGCGGCGGTAAAACGAGCCGTTATGCACCTTGGCGCTTTCCACCTCGTCATCCCCGACCACCTGCCGTGTCAGCAAGTGGTTCAGTGCCACAGGGGGGGACAGGTAGCCCAGTTCGAAGGCCACCAGACTGATCATCCAGAAATGCAGGGGGGCGATTCCATTATCGAATGCCACCTGGGCAATGGTGGCATTGACCAGGATAACGGCACCAAAGGGATCCATGATCATGCCGATGATGACCATGGTGACCACCAGCAGTGTCATGGCCAGCCAGACGTTGGCGAAGGTTTCCGGCAGGGCTTCCATCACCCCGGAACGTTCCAGCAGTCCGCCCATGCTGACGGTCAGTGCCATCAGCATTAACAAGGCACCAATGTGACCGGTGGTCTCATTGGTGGAGAACCGCAGAGAGCTTTCCAGAGTGGTGCCAACACCTTCCTCTTCAGCGGGCAGATCGGATGTCACCCCGGTGGGTTTGATCAGATAGTGGATCAGCAGGCTGGCCGCCAGTACCAGGTTACGCCAGAACAGGCCGGTGATGGTATCAGAAAGCTGTTCTTTGGAGGTGCCAGTGGGCACATTGCCGGCCTCCAGAGCCTTGGACAACATCCAGGTGTCATAGCTTGAATGGATGAGAAGCACCACCAGAGCAAGGGCACACAGGTGCAGAAAATAACGGCTGAATTTCTCGTAGATCAGTACGGCTAGCATCAGCACAGGCAGAATGATCGGCGCGTAGTTTTCGTTCAGCTCAGTGTCGAGAATGTCCCTGAAAATAACAATCACGGTGCCAATCACGATGACATAGGGCAGTAGCGGGAAAAGCCTTTTCAGGCTGGCAGGAAAGGCTTCCGAAAATGGCGCGATGCGGGCCGGCTCGGTACGGGCGAACTGGCTGTAGATAAAGAACAGAAACAGCGTAAGACCGAAAACCTTAACGCCGGAGGTGAAGAGTTCATCGGTGGTGACCGCGTTGTTCAGTGCCGCAATGATGACCACCAGCAGGCAGGGGCGCAGTACCACCCCCATGGAACCGGACATGGCGGCACCGGCCAGGGCCAGTTGCTTGCGGGCGCCGGCCCGGACCAGCTCATGATAAACGGTAGCACCGGCGGCAATGATGAAGATCCCGGATGCCCCCGTGTACGCAGTAGGGATGGCAGTGACAGCCAGAACCACGAAGCACATCAGCTCCGGTGACATGCGCCAGGGTCGCAGCACATCGAAGACAAGATGAACCATCTTTGTCTGTCGCAGCATCATCCCGACCCAGATATACAGCCCCAGGCTGAGGAACATGGTGGAAAACTCCATCATCATGCCCAGATAGATGCTGGTGCCGTGCAGGTAGCCCTGCGACATGAACTGGATGCTGGCACTGAGACACATGTAGGAATACAGGGGAATGGTGAGCAGGGCCTT
>NZ_JABURH010000112.1:10000-13250 GCF_014762765.1 Alcanivorax sp.
TCGCTGAGAATGCCTGCCCCGCGAAGCTGAAAGTAGCCCTCCCAGGTATTTTCACCAATCTTCAGAAGCTGGGAGTGGATGACTTCCCCTGAGGCCAAAAAAATTGTCATCAACAGGAGGAGAAGGGCGGGTAGCGAAGAAAACCATTCACGGGCGGTACGCTGTCCGATGCGTAGGCTGGCCATCATGGTGTCAGTCCTTGTTGTTTTTTGTCCAATAGCAAGCCAGGAAATATAGCAAAGCGCGAGAGGGACAGAAAGTTGGCGAGAAAAACGGGAGACACAGACAAAAAAAAGGAGCCCGAGGGCTCCTTTTTTTGGTGCGAATGAAATCAGCGCTGGTGTTAGCCGCCAACCTCAATCTTCTTGAACATGTACTCATGCACCGTATCGGATAGCAGAGGTACATAGGATACCAGCAGCAGAGCCGTCAGCATGACCGCAATGGGAAGCAGGAACTTCTCATAGCGACGGTAGAAGCTGCCGCCTTTGACTTTCGCAGACTCGACTTCTTCTTCGCCGACCACCTGTCGTGTCAACAAGTGGTTTAGCGCCACCGGTGGTGACAGATAACCCAGCTCGAAAGCCACCAGGGTAATCATCCAGAAGTGCAGGGGCGCAATCCCATTGTCAAAGGCTATCTGGGCAATGGTGGCGTTCACCAGAATCACGGCCCCGTAGGGGTCCATGATCATGCCGATGATGACCATGGTGACCACCAGCAGGGTCATGGCCAGCCAGATGCTCGGGAACGTCTCTGGCAATAGCTCCATGACACCGGAACGCTCGATGATACCGCCTACGCTCACGGAGAGCGCCATCAGCATCAGCAGAGCACCAATATGGCCGGTGGTTTCATTGGTGGCATAGCGCAGAGAGGTTTCCAGCTTCTCGCCAACCCCTTTTTCGGCTTCGTAATGGGTGTCGATATCCGGCTTTTTCATGAAATAGTGGATCAACAGAGCCGCACCCAGTATCAGGTTGCGCCACAACAGCCCCCAGAACAGGGCTTCCAGATCCTTGGCAGAGGTGCCGGTGGGGATATTGCCGGCTTCCAGTGCCGCGTTGATGCCCCACAGTTTGTACATGGAGTACACCAGCAGAGGAACCAGTACCACGGTGAAAACGTGCAGGCTCTTGGTGCTCAATTTCTCGTAGCAGAGAATGGCGATCAGCATCACCGGCAGGATAATCGGTGCGTAGTTCTCGTTCAGCTCGGTATCCAGCAGATCCCGGAAGAACACCAGTACGGTACCCATGACGATCACGTAGGGCAGCAGTGGAACCAGGCGCTTGATGCTGGCCGGTACGGCTTCGGAGAATGGTGCAATCCGTGCCGCTTCGGTACGGGCAAACTGGCTGTAGATGAAGAATAGCAGTAGCGACAGACCGAAAATCTTCAGGCCGGAGGTGAACAGTTCGTCCGTGGTAACCGAGTTGTTCAGGGCCGCAATGATCACCACCAGCAGACAGGGGCGCAGTACCACACCCATGGAACCGGACATGGCGGTAGCGGCCAGGGCCAGTTGCTTGCGGGCACCGGCACGAACCAGTTCGTTGTAGATAGTGGCACCGGCGGCGATCACGAAGATACCGGAGGCGCCGGTAAAGGCTGTGGGTATCGCGGCAACCGCCAGTACCACAAAGCACATCAGCTCAGCAGACATCTTCCAGGGGCGCAGTACGTCGAACACCAGATGGGCCATCTTGGTTTGACGCAGCAGCATACCGATCCAGATGTACAGGGCCAGGCTCAGGAACAGGGTGGACAGTTCCATCATCATGCCCAGGTAAACACTAATGCCGTGGTAGTAGCCCTGGCTGATGAACTGGATGCCAGCGGTAATACACATGAAGCTGTACAGCGGAATGGTCAACAGGGACTTGCCCCAGCTGCCGCCTTCCTCGAGATCCTTGGGCGGCTTGATCAGTTGCCACAGGGCGGCCAGAGATAGCAGGGTAAAACCGGCGATCCAGAACTGGTGAAGGTAGAAATGGTTCACCTGTACCCCGTCTGCCATGGCGCTGACTTCCTCACCACGATAAACCCAGGCGGACAGTAGCAACATCACATTGGCGGACAGCTGACCGAGGCTGGAGACAAAATGGTCCTTGCGGGTCTGTGCCGGGCGCAGGGAAATATGATGGCGGGTCAGAGTGGCTGTAGCGGCACAGATAATCACCAGGATACACAGCAACAGCCGCTTGTAGTGGCCCAGGGTGGTGACAATCTTGGCAACGCCGCCTTCCAGGTTCCGGAAAGCAATCACCCCGGGGGTGACCTTTTCCTGCACCATGGTATAGGTGGCCCATTTTTCGCGGCAGATTTGCTGAGACGCTTCCAGTGACTGACGCAGAGCGTCTTCGTTTACCTCGGTGCCGAACATACCGGCAAGGGGGTCATCCGCCATCTGTTGTTTCTTTCGGGTGATGGCTCCTTTCAACTGTTCGTCGATATTGGCGTCTGGATTACAGGTCGGCTCCTGGAGAATGCCGGCACCCCGTAACTGGAAGTAGCCTTCCCAGGTATTTTCACCAATTTTCAGCAGCTGGGAGTGAATCACTTCCCCTGATGCGAGAAATACTGTCAGCAACAGGAGAATCAGGGTTGGTAGCGATGACAACCATTCACCGACGGAACGGTTCGCCATTTTCATAGTAGAAGAAGGTTTGTCCATTGTGCACCCGGTTATTGTTATACCGCCGTAGAATGCGGGGAAGAGGCTACCCGCGGGCCCTCAAGCCTTATTCGCCGCATTCTATGGCAGTGTAAACACCTTGCCTACCCGGCAGGATTGCGCCGGGTGACAGAAATTAGGTCGCTAGGGAAAAACGGGGCCCCTGGGCCCCGCTTTGATCAGTGTTGCGCTTTACTCGACAGGATTAACGCATTCGGCGCGGGAAGGCTCTTCCTTGCAGCGCACCTTGCGCAGCAGGGACATCATCTCCTTGCTGTAAACGCCGTCTTTGGTCAGGGCGATACGGGCTTCGCGCATCATTTCGTCATAGCGCAGCTTGTCGGCCTCGGGGATGCGAATCCACCACTTCTTGTCGACTTCGTTGTTGGCGTTTTCGATCACGGTCATAGCGCGGTCGAACTGGCCAAGCATGTATTTGCGGGACTTGTCAGCATAGCCGTCCGGGAATTTGTCTTTCTTCAGGATAACCTGGGCGGTGAGCTGGCCGAGTACGTAGTCGATCATGCCGCCATCCGGCTGCATGCCCTTGTACAGTTCCAGGGCGGAGTAGGC
>NZ_JABURH010000112.1:13941-20389 GCF_014762765.1 Alcanivorax sp.
TTGTCTCCTGGTTACTTCTTAATCTAATTCAAAGCGGCCCGAAGGCCGCAAACAGGCTTACAGCAAATCGTCAATATTGACCGCCGGTCCGGATTTAGCAGCGTCATCCCAGAAAGTACCGAGCCCACCAATGGGAGTGCGCTTACCGGTATTTTCTGTCCATTCCCGGTCGGAGATGCCAGTGATGATGAAGCCGGCTATGGCATCCATCATGGCGTATTCCGGATCCAGGTTTTGGTCGTTGGCGGCAAAGTCACGTATGGCCTTGCGCATACGTTCGTCGTTGCCCTTGCTGAAGGCACTCATGGCGTACAGGGCGCTACCGAGACGAACACCACCGTCAAAGCCGGCCTTGGCTGAGGCTTCCAATTCTTTCCAGGGCTCGACATTAGGCGGAGCCAGCATGGGTAATAGGTTCCAGACCGCAGCACGGGTACCACGCGGCACGCCCCACCACTTGTCGTTATCCAGACACTTCATGTTGCGCTCAACCTTGGCGGCCAAATCGCGTGGCACACCCACGGCGCCATCGGATGCGCCGTCATTGAGCAGTGCCTGGACGCCGGAGATGTTGCCGATCATCCATACCAGCTCGTCAAAATCGGTTTTCAGCTTGGGGCACTCGCCCTCTTTCTGTTCGCCGAAGGCGGTCTTCATGTTCTGGTAGGCGGTGTACTGGCGCTGTGCCGCAACGGCAGACCAGCGCTTTTGCTCAATACGTGCGTCCTGAGCTTCATTCACATTACCGTCCTTGACGGCACGCATATAGCGCAGTTCGGCGTCAATGGCGATCTGTTCTGCACAGGTGGCAGCAGTGGTGAAGACCATGGCGCCCAGCTTCTCGGGATGCGAGCCGACGCGCTCAAAGGCCATCAGCAGCGGGGTCTGGGCCTCGCCGGTGACACAGGCCATGCGCACATCGTCAAACGTCAGCATGTACGGAAGCATTTCGGAGCGGCCGAAGCTGATCAGCACGTCCCCGGTTGTCTTGTAGATGACGCCACAGCCTTGCAGAGCCAGGATGGCGCCCCCTACCAGGGCTAGACGGGAATGTCGTAGCATTTTTGTCAAGGTCAGAGAACCCATTCGAAAGCTCCTTGTTGTTGTTCTCGGATTAGCGGACTCAAAGGTACGAAAGTCCGCCAATTGGCACAAGCGGCAATTACAAAAAAGCCTGCAAGCAATTACAAACAATAAATTTGCTTTATGATGGAATACGTTACGTTGTGCAGCGCACCCACCAGGAAAGTAAGACTTTATTATGACCGATCATACTGACATTAAAGACATGAAGGCCTGGCTGGCAGGCGAGAGAAGCGGTGTTTCTCTCGCCATGAATACCGCCCGTGGCGGCCTGCGGATACTGGAGACGCTTGGGGTGGTGGGGCGTCAGGGACTCGGTTGGATGCTCGGTGATCGCCCGCCAGTACCGGCCTTGCTGCGCACTACCTTTGAATCTCTGGGCACCACATACATCAAGCTTGGGCAGTTTATTGCCAGCTCGCCGTCGATTTTTCCGGAAGAGTATGTCGAGGAATTTCAGCGCTGCCTGGACCGTACCCCGGCACTGCCATTCCACTATATTCGCGAAACGATCGAGAAAGAGCTGGGTGCTTCGCTGGAGTCTCTATATCAGTCGGTGGACCCAAAGCCATTGGCCAGTGCGTCCATTGCGCAGGTTCATGCGGCGAAGCTCAAAAACGGACAGGACGTGGTGATTAAAGTTCAGCGTCCCGGTGTCCGTAATGTGCTGCTGACAGATTTCAACTTTCTCTACTTTGCTGCCCGGGTTACCGAGCGGCTGGCGCCGGGTCTGTCGCGCTCCGCCATCTCCGGTGTGATTGAAGAGTTGCAGGCAGGCATGCTGGAAGAGTGTGATTTCATCAAGGAGGCTCATAACCTTCAGGCGTTTAATGCTTTTCTGCGTGACACCGGCAATACCTCGGCGGTGGCGCCGGATCCGGTCATGTCTCACACCACCGGCAAGGTGCTGACCATGGAGCGCTTCTTCGGGGTGCCCCTCACCGACATGAATGTGCTGAGACAATATACAGATGATCCGGCGGAAACCCTGATCTCTGCACTGAATACCTGGTTCTCCAGCCTGATGTTGTGTGATTTCTTCCATGCGGATGTGCATGCTGGCAATTTGATGTTACTGGAAGACGGTAGGGTCGGGTTCATCGACTTCGGCATTGTCGGTCGAATCCGCCGAGAAGCCTGGGATGGCATGGCCAAATTCTTTGACGCCATTGGTCGAGGTGATATTCGCCAGATGGCGGAAGCCATGGCGATCATCGGCATGACCCGCGAAGAGGTGGATGTGGAAGCGCTTGCGCGGGATATCGAAAGCCTGCAAGGAGCGTTGGGCCAGGTTGACCCGTCTGCATTGGTGCAGGCCGACCGCAACGACAAGGAAGTTAACCGCTTGCTGATGGATCTGGTGAAAATCGGTGAGGGCCACGGTATCCGTTTCCCTCGCGAATTCGCCCTGCTACTCAAGCAGTTCCTCTACTTTGATCGTTATGTGCAGGTGCTGGCACCGGAAATGGACATGTTCAGTGATAATCGGGTGGATATGTTCGGCACGATCGATGACATGCCGGGCGGGTTTTTGCATTAAAAGCAGCTACGAGCTACAAAAAAACCGCGCCTTTTGGGCGCGGTTTTTTTGTGCTCTATCCACCGGGAGTTTTAGCGCGGAGTCAGTCGGTATGTCGTTATCAAGGTGCTTGCTTCGCGTCGCAGCTAGAAGCTTGTAGCTCGTAGCTGCTTTTCACTCCACCGGATCCGCACATTCCCCTTTCGACGGATTGAGCTTGCAGCGGATCTTGCGTTGCAGAGTCAGCATGTCGGCGTCGTAGTAGTCTTTCTCGCGCAGGGTAAGGCGTGCTTCCTGCATCATGGTTTCGTATTCCCGCTTGTCAGAATCAGGAATCTCGATCCACCAATGATCCGGTACCTTGGCGGCTTCCTGATCCAATCGTTCCTTGATCAGGTGATAGCTGTTGAAGAATTCTTCGCGAACCAGCTGTGCCACTTCGTTGGGAAATTTGTCCTTGCGACCGATCAGCTGCATGGTGATTTGCGCTAGCGGGTAGTTGATGATGCCGCCGTCTGGTGACATGCCCTTGTACAGTTCCAGTACCTCATAGGCCACCAGCGGGGCTGCCAGTACATCCACCACGCCGTTATTGAACTTGTTGGGCGCAGAAACGATATCAGATGCAACTGGTGTGGCGCCGATCTGCGAGACCATTTCCGCCTGGGTGGGGTCATAGTCCAGTACTGCGACCCGCTTGCCTGCCGCATTGGCCAGGGTGTTGATGGTTCTATCGTTGACGAAGACATAGGCGCCGCCGGCTGAGGCCAGGCCAAGAATGACATATTCGCCACTGACCATCTTGTCAGCGGATTTCGGGCTAGCCATGACTTGCAGCAGAATTTTCATATGCTCGTCACTGGGTACACCGCCGATAGAGTCGATAGTTCCTGTGTACTTGTTGAACAGGCGCCCGCGCAGGCCGCTGATCAGGGCCGCATCACAAATGCCGGCTTTCAGATCTTCCACCACCACGCTTTCGCTGGTGTAAGCCTGAATATCCAGATCCACACCGTATTCCAGCAGGCGGGTGCGCTGGTCTTCAGCGGCCTTGTAGATGGGCCCGGCACGACCGGCAATGTCCCAGATACAGATACGTCGCTTGAGGGGTTCACCCATACTGAAGCCGGCCACTTTCTGCATCGCTTCGATGCGGTCGTCCAGGCTGCGGCTCTGGTCGTAGGCGATGGCACGCAATTTTTCAGCCAGTTCGGGGGTGAGCGATACGCCCGGAGCAAACTTTTCCAGTTCGGCCTGTTGTGCTGGCGTCAGATTCAGTGAGTTGTCTGCGTTGGCGGTGAGGGTCCCGATCAGAAGGGGGAGAATGAGCAGATGGCGAAAAAATTTCACGCGGGCCTCCATGGGCATTTTCTTATTTGAATCCGAAGTGGCAGCTTCAGATTGAATGCCCATTGTGACAGTCGTGACCGGCGAGTCGCTGGCTGGCCAGCCGGGGTGGCTGGCCGCGGTGCCAACTGTGGATGTTGTTGGGGCTTTATTCCGTTTCCTGGCTGCACTCTGGCCGCTGGGCATCCAGCTTGCAGCGAATACGCTTCATGATTTTCAGCATGGTGGCGTCGTAGTAGCCGGTTTCGCGCAGTTTCATTCGGGCTGCGCGCATCATGCTGTCGTATTGCAGTTTTTCATGGCCATCCACTTCAATCCACCAATGCTTGGGAATCTGTCCGGCTTCTTTTTCCAGAGCTGTCTGGATAGAGGAAAAGCTGTCGGCAGCCACTTCCCGGATTACCGCGGCGAACGCCGGAGGAAAGCGGTCGGTGTGACCAATCAATTGGGCGGTGAGCTGCACGATCGGATAATTAACAATGCCCCCATCAGGAGACATGCCCTTGTAGAGTTCCAGTACCTGATAGGCCACCAGCGGTGCGGGGAGTACATCCACGCTGCCGTTATTGAACTGATTGGGCGCAGTGGCAAGCGTAGTAGCCACCGGGGTGGCGCCAATCTGGGCAACCATCTTCGACTGGCCAGGATCAAAATCCAGCACGGCGATCTTTTTCCCGGCAACCCGTTCCAGCGAGTTCAGCTTGCTGTCGTTTACAAATAAATAGGCGGCGCCGGCCGGCGTGACGGCTAGAGTCTGATATTTGTTACTGACCATGTTTTCACTGAGCTGTGGCAATGCGATGGATTTCATCAGCATATCCATGTGCTCCAGCGAAGGGAGGGCGCCAATGGCATCAATGGTGCCGCTAAAGCGGTTGAACTGCCGGGCACGGAAGCCGCTCATCAGTGCGGCGTCGCATTGTCCGTTTTTCAATGAGGCAACCATGGCGCCTTCATTGGTAAAGGCTTCCAGGCTGATATCAATTTTGTAGCGCAGCAAATCCAGGCGCAAGTTGGTGGCGCCGTTGAAAATCGGGCCGGAGCGGCCGGACAGATCCCACAAGCAGATGTGTCGCTTGAGCATTTCTTCCGGGCCCAGGCCCATCTCCTTGCGTGCTTCGGCAAGGTGCTGTTGCTGTTTGGGTGTCAGTGTCAGAGCCTGACTAGTGCTGGTCACTGTCAGCAGAGCGGAGCCAAAAAGGCTCATAATAAGGGTGCGATAAATCCCCATGACGTTTCCTTTGCCATTCGTTGCCATGCTTATAGCATGCCGATGGGAAGGGAAGTTTTACCGCCTGTATGACAATTGTACGCGGCGCCAACATGGCGCCGCCTCATGAGTTATTCAGTGATGCTGCACTCGGATCGGGCCGGGTCGAACTTGCAGCGAATTTTGCGCTGCAAACCAAGCATGTCGGCACTGTAGTATTTCTGTGCTCGCAGTGCGTCACGAGCATCCTGCATCATCACTTCGTAATCGTGTTTGTCCTTGTCCGGGATCGAAATCATCCAGCGCTCGGGTACCCGGCGGGTTTCCTGTTCTATGCGCTTGATGACTTGCGGGTAGGCTTCGAAAGAGGCTTCGCGAATCAATTGAGCTACTTCGTTGGGAAACTTGTCCAGGCGCCCGATCAGCTGCATGGAAAGCTGGGTCAGTGGATAGTCAACCACCCCTCCATCCGGGCTCATGCCTTTATACAGTTCCAGGATTTCATAGGCGACCAGGGGCGCCGGGAGGATATCAATCTGGCCGTTGTTGAATTTGTTGGGTGCGCTGACGATGTCGGTGGTTACTGGGGTGGCGCCAATTGCCGCGACCATTTCCGCCTGGGTCTCATCATAGTCGAGAACCGCAACGCGCTTACCTGCAGCCTTGGCCAGGGAGCTGATGCTCTTGTCGTTAACGAAAATGTGCGCGGCGCCTGCGGGGTAGATGCCCATCACCACATAGTCGCCCTGCACCATATGGCCCGCCTGTCGCGGGTGTGCGAGCACCTGCAGCAGGGTGTGCATGTGCTTTTGCGAAGGCACGGCGCCGATGGCGTCCACGCTGCCACTGTAGAGGTTGAACTGGCGGGCGCGCAGGCCGCTCATCAGAGCGGCATCGCAGCGGCCGGCCTTGAACTCGTCCACCATCACGGTTTCGTTGGTATAGGGCACCATCTCCAGGTTGATGCCGTACTCCACAGCCAGCGCCCGCTGCTCCATGGCCGCGTTGAACACAGGCCCGTTGCGACCGCCAATATCCCAGATACAGATAGTGCGTTTCAGGGTGCTGCCAGCTGGCATCTGGTCCAACCCGACCATCTGGCTGATGGCTTTAAGTCGGCTGCGAACCGGCATCTCTCTGGTGTAAAACACGTCCTCGAGTTTTTCCAGAGTGGAATCATTCAGCGTCACTCCGGGTAACAGGGTCTGGAGTTGCTGTTTCTGGGCCTGGGTCAGATTGGCTGCGCTCAGCGATGAGCACAACAGACTAAGCAGAAAGAAAAGAGTAAT
>NZ_JABURH010000190.1 GCF_014762765.1 Alcanivorax sp.
TTTTTCACGTTACCGGTGATCTTGCGCAGAGCCTGGCTCATCAGACGAGCCTGCAGGCCCACATGAGTATCACCCATTTCCCCTTCGATTTCCGCCTTGGGTACCAGAGCCGCCACGGAATCGACGATCACCACATCCACGGCACCGGAGCGCACCAGCATGTCGGTAATTTCCAGGGCCTGCTCACCGGTATCCGGCTGGGACACGATCAGGTCGTCCACGTTCACGCCCAACTTTTCCGCATAATCCGGGTCCAGGGCGTGTTCTGCATCCACAAAGGCGCAGGTGGCGCCTTTCTTCTGCGCCTGGGCAATCACGCTGAGGGTGAGGGTCGTTTTACCGGAGGATTCCGGGCCATAGATTTCTACGATACGGCCTTTCGGCAGACCGCCAATGCCCAGGGCCACATCCAGGCCCAGGGAGCCGGTGGAAATGGACGGCATGCGCTCGCGCTTGCGATCGCCCATGCGCATGACAGAACCCTTGCCGAATTGACGCTCGATCTGTGACAGCGCCGCAGACAGCGCCTTACCTTTATCGCTCATGTGACCCCTCTCCGTTAACTGGTGCGTCAATCATTGACGGCGACCGTGTTGTGCCTTGTCGTATCTGGCCTTTTAGCCAGCACTGACAATATGGACAGTATTATGAACAGCTATTGCGGCTCATTGCAACCCTGGCAGCCATGGCCACTTGCAGGCTGATACGCCGTCAACGTCATCAGTGCGGTAAATCGTTGATTTCCTGTGCCTATGGCCTTGCTCGAAGCATCGACGATGCCTGGCAAGGAAGGCGTGAAAGATGTATCCCGGCGTTCAATATCTGGTGGATGACGATGATTGTGGCGACTTCAGGCGCGCATTCAAGCCCCGAATGGCTTCCAGGATAGTCTGCTGACGGACGGCATCCCGGTCGCCTTGAAAATGGAAACATTGCGCATCGGCGTCCCCATTACTGTGGCCCCAGGCAATCCAGACCGTACCCACCGGCTTGTCCGGGGTGCCTCCCTCCGGGCCGGCAATGCCGGTGACGGCCATACTCACCTGCCCACGGGAATGGCGAACGGCCCCAAGCGCCATCTCCAGCGCCGTGTCTTCACTCACCGCCCCAGTGCGTTCCAGGGTCGCGGCCTGCACACCAAGCATCTCCTGCTTGGCGTCATTGGAATAGGTCACGAAGCCCCGCTCGAACCAGCGAGAAGAGCCGGCAATGGCTGTCAGCGTCTGGGCAATGCCACCGCCGGTGCAGGATTCAGCTGTGACCACCATGATGGACTGCTGTATCAGCTGCTCTGCCAGTTGCCGCGCGGCCTGGGCGATGTCGTCGTGATGCACGGTGTCTCCGGGAATATCCTGCCAGCGAACCCGCAAGATACCACTGCCGGCCCGCAGCGCCCAAGGCGCTATTCCAGCTCGGCCAGCGAGGCCTCGAAATAATCCAGGAAACGCTGGATGTGCGGCAGGGTATCGCGACAACCGATGACCCCGAATTCCAGGCTGTCCTTGTAGCTCACCACAGTAATATTCAACGCATAACCGTGCAGCACCAGAGACACCGGGTAGGAGGCCAGCAACTCCGCGCCGTTGAAATACAGGGTTTCCTTCGGCCCCGGCACATTGGAGATAACCAGGTTGAACATGGGGCTGACCCGGCCAGACAGGCCCGTCACCTGCCCCAGCGAGAGAGGCATATTAGTCATCACCGTATAGACGTCGATGTCCGCCTTCTGCATTTCGCCCAGGCGGGTTTTCACTGCCTGCATGGATTCCTGAATGGCAACCAGGCGCCCCAGCGGGCTGGCAATGTGGGTGGCCAGACTCACCTGCACCGTAGTGATGGCATTGCCCCCACCTTCAGCCTGATCGGCGCTGCGCAGCGATACCGGCACCTGGGCCACCAGCGGCTCGGCGGGCAAGGCATCCAGCGATTCCAGATAACGGCGCATGGCGCCGCCACACATGGCCAGAAAAATATCGTTGACGGTGCCGTTGTGCTTTTTTGCTGCTGCCTTGATACGCGGCAGCGACCAGGACTGGGCAGCAAACCGTCGGGCGCCGGTGACACGACGATTCAAGACCGTTTTTGGGGCCCGATAGATGGTTTTCACATTGCTTTCCTTGGGCAAACGCAGCAGGTCCACGAGTTGCCCGGCACCTCGGCGCACACTGCCCACACCATCCAGAACGCCGGCCTTGGCGGCCACTGCCACGTTTTTCTGGCGGGGTTTCTTGCGCTTGTCCCATTCCCCGGACCAGGGCGCCGGCAGGTTTTCATCGGCGCTACTGGCCATCCGCGACTGCATCAGGTGCATGCCGGCCATGCCGTCCACCATGGAATGGTGCATCTTGGTGTAAAGGGCGAAGCGGTTGCCTTCCAGCCCCTCGATCAGATAGCTCTCCCACAGGGGCCGGCTGGGGTCCAGCCGCTGGGCATGCAGCCGGGATACCAGCGCCAGCAACTCCCGCACCCGGCCAGGGCGCGGCAAAGCGGAGTGGCGTACGTGGTAATCGATATCAAAATTCTTGTCGTCCACCCAGGTCGCATCCAGCCGGCCCGGCAGGCGGGACTGGATCTTCTGGCTGAAGGGCCGGCACACCCCATCCACCTCGACCATGTAGCGATAAACGCTTTCCATGTAATCGCTGGGGGCATCCTCCGGCACCGCGAACAGTGCCAACCCGCCCACATGCATGGGGGTCTCGCGGGTTTCCATCATCAGCCAGCCGGAATCCATAATGGATAATTTTCGCGCCATCCCGATCTCCTTATTGTTATGGGCCACGGACGATACTGGTGCCGTGACGATCAACTGCCAATAGCCAAATCATCCATATTCATGGCGAAACAGCATTATGAGATTCGTTGCGTTTGGTTATTTGGCATGGCATTCAGCGCCCTGCCCTGTCCTCCCGACGCGCTGGTTCACAGCGCGCTGGACAAAATGACCGGCTCTGCTAATCTCACTCCATGAATCTGGTTCGCACTACTATTGCTGTCACTGACGGCTTCATGTCTTGTCCCACTGCCGGCGCTTTCGCGCAGGTTGCGAGCACCCCTGCCTTTCTCTCCTGACGCCGAACACCTGATGACACACCGGGGTTCGGCGACCCGGCAAAACCACTGTTAACACCGTCAGGAGAACACCATGAACACACTACCCCCTATTACCGTCAGTACCACAGACCGTGACCGCCTGTTTGCCGTGCTGGATAACTTCAAGGGCGATTCGGACCAGATCGATTACCTTTACGACGAACTGGCCCGGGCCAATATCGTGGAGGCGAGCACCATGCCGGAGGACGTGGTTACCCTCGGCAGCCGCCTGCGGTTTCGCAATGTTGCCACCGGCAGGGAGCACGAAAGAGTGCTGACCCTGCCCCACGAGACACAGACCGTCAGCGACGCCATTTCCATTCTGACCCCGGCCGGCGCCGCCCTGCTCGGCCTAAAGGTGGGGAACGAGATACGCTGGCCACACCAGGGGCATTTTTTGCGTTTACAGCTGCTGTCCGTGAGCCGGACATAACGCCGGATAACCGGGACTCAGTTTGATACGCTCTGACACTGACTCACTCACACAACAATACAAGGACTGCTCATGAAGATGGAAACCCTTGCCGTGCGTGCCGGCTTTCAGGTGGATCCCACCACCAAGGCAGTGGTGACACCGATCTACCAGACCACGTCCTATGCCTTCGACAATACCCAGCATGGGGCGGATCTGTTTGATCTGAAGGTACCCGGGAATATTTACACCCGCATCATGAACCCCACCAATGCGGTGCTGGAGGAACGGGTCGCGGCCATGGAAGGCGGCGTGGGCGCGCTGGCGGTGGCCTCCGGCATGGCCGCCATCGAATACGCGCTGGAAACCATCACCGAAGTGGGCGACAACATTGTTACCACCAGCAAACTTTATGGCGGCACCTACAACTTCTTTGCCCACAGCCTGCCGCGCCGGGGTATTGAAGCCCGCTTTGTCAGCCACGATGATTTTGATGCCCTGGCTGCCGCCATTGATGACAACACCAAGGCCGTCTTCTGTGAGTCCGTGGGCAACCCGGCCGGCAACATCGTCGACATCGCCCGCCTGGCCGAGGTGGCCCATAAGGCCGGTGTGCCGCTGATCGTCGACAATACCGTGGCCACGCCCTACCTGTGGCGGCCTATCGAGCACGGTGCCGATATCGTGGTCCACTCGCTGACCAAATACATGGGCGGGCACGGCAACTCCGTAGCCGGGGTAATTGTGGATTCCGGGAAATTCCCCTGGACTGAACACAAGGCGCGTTTCCGGGTGCTGAATGAGCCGGATCCGTCCTACCACGGTGTGGTCTATACCGAAGCCCTCGGTGAAGCCGCCTTCATCGGCCGTGCCCGAGTGGCACCGCTGCGTAACACCGGTGCGGCCCTGAGCCCCATGAATACCTTCCTGATCCTGCAGGGCATTGAAACCCTGCCGCTGCGTATGGACCGCCACTGTGAAAACGCCCAGAAGGTGGCCGAGTTCCTCCGTGACCACCCCCAGGTCAACTGGGTGAACTACGCCGGCCTGCCGGAAAGCCCGGACAATGCGCTGGCACAGAAATACATGAACGGCCGCGCGTCCGGCATTCTCAGCTTCGGCATCGAGGGCGGCCAGGAAGCCGGGGCGCGATTCATCGACGCTCTGCAACTGATCCTGCGCCTGGTGAACATTGGCGATGCCCGCTCCCTGGCGTGCCACCCGGCCTCCACCACTCACCGGCAGCTGGATGACAAGGAACTGGCCAACGCCGGCGTCAGCCGCGAGATGGTGCGCCTGTCCATCGGCATCGAGCACATTGACGACATCCTGGCAGACATCAGCCAGGCCCTGGACGCCGCACGCTGAGACGTTTGCGGGAGAGCAGGACGATACCCTGCTTTCCCGCCTCAACCTGTTTTCTTCCCCCTTGCTGAACGCTCCGCGTTCTACAACAACAAGGCGTTACCAATCGGGTGGTATACCGAGGCGCTATCAATCAGCGAACGGGCGGTCAGTGATTCGACCCCATAGACCTCCGTTCGCACACCGGGGTCAACGTTGATCCGCTCCAGCAGCACATCAAAATCGCCATCACCGGATAGCAACACCACGGTATCCACCTGCGGCGCCAGGGTCATCACATCCACGGCGATACCCACATCCCAGTCCCCTTTGCTGGAACCATCACTGCGCTGGATATAGGGTTTGAGCTTTACGGTAAAACCAATGTGTTTGAGTGCATCCTGGAATTTGGTCTGCCCGTCATCGCCGCGATGGGTGGCATAGGCAATGGCGCTGACAACCTCTCCCTGATTACAGAGCTGTTCCCACAATGCGCGATAATTGAACTGTCGCCCAAAAGCCTGGCGAGTGGTGTAGTAAATATTTTGAACGTCGGCAAAAACGGCGATGCGGGACATAATGTCCCTCCGGATTACTGTAGGGGCTTATTGGATAGTGCACACTTTTTTTGCCGTTGATCCGTTCTCGGCAAAGCTGCGACTCACGCCAATAACCTTAACACTTTTGAGACGACGTACACCGATAAGGAAAACGGAATCGTTATCCTGCTTGCTGCTCCTTGAAACCCAGCCACTCATGAATAGCGCTCTGAATCTGCGGAAAAAATTCGCCTCCGATGGTCCAGTGACAACAATCAGCAATCTCTATCAATTCAGCTTGCCCCCTGAATCGGTTAGCAATCTGACGCTGTATGCTGATGGGGGTAATGCGGTCAGCAGTTCCTCCGATAATCAGCACCGGGCACTGAATTCGTGAAAAATCCACATGGGCGGAAGAACGGGAGCGTAGCATTAGCCCCATTGAGATTTGCCAGGTCGCCATGCCCGATTCATAAGTACAGTTTCTGGCAATATGCTGTTGCAGGGCCGGACTTTGCGCATTGGCGATGCCATATCTGACCTGCGCTTCCGTCACTTCGGTGACGGCCTTCCATAGAGGAAACTGCCACAAGTTTCGGCCCAGGGTGCGAATGACTGATAAGCCGAGGCCATTGATGCCTGCCGGAGCGGCCGACGACAGCAGGATAAGCCTTTCGCAAGGCACTCGGGCAGCGGCCAGTTGCGCCAGAAGCGCCCCCATGGAATGACCCACCAGAATCGGCGGGCAGGATTTCTGCAGTATTTTTTCGACGATATGATCCACATACTCTTCCAGTCGGGCCGCTGCCAGTCGGGCCTTGCGATCATCGTCATAAGCCGATTTTTCATAGTGGTGCGGAAGACACAGGGACTCCACACCATACCCCATTGCCACGAAAGCATCGTGTAGCTCCCGCAAGGTCTCCGGCAGGCTCCACATGCCGTGCACCAGCACTACGTCCGGCTGCTGGGGGAGGCTGTCGCCCCCCGCCTCCGGATTCACATTTTCCGAATTCATCCTGCCACCTTTAACGCTGGTACGTGTTCACCATCTCGACCGGCCCGGGTATCAAACTGCAAAATATCGTCATCCACCGGTTCTTCCAGAAGGACCCGCTTGTCGTTGCCATAATGCATCGTCACTTTCCACGGTGCCTGCTTTCCCTGCCGTGGCATGATGTCTTTCGCTCGATTGATATAGCCGGGAGCAAAGCCGTCAAGCATGCCTTCATTGGTATGATTTCCATGACGATCGACTGGCGTCGCCGCAGTAAAGCCACTTTCTTCCATGTGATCGAAGAGGCGACACAGGTATTGCCCGCCGATGTCACATTTCAGCGTCCAGGGCGCATTGGTATAACCAAAAATCCAGGCATAGTTGGGCACGTCCTGAACCAGGATGCTTTTGTAGGCCATCTTTTCCGACAAAGGAATATGATTTCCGTCCACCGACAGTGTCAGTCCGCCCATCAGCTGCAGATCCAGCCCTGTAGCGGTGACGATAATATCCGCCTCCAGATGCTGGCCTGACTTTAAAAGAATACCGGTCTCATCAAACCGCTCGATATGGTCGGTCACGATCTCCGCTTTACCGGAACGAAGGCTGGCAAAAAAGTCTCCATCCGGGGCGGCGCACAAACGTTGATCCCAGGGCATATAGCTGGGGCTGAAATGACGCTTGTCGATATTTGGCGCCTGCTTGTGCATATGCGATACCAGCAATTTTTTAGCAGGCTTTGGCCAGCGCTGACAGGCGAGATACAGCCCACGTTGAAGCAGGATGTTGCGACTGCGGGCCAGGTTAAAGACCCATTTTCTAGGCAGCACCTTGTTCAGTGCCATGGACAATTTATCGGTGTCCGGCATTGCCATGATGTAACTGGGTGAACGCTGCAGCATGGTAACCCTTTCCGCTTTTTCCGCCATGGCCGGCACAACCGTAATGGCAGTGGCACCGCTGCCGATCACCACCACTTTCTTGCCATTGTAGTCCAGCGATTCTGGCCAGTGCTGGGGATGAATAATTTCCCCCTTGAAACGCTCCTGACCGGCAAAGTGAGGCTGATAGCCCCGATCGAAGTTATAGTAGCCCGCGCAATTCACCATGAAGTCACAGGTAAAATGCCGGTCTTCACCGCTGGCTTCATGCAGTGTGGAAAGCTCCCATCGCTGATCGCGACTGGACCAGTCAGCATGATCGATTTTGAGACCGTACTTGACCTTGTCGTAGAGACCGAACTCCCTGGCGGTATCTGCCACGTAATCACGGATGTCCCCGCCTTTTGCCAACACCTTGTTGGAATACCAGGGTTTGAAGTTGAAACCGAAGCTGGCCATATCGGAATCGGAGCGAATACCGGGATAGCGAAACAGATCCCAGGTGCCGCCGACTTTTTCACGGCGCTCGATAATGGCAATGCGTTTATGGGGATATTCACGAACGATGTGGCTGGCCGTACCAATGCCGGACAACCCCGCGCCAATGATGATGATGTCGTAGTGCTCGGGGGTCATGACGCCTCCTTGTTATCAATTCTATGTTGGTCACTGACTATTTCAGGATTGGTGAATTCGATATTGACGAATGGAGACTATTTTTTGACGAATCGCGACAACCGCGCATCGCTGTTTTTCCGGCGTCCCAACGCAAAACGGCCCCGGGGAAACGGGGCCGTTTTGCTGGCTCATGGGTTTTTATAATGCGTTATAGGCATCACAACCCAACGCTTCAAACTCTTCCGTTGTGTAATATTCGATGGAGGGAAGATACTCTCCCAGCACCTCTGCTTCGTCACCGGGCTTTTGGGTATCCTGAATTGCCTGGTCGAAGCCATTCATGGGCTGCATGTTTCTGACAATCACCAGGGCATCATCCGGATTGTCTTCCCTACCCTCAACGACAGAGAAACCATCCCCGTTTTCAGGCCAGGGCAGGAAACCCACCCCACATTTCTCACTGGCGTTTCCCGGTCTGTCTGCCTCTGTACTGGTGACAATGGTGAACTTGCCATCCGGGTTGATGGTGATCTGCTCATCGTAGAGGCAGGCCTCAACTCGTTGTGAGTAGTATTCAGTCTGGCAGATGGACCAGTAACGAAGCTGAGCTTCGGAGGTATCGAAATATTCATCACCACCAAGCGTCTTCGGCGTTCTGGGAATCTTGCCGCGAATGACCATCACGGGCTTGATGCTGCGATCAAGAAAACTGCTCATGTACTGATTATCAAGGTTGGCAAACCAGCCGACTTGACGGACCGGATCGGTATCACAAATATCGTAGAACGCACATTCAATGGCCCACTCAAAGTTATAAATTGCCAGCCACAGGGGCGGAACATGGGCAGGGTTATTCTCCCGTGCCTTCGCATAAACTTCCTCAGGGACGCGAGGGATTTGCACCAGCTTTTGCTGGGCGTCAATTTGCTCGCAGGCATCGTCGCCGGTGTGCGTCACGCCGTCAGCGGTTGTCACCGACACTTCGGGCAGCTCCACCCCACCCAGGATGCCATTGCCTTCATCGGGAACATAAACCCGGTACATGAGGATGGACTTTCCACCTTCCGCATTGTCATACAAGGTGTTTTCAACACGTTCTTCCGGAGCACTACCCGCAGCGACTTCAATCTGATAGCCACGATGCTGCCCCTGACGTGGATTGCCATTCACGAAGGGGTTCACTGCACCCTGCTCCGGTACGATAGTGTTATCGGCGACCACATCCGCCGGGGTGCCGTCACTTCGATAGCTGTTATAGGAAATATAGCGTGAATAAGGGAAATCGCCGTCAAGCTTGAGTGTGGCACCCTCCGGTAGCGAATATTCAGCCGTCCAATAGGCCGCACCGGTATCCGGGTAAGCAAAGTTGGCCGCCGGATTTTCCTTCACATAAGGGCCGTTCCAGAAGCAGGTACTGAGCCTGGGCTCAACGGCAGTAACCGGTGAAGAGTCGCTGTTTTCTCCTCCACAAGCAGCCAGCCCAGTAACTAACATCACCATAGTGAATTTTTTTATCATTATGTCTTTCTCCTGTTGCGCACATTGATAAACCCGGAGGCTGAGGTACCCGGGATCGACAAACTGAAAGCACTATTTCAGAAAGCACCGTTGACTTTCTTGACGAATCAAGACAGTTTTTTGACGTATCGCGACATAGCAATCAGTTGATCTGTATCCGGATCAATGTGGGTATTTTCAGGGAGAAAGCATGGCCAACCTGATCAGGGCAACAAACTTGTGGGGCTATGATGAGCTGCTGATCCAGCGAGGCGAGGACCCTCTACCCTTGCTTGCCAGGCATAATATTCCCGCCGCTGCGCAGCGTGATGACCAGTCTTTTCTGGTCTATCGCGATATGGCAGCGCTTTTCGAGGACACCGCGAAAACGTTGAATTTCCCGGAACTGGGTTTGCGGTTAGCAGAATTCCAGGGCATGGATATTCTCGGCCCCATTACCGTGATTGCCCGTAGCGCCCCAACGGTAGGCGATGCCTCATACAGTATCGCCCGCTATTTGCACCTCCATTGCCCGGCACTCAAGCTCAACTACATTCCAAGGATGTCGGGCAAACAAAGGACAATCCGCCTGAATTTTACTATTGAAGACGGCAACGGCCCCTATCAACTTCAGGCCTATGAGCTGAGTCTTGCCAATATGCGCCAGGTGATGACGCTGCTTTGTGGAGAAGATTTTCGACCACTGAGTGTCCATTTCATGCACGACCGGGCCAGTGACAAGACCATCTACGACTCGGTCTTCCAGTGCCCCAGCCACTTTCGTCAACCCTGGTGCGGCTTCGAATTACCCGAAGCTGCCTTTTCGCTACCGTTATCCAGTGCCGACCACCAGACCTGGCAGCTGGCCGAACACTACCTGGCCGCCCAGCAAGCGCCCAATCCGGTGTCCATGACCGAGAATGTGGTGCGACTGATCCACACATTGCTACCGATAAACCAGTGTCACAGTGAAGTCATTGCGGCGGAACTGTCGATGCACAAGCGCACCATGCAACGAAAGCTGAAAAGTGAAGGCACCACCTTCGAGGAAATTCTCAGTCAGGAACGACAGGCTCTAGCCACACGATACCTGGCTGATCCCAACATGCCTTTCAGCCAGATTGCGGGGTTGCTGGGCTACTCGGAGCAATCCGCCTTTAACCGCGCTTGCCGGCTCTGGTTTGGCAAAACACCGAGACAGTATCGTCTGGAACATGCCAGCGATTAACGCTTTCCCTGAATCATTCCTCATCAAAGGACTCATAGAATTCCACAAGACTGTCAATCAGGGTTCTCACCGCGGGGAGGACACCCCGCCGTGACGGGAACACCACATGGATGATATCCCGATGTAACGCCCAGTGGGGCAGAACCCGCACCAGCTCACCGCGCTCCAGTTGTCTTTGCACCGTCAGTATGGGCAGCTGCACCACCCCGACTCCCGCCATGGCGGCACGGCGCAGGGCGATCATGTCCGTGGTCACAAAACGGGGCTGGTGAAAAACACTGATCTGGCTGCCATCCTCGCCCCGTAACTCCCAGCGAAAATCCGGCCGCGGCGAACCCAGCCCCAGGCTGGGCCACAGCTCCAGTTCTCGTGGATGACACGGCATACCGAATTGCGCTACCAGCTCCGGGCTGGCAACCAGGGCCAACCCCCTGTCGGATAGCACCCGCAGCCGCAAATCGCTGTCCTGCAGCGGGGGTGGTCGCACCCGAATGGCCACGTCCACCCCTTCATTGATCAGATCCACCCGGCGGTTGGTGGCCTCCAAATGGATGGTGATATGGGGGTATTTCCGCAGAAAGTCGGCAAGAAAAGGCCCGATATGCACATGCAACAGCGTGATCGGGCAGGTTAACCGAATCACGCCACGGGGCTCCGCCCGGACGGCATCAATGGCTTCCTGGGCCGATTCGGCTTCGATCAGCATGGCATTGCAGTGCTCGTAGTACTGCCCACCAATTTCAGTGACTGAAAATTGACGGCTCGATCTGTTTAGCAAGCGAACGTCCAGACGCTCTTCCAGGGCGGCCACCCGCCGGCTGAGCTTGGACTTGGGGACACCAATGGCCCGCCCCGCCGGGGCAAAACCGCCGTATTCCACCACCTTGGCGAAGTAATACAGGTCGTTAAGGTCTTCCATTTATCGTTCCAAAAATGCAACGCTGCATCACAATTTTGCCACCTATTAGCTCAACCGTTCCATCCCTATCATTCATAGCAGATTGATAAGGAGGCCGTCGATGAAAAAAATACTGGGTGTCTATACTGCGCCTCAACCCCACTGGGTCGGTGACGGTTTTCCGGTTCGCTCCCTGTTTTCCTATGAAAGTCACGGCAAACAGCTGAGCCCCTTTCTGCTGCTGGACTATGCCGGCCCGGCCCGCTTCCCCCCAGCCACCAAGCCCCGCGGCGTAGGGGAACATCCCCATCGCGGTTTTGAGACCGTAACCATTGTGTATCAGGGCGAAGTGGCGCACCGGGATTCCACCGGCCAGGGTGGCGTGATCGGCCCGGGTGGCGTGCAGTGGATGACGGCCGGTGCCGGCATTCTTCATGAGGAGTTTCATTCCCCGGCCTTCACCTACCAGGGGGGTCACCTGGAAATGATTCAGCTGTGGGTCAATCTGCCCGCCGCCGACAAGATGACACCGCCTTCGTATCAGGGGATTACCCGTGAACAAATTCCCGTGGTGCCCCTGGACGACGGCAAGGGCGAAATTCGAGTCACTGCCGGTGACTATCAAGGGCACAAGGGCCCAGCCAGGACCTTTTCTCCCATGCTGGTCTGGGATGTCACCGTACAGGCTCATGCCAATGTGGTTCTGGACGTTCCCGATGGCTGGAATACGGCCGTGATTGCCAGAAGCGGCAGCACCCTGATCAATGAACATGCACGCACCGCCGCCGGCCAGATGGTTGTGCTCAGCGCACAGGGTGGTCAAGTGCACATTCAGGCGGAGGCAGACAGCCAGCTTTTGCTGATCGCCGGCGAGCCCCTGAACGAACCTATCGAAGGCTATGGCCCTTTTGTCATGAACACCAAGGAAGAAATTCGCCAGGCAATCCGGGATTTCCAACAGGGTGATTTCGGAAAGATGTCATCGTGAAAAGTTCAATTACGGGTAACGACATCGTTACCCATTACCACCAGGAGAAAGACTATGGGTAAGCAATACAATCGTCTCGACAAGGACAACGCGGCAGTGTTGCTGGTCGACCATCAGGCCGGTCTGCTGTCTCTGGTTCGCGATATTGATCCGGACAAGTTCAAGAACAATGTTCTGGCACTGGCCGATCTGGCCAAGTACTTCAACCTGCCGACCATTCTCACCACCAGTTTTGAGACTGGCCCCAACGGCCCGTTGGTGCCCGAGTTAAAAGAAATATTCCCTGATGCGCCTTACATCGCGCGCCCAGGGCAAATCAACGCCTGGGATAACGAAGACTTCGTCAAGGCAGTAAAAGCCACTGGCAAGAAACAGCTGATTATTGCCGGTGTGGTCACCGAGGTGTGCGTGGCCTTCCCGGCACTGTCCGCCCTGGAGGAAGATTTCGAGGTCTTCATCGTCACTGACGCTTCCGGTACCTTCAATGCCATGACCCGTGACGCGGCCTGGGATCGCATGACCTCTGCCGGCGCCCAGTTGATGACCTGGTTCGGTACCGCCTGCGAACTGCATCGTGACTGGCGCAACGACATCGAAGGTCTGGGTGCACTTTTCTCCAACCACATCCCGGATTACCGTAATCTGATTACCAGCTACAGCACCCTGACTGAAGGGAAGTGATCCTCCCGGCCCCGCCTGGCGGGGCCATCCCTGCCATATCAAGCATCCAACAGGAGCAGCCATGCCCTCCCCGACACATGGGCTCTTCCGCCCCAAGGGTGATCATTCAGAACACAAGGTCTCTTTTTCCGAGCTGTTTTTTGATCTGGTCTTCGTCTACGCGATTACGCAAAGCGCTCATCTGCTGATTACCCATTTCACCTCTTACGGGGTCTATCAGGGCTTGCTGGTGGTGCTGGCCGTCTGGTGGGTGTGGGTCTTCACCACCTGGGTCACCAACTGGCTGGACCCGGAGACCGTTGCCGTTCGCCTGATGCTCTTTGTGTTGATGCTGCTGGGGATGGGCCTGTCCATTGCCATTCCCGATGCTTTTGGAAAACACGGCCTGTTGTTTGCGCTCTGCTACGTCGCCATGCAAATCGGCCGTACCGTTTTTATTTGCCTGTGCAGCCGACAGCACCGACCGGAACTGCATCGCGGCTTTATCCGCATGACAATCTGGTTTGCCGTCTCAGGCGTTCTCTGGATAACCGGCGCCCTTCAGGAAGGCACAACCCGAACCGTCCTCTGGAGCCTGGCCCTGCTCATCGAGTATGCCTCCGCCTCCCTGTCCTTCGCGGTCCCCGGACTCGGCCGCTCTGACACTAAGGAGTGGGATATCTCCGGCCCGCACATGGCAGAACGCTGCGGACTCTTGCTCATCATTGCCCTGGGTGAATCCCTGCTGGTGACGGGCAATACCTTTTCGGGCGCGCACTGGGACCTGGCAACCTTCACGGCGTTTATCAGCGCCTTTGTGGCCACCGTGGCAATGTGGTGGATCTACTTCAGTCTCAGCGCAGAGAAAGCCAGCGAGGTTATCGCCAGCAGTGATAACCGTGGACACCTTGCCCGCGTGGTCTACACCTATGTGCACTTGTTGCTGATCATTGCCATCGTGCTGGTGGCGGTGGCGGACGAGTTTGTTCTCGCCCATCCCCTCGGGCATACCGGTATCGGCACCATGGTCGCCATGATCGGTGGTACCGCGCTGTACCTGATCGCCAACATTCTGTTCAAGCGGTTGGTGTTCAACAGCCACCCGCTTTCCCATTACATTGGGCTGGCACTCCTGACCATCCTCTGCGTTGCCGCATCCCATGTGCCACCAGTGGCCGTCGCGGTAGCCACCACCCTGATTCTGGTCCTGGTGGCCATTCAGGAAACGGTGGTGGTGATGCGCAAAAATAGTCATTGAAAGCGTTTAATTTTTGTTAACGACGGCTTTTATGGCCTGAAATGTTTATTCGGGGGCCGCTCAGGCCCCTGTAATCCCATCGGTAACTGACTATATTTCAAGCAACCGTGCTGTGTGCTCGGAACTAACAAAAACGAATAAACGGCGCTCCACCCATACTCCCATGGCAGACAATAACCCCGTCTTATCGCTACTTCCCGTTCAAGCCGGCCTGCTTAGACATCTGTCTCTCAGCTTGCCCGACATGGGGCTGAATCTGGACACCCTGCTGGAGCGCGAGGGCTATGACACCCGTTTATGGCTGGATGAACAGAAAGAGGTTCCTGCACTCCTGCTGGAAAAATTACTCGATCATTGCCTGAACGAAACCGGTGATGAGTTATTCGGTTTCCACCTTGCCCAAAGGGTCAGACCCGAAGGGTTTGGTGTGGTGGGCTATATTCGTCAGGCTTGCCGGAATCTCCAGGACTTCATTCTTGTCTGCATCCGCTATGAGCATCTGATCAGCGGCTTTGGCAAGACCCGGCTTCTGAAAGAACCGGGACTCTGTGTCTGGTCATGGTCCGCCCATACCCTGAACCCCACCTTCGAACGCCATGCGACGGAATTCATCCTGGCAGCACTCAATACAACCCGCAGCTTGCTCAAGGATCCACAATTCACCTGGCTGACCGAAGTGCGATTCACCCACTCGGCCCCCCAGACGATGGCGGCAAGAAAGGAAGTGGAGGCCCATTTTGGCTGCCGGGTACGGTACAACCAGAAACACAATGGGCTGGTCATGCCTCCTGAAACCCTGACCCTGCCTTTCAATAGTGCGGACCCGGGCCTGATGTATTCGCTGGAGAAACATGCCCAATCTCTGGAATCATCCCGCACCGAAAAGGGCTTCTACTACCATGCCTACAAGATAACCCGGGAACAGATCATCTCCAGGCAAGCATCAAAGGAGAATCTTGCCAGCGCATTGGGCATCAGCAGCCGTCATCTCCACCGACAGCTTTCCAGGGAAAGTATCAATTATCGCGCCCTTCATGAGCAGGCCATGCTCACCCTGGCCATCGAATACCTTTCCACCGGTGACCGAACCATCGAAACCATTGCCATGGCCCTGGGTTATACCGAAAGCCAGTCATTCATTCGCTGGTTCAAGAAACAGACCGGGCAAACGCCCAGTCGTTATCGGGAAATCTCCCTGTCGCGCAAACCCTGACGCCCTCAGCAAGGTCTGTGATGAATGGTAGAGCATAACCCTGTTCGTGACGGGTGGTGAGTGAGTACCAGCAAGGCAATCGGTGGCCAACGGCAGTAACCGCATGGTTACATTTTTCCGCATTCTTCCCGCCCGATTGATGTCCTGGTTCATGTACAAATTTGTTGGGGGCCGAAACGTGAGCTGATCCATCACGTCCAGGCCCAGCATGTCTTTTCATCAAAAGGATAATAATGATGCTTTACCTGAAAGGATTGTCAGTTCTGGCCGCCATGGGTCTGATTGCTGCGTGCGGTGGTGGTGGCAGTTCGTCCGCCACGCCTGCCCCGAACAATAACCCGGGCACGCCTCCCGCTTCGGAAACGCCTGAGCCAACCCCTCCGATCGCAGGCATATCCTGCGACCGTGATAGCTGGGTAGCAGGCACCGTGGAGCTTTGTGATGGCGCGCTGATTTATCGTGACTATATTTACGATGATTATGGTGCCGATACGGGTCTGATCGGCATTTCCCCGACTAACGGCATCGACCTTCTTAATTTGCTTTCCCGGGGCGGGGAATTTGGTAATCCGCAAGCGAACACACCTGGCCTGCTTTCCCCCACTGCCGGCGATCAACGCTACCCGGCCGGCCTGGAAAACACGGCAGACCTCGCCAAATTAACGCTCCAGCTTGACGGGGATGTGGTTAATGTCACCTTCGAGCTAAATACACTCTATGGCAGTACCGATGCCTTGGCAGTGTTGGCCATTGATACGGACAACGATCGTGCCACCGGCGGTGGAGACTGGGACGATCTTGGCATTCGTAGCGACGGGTGGGACAAGCTCTACCGCTTCGAACAGGGCGACCCGCTAAGTAACACGCTATCAGGGAGCATTCCTGCCCCCGACAGCCCCATCTGGCGCATCCAGGCGGTGGTAGCCCAGGCCAATGGCACCGTTATGAACCTGGCCTTCCGCGGCCCCAACGAAATGGCTCGCGCGGGCTCTGTGCCGGAACAGTTCCTGCCGGATGCCGGCAATTTCTGGGAAGACATTCAGGCCAAGGTACTAGCCAATGGGGATATTTCACAGTTCGGGCATACTGTGAACCGTGCGGACCTGGAAAACCGGATCAACCAGGAACCCGCACAGACCAAAGGCTTCCAGCAACGGGTCTACACGTCTGAATACACATTGCCCCCCGGTGAGGGCGTGTCTCTTCAGGGCGTACCTGGGCGTCACGGCGACACCAATATTCCTTGTGAACAATATTTCCACTACCTGGGGCGTTACCAACCCTATGGTTTCTATGTCCCCGAAGGCGAAGGCCCCTTCGGGCTACAAATGATTCTGCACGGCTGTGAAGCCAACCATGCCAGCCAGATTAATCAGCGCAATTTCCAGGCCGCTTTCGCCGATAATCAGAATCGCATCCTGGCGGCACCGCTTGGCCGTGGTCCAACGGGTTTCTTTTCGGATATTTCTGAAAGGGATGTACGGGATGTCCAGGCGGATGTGGAACGTCACTACCCGATTGATAGCTCAAAGCGAATTATCAGTGGGTATTCAATGGGCGGCTATGGTGCAATGAGAATGGCATCTCTCTATCCGCAGGATTACGCCGCCGGCGTCAACTGGGTCGGTTTTACCGGCAGCTTGCTCAATCTTCCACTTACCCATGAACTCATCAACGAAGGCGAGATCCCTGTAGCGGGAAGCCTTCTGGACAGTCTGGTCAATGATATTCCCATCCTCGGCGACTTTTTCAATCTTGAAGATCAACTGTCACTAGCTCTTTCTCCAGTTCACGAAATACAGGAATCTTCGACCATTGGAGCGGTGGACAATGTGTACGACTACGTCAGCAATCTGCAACATGTGCCCTTTGCCCATGTCTACAGTGGTGCGGATGAACTCGTGCACGTGACAACCAGCCTTGGCCTGGAGGAACGGTTACTCGAGGGCGAGATGCCCTATCAATTCTATCTGCACCCCGTGGCAGAGCACCTGACTTATATCCTCATTGATCAGTGGAGCAAAGAAGCTCGTTACATCACTGACCGGGCCCAACGGGAGAACCCGGCAAGGGTGACCTACCGCTATGAACCGGCCAATGCCTACCCCGAATATGATATCCAGCACAATCATGCCTACTGGTTGTCTGCGTTATCGGAACGAAGTCAGGAAGCTGTACAAATCGATCTCACAACCCATGCCTGTGGCGCTGAAAAATACGAAGCGGAAACAACGGTTCTAGAAGGAGGCACGGAGGTGTTGCCCTGGGTAGGCAGCCACCGGACTTTAACGCAGACGGGAGAGGAAGCTGCCAGTGCCAGTCTGACCGGGTCGCTGAAAAACCTTCATCAGGGAACCATTGATGTCGCAGCAACATGCCTGGAGGGGGGATTTGAATATGACCTTATCAGTGACGGAGCAACCACACTCATGCTGAGTGACGGGCGTTCTATTGATGTAAGCCAGGGCCAGAACCAGGGCTACCTGCCGTGACATAAAGAATCAGCGCCTCGGTGTCTGAGGCGCTGATTCTGGATGGCATTGGCATTACTCAAGTTCCGCCAACCCGTCTTCCAGATATTGCAGAAATCTTCGCAGGTGCGGCACAGTGCGCTGACAGCCGATAAGGCCGAACTCAAGATTTCCCGCATAACTGATTAAACGATGTCCGGCGCCTCACATGAGACGCCGGGATCATCCTTACTGGCCCTCATCAACCAGAACCGCCTCCGGGAATTGCCACTCCCCATTGAGGATACTGTCATCTGGCCGATACAAGCGGACCATATAATTCCACCCTTCTACCACTGGAAGGCAATTGGGAACCGCATCCCCACAGTCTCCAAACTGGATAACCATTTCACCGGAATCATTCTTTACTCCGGTCACACTGTTCACGGTGTAGGCATTCTGATCATTGGGCTCGTAATAACCCTCACGGTTGTAAACGCTGATTGACCAGAAGGCCTCCACAGGCACCTCTTTCACCGTGAGCTGGTAAACACTTTTCCCGTCATTCTGTTCCGGGTTCACATTCAGATAAATGGCATCCTTGTCAGGATTCAGTCCCCAACCTGCCGCTGAGGCAATCAGACGACGAACCGCATCAACGTCCTCTGGACCAGCGCCTGCGGAATAGCGCATATCTGGAAGGGATCCTGCCAGCTGCAGCAGGGCGGCTCGCACTTTTGCCTGGCTGGCCTGATCCCATGAGGGAATATCAAACTTTCCCGGGCCTCCGGGCTGACTGACAGCAATGGCATCCTGAAGCGCTCTTGCCGCTTTCATGTCTGCTTCATTATTGGGGTTAGCCAGTGTCCGGATAGCCACCATGCCATAGCGGGTTCCGACCAGCTCTCGCGATAAAACATAGTCGCCAGCCTCGTAGCCCACCAGAGGGTTATAGTGGTCCTGATTGATCACCAGCATGGACATGAAGCGCCCCTGGGAATCCGGTAGCGTCACCGTCACCGGCCCGGCATCGAGATCAAACACGGCCGCCGAATAGATAGTGTCCCGGTTCAGCCGAATAACGAGCTGGTTATCAACCGGTGCCACATCCCTGGTGTGCTTAAACTTCCCAAAGGCGCCATCCGCCACTTGGCCAGCCAGATACAGGTCGGATTCAGCGCGAATGAAATTGTCCGGCGTTACCAAGATGCTGCCATCCGTCGTACGCTGCCAAAACTTCTCAGAGCCCAGATCCGGTACCGTAGAGGCAGAGGTTTTTGTTGCTTCCTTTTCTGGCGTCTGCTGACCACAACCTGCTATTAACAGCATCATTGCCGATGCAAAAAACAGATTTTTCCGTTTCATAAAACCTCCTAATTTCGATTCAAGACGCTCACTGCCCTGTTTCTTCAGGTAATACCATCAATAAATTCGCACCAGCGAGACCTTTCCACAGGGAAAACATCACTTTTACCACGAATATCCAAGCAAAACTCGATGAACAATCATCGCTCACTCGACTTAATCGATGACACGCATAACCTGGCCCCGATGATTCCTGTTGCCAATCCCTATATCATGCCTGCTTTCACTTTTAGTATCTCCTTGGAGGAAGCGTGAGCGCTGACCTGAGCCAACATACGCCAATGATGCACAGGTGTGTTTAGGCTTATTTAACTGGCCATCATTGCCAAAAGGGTCACTTGCTATACCATAACCTACACTTGGTTTCTGGATCGTGACGGATCACCATGGAATCTAGCGGACAATACGGAGCCCACCTGCACACACCTTCAAGCCTAGTAACGCTATTAGTCATTAGCAGCTAAGGACTTCTACCTCTTTTTTTAGCACGAAGAGAATCAACAACCGCTCTAGGCACACCTCCTGGCATGCAATTCCCGAGTTACCCACAGAGAGTAGACACCCTTTATAGTTAGGGTAGCCCCTAATGGAGGTGTGTCATGGC